>DIYZ01000292.1:1437-15885 GCA_002427845.1 Chloracidobacterium sp. UBA6041 | reverse complement strand
TAAAGGTTTTGCAGAAATTTACCAGCATGGTTTACAGAGGACCATGGAGGTGTAAGCACGTACATAGAGTGCAGGTTAGATTTTTTCGTGTTCTTCCTTGGCCTTCTGTGAATGCAGGTGTTTACTACATTTTTTACTACAGAGTCAAACCGGCAGGATTGCATTCTCGAAACAACGAGGTTGCAGATCAAGAGTTTGTTTGTTCACATCTTGGGTTTTGCGCGGGCACCGCTTGCACTGTCAAAACGCGAAGTCAAGCTGCCTTGTTTGCCGCGTCGCCGTGTGATAGCGTGCGCGCTGCCAACGAGTCAACCCGTTTTTCAAACCTCGCGTTCTCGAATTCTAATCGAGACGCATCTCTAATACTTTAGGAGGAATATGTAAATGAAAAGGATAATCAAGACCGCGTTGATGGCAGCAGTCGCCACTCTTATCTCCGTCACCGTGTGCCAAACCACCAAAGCGCAAGGAGATAAGGCGGGACTGGAAAAAACAGCGAATGCTTTCCTCGAAGCCGTCAAAGCCAAAGATACCGCAAAGCTCAAGCCTTACTACACTGACGATTACACCTACATAGGTGCGGACGGTAAGATCATGAGCGCCGAAGAACGCCTCAAGTCACTGGCCGCTGCGGATGCCATGGTTATCGACAGTTTCTCTGAAATAAAAGTCAGGACATACGGCTCGACTGGAGTGTTAACAGGCATGAACAGTGGTAAAACCAGCAGCGGCGCAGCCGAGCAAGATCGCTTTACGCAAACCTGGACCTGGAAGGGTGGGCATTGGTTGTTGGCTGCGAGCCACGTGTCAAAGATTGCCCCTTGATTTACGTTCTTAAGTGACGCGCGCCGCGACGCCGGCCAAGGGGCTCCCGGCTGACAAGGAGCGCAAAGGGCGATCTCATAATGGCTCGCCTTGTCGTCAATCCCGACACCAAAATTGCGGAAGGGCCACAGATAAATCGTCGCTGGCACCGGTATTGGCTAATACTACCTGCCGGTATTCTCCGGCACCTTCTAGAAAAGGAGCTTAACTATGAAAAACCAATCTCTTATTTGCGCGATGCTGTTGACTCTTGTGTTTTCCCCTCTTGTACTAGGTCAGGGAACAACAAAAAGCAAAGAGGCACAAGCAGGAGGCGTTGAGCAACAACTCAAGCAGATGGAAGATGACTGGCAGAAAGCGACAAGAACTAAAGATGCCTCCTTGCTCAAACGCATTATCGCCGAAGACTGGGTCGCCACAGATGATAAGGGCAAGGCTCTCAATAGGGAACAATATATTTCCCAAACGAACTCTAACCCTGATGTCGTACAGTCTAACGAGAATTTCGATATGCAGGTGCGCGTCTATGGCAACACTGCTGTCGTAACAGGCGGCCTTACAGAGAAAGGAACGCGAAACGGGGCAGCTTACATAGACACCTACAGGTGGACTGATGTATTCGTGAAACGCGGCGGTCACTGGCAAGCAGTAGTCTCGCAGTGGGCGAAAATTTCCTAGCCCTAAAGGATTGGGTGACGGAACAAAGGAAGGCCAGCGTTTTGGCACTGGCCTCTCAAGGTTAGGCGGAATCGTTCAGCTTCCCAACGGTTACTCACACCCGTGATAGGCTCCAAGGGACCGACGTTGTTACTAATCGCCGCCCCGGTCAACTGAGTTAAGCGGCGCCGCGAGTTGAGTCTTTGAAGCTGAGTAAAGGGGAGTATCATCTGCGCCACGAGTAGCACTGCATTGTCTCCATTAGCTGTCAGCCAGGGATGCTCCAGAACGGGCAGCCGCAAACGCAGAGAGTGACCAATGCTGGAAAAGGACATAGAGAACCTAATAGCAGAGCATCCCGAGGAGATCTTTCCCGGGGAAGGCTTCAGGCTTATCGGTCAACAGCAAAACATTGAAGGACGAAGGATTGATATTCTCTTTCAAGATAGGCTGAACCGGAATGTTATAGTTGAAGTCAAACGAGGAATCCTCAGTCGGGAAGCATCTGGGCAAGTCGCCGAATATTATGGATTGCTCAAGAGCAGGAATCCGACGCAGTCCTGTGAGATGGTACTGTGTGCCAACGTCATTCCGAAGGAGAGACGCCTCTTCCTGGAACATATTGGGATTGAATGCAAGGAACTTGGGATTGCCCTAGTTTCCGAACTTGCCAAGAAGTATGACTATACGTTCATCGATGACAAACCGTCGTTCGAGAATCCTGCGCCCACAGCTTCCGAGAGTTCAGTTGAAACGGCAACTGGCTCTGATGACGAGGAAGTCTCAGTCTGGCTGCTCCAAGCAAACCCGAAAAGATACGATGTCTTGAATGCGTTGTCAGACGCCGAGATCGGGAATAGCATTCACTGGCTTGTCAACCAACACAAGAAGAGAATACGGAAGGGACATCTGGGTCTCATTTGGATGTCCGGTACGGAAGCAGGCATATACGCTCTGACTAGAATCGAGTCTGAGCCTGCAATGATGCAGGAATTTCCAGCTGCGAAGAAATATTGGTCCGATACCACGGAGAAGCATCAGGGGTTGCGAGTGAGAATGACTGTGATCAGACGCCTGATCAATAAGCCAATCCTCAAGACAGCTCTCATTGAGGTACCTGGCTTGCAGGGACTCTCGATACTGAGGCAGTTCCAAGGCACCAATTTTCCAGTCCGAAACAAGGAATGGGGAATCATCGCTTAGAGGCTCTAGTGGAGTCACTGTGCACGCGCACCGGAATACCGAGGCAGCTTCCAACATGTTGGGTAGGAAAGTCGGAGTCAAGGGTAGACATCTTCTGTGCCGCCAGAGTCGATTGACTTCTATTTCAGATTGAAAAGAAGCAAGGCACCAAACGCAGCTTCCGCGCAGTTCGTCGGGGGTGCCGTTCAACTCGCGTTGGGCGTCTTTTCGGTAACGACACGGCCTGTATTGACGTAGCATAGTTAAGATAAGATAGTTTACATAAGCCGAATAGCTAACTCTGCCGGCCTCACCCTACTCCGACCGAGGGATATGGAAAGCCGGTAGGCAGCGGCTCTGTGGTATTGACGTGCGTTCGGATCGCGGCGTCGCAGACCGCGTATCCCCAGTTAATGATTCGCTCCTGCAAGGTGGCGTCTAATTTCTTCAACCGCGTGGCCGTGTTAGCTAAGGCCAGGGTTTGAGGGAAAGGACAATCCATTGCGGTCGACAAGTCGTAGTCGGCGATATCGGTCCGCATACCCCAAGTGTCGCTGGCCGCGGGTTGTATGAAATGACAGTTCAGTCTAAGAGATCTTCGCGGGGCTCGATGCCGAGCGCGGCGTTTGCAGCTCAATACCTTGTAGAGTTGACGTTAGTTCTTGTCGCTTACTTCCTTGGGGGCAAGATCGGGCTTGCCATGCCGTTCACGAGTGGAAATGTATCTCCCGTGTGGCCACCTGCGGGAATCGCGCTGGCCGCCATGCTTGTGGTCGGCTATCGTATCTGGCCAGCCGTTGCGATCGGTGCTTTTCTCGTGAATTTCTTCACTCCGATCCCGCATGCGGCCGCGCTCGGCATTGCAGTGGGTAATACAGTAGGCCCTTTGGCTGGTGTTTGGTTGCTGCGGCGAATTCCGGGGTTTCAGCCCTCTCTTACTCGTCTCCGGGATGTACTCGGGTTGATTTTCTTTGCTGCGTTCGGCGGCACGGCGATAAGTGCCACGCTCGGATCTATCGTTTTATCGCTCACACCCGTTAACGCTTGGTCTACCTTCGGCATGGCTTGGCGGGTGTGGTGGCTTGGCGATGCGATGGGAGTCCTGATCGTAACTCCACTCCTACTGACCTTCGCAGACTTAATGTCGATCCGCCAACCCCGCCAACTGCTCAAGCTGGCGGCTATCCTGCTCTGTACGGTAATCAGCTGCCTGCTGATCTTCGATCGACGGCTTGGATTCCCTGCCGGAGAAGCCGTATTCGGATTCGCCGTCTTTCCATTCTTGGTCTGGGGTGCAACCCGATTCGAGGCGGCCGGGGCGGCAGCGGTGAGCTTCTTGATTTCCGCGGTCGCTGTGTGGGAAACGGCCCACGGCTCCGGGCCTTTCGTCAAAAGCGGCGCTCTGCAAAACGTAACCCTCCTCCAGTCCTTTCTCGCTGTGATTTCGATGTCTGGAATGACGCTGGCCGCCGTAATCACCGAAAGAGCACGACTAATCCGGAAAGAGACGGCACGCGAGGCACTCGCGCAGAGTGAAAAGCACTACCGCGGAATCGTAGAGACCGCAAACGAAGGGATCTGGCAGTTGGACGCGGAGTTTATCACTCGCTTCGTCAATCGGCGTATGGGTGAGTTGTTGGGATATACAGTGGATGAGATGGTTGGGAAGCCCCTACTCGACTTTATCTTCGAGGAGGATGCCGCGCAGAAAATGCTCGATCTGGAGCGCCGCCGAACAGGCGTTACTGAGCAACTCGAAAGCCGTTATCGCAAGAAGGACGGGTCGGAGTTATGGACAAGAATAGCAGCCACTCTAACCTTCAATGATGACGGAAGATTCTCGGGGTCCCTCGCAATGGTGAGCGACATGACCGACCAGAAGCGCACTGAAACCGAACGGCAGAGCGCACTCGAGACGGTGATGTTGCTGTCCAGCGCGATGGAGCAGACAGCCGATAGCGTCGTGATCACAGACAAGGGTGGACTGATCCAGTACGTGAATCCGGCATTTGAGGCGACAACCGGGTACACCCGCGAGGACGTACTAGGCAAGACGCCACGGATTCTTAAGTCCGGCATCCATGATGGGGGTTTCTACAAGAACCTCTGGGACAGCATCCTGGAAGGCCGACCGTTCCGGGAAACGCTCGTGAACCGAAAAAAAACGGGTGAACTCTACTGGGCGGAACAGACCATAACCCCGATGAGGGACCAGACGGGGAATATCACTCACTTCGTCAGCGTGCTCAAAGACGTCACCCAATTACGCAAGAAGCAGGAGCAGGAGGTGCAACTGCGTCTGGCGCGCGAAGTGCAGCAACGATTCTACGCGACAGCAATTTCGGTATCTGGCTTCGATATTGGTGGGGCCGCATATCCTGCGGCAGAGACGGGAGGTGACTACTTCGACTTCTTCACGATGCCGGACGGCTGCGTGTGTGTGTGTATTGGCGACGTCAGCGGACATGGGTTCGACTCTGCGCTGGTGATGGCGCTCACCCGGGCTTACGTACGCTCATTCGCCGCGGGGGGATCTGATCCTGGTGAGATCCTGACCAAGGTCAACCGTATGCTTGCGGCAGACCTCTCCAACGAACGCTTTGTAACTCTGCTGTGTGTACGCGTTCATCCATACGAGGGCTGGTTGGCTTATGCGAGCGCTGGCCATGTCCCGGGTTTCCTGGTGAACGGGTCTGGAGAGGTCGCCGCTGTAATGCGGAGCATCGGCCCTCCCTTGGGTCTGTTTGGCGACGTTGAGTTTGTTAGCACCGTCCTTCCACTTAAGCCGCACCAGTTGTTGCTGCTGCTGACTGACGGGGTCACTGAGACCACCGCTTCTGATGACGTGGAATTCGGTCCTGACAGAGTACTCGACTACGTGCGGGCCCACCGCCAGGATTCTGCTAGCCAGATTGCCGAAGGGATTTGCCAGGCCGCTCGGTTGTTCGCGCGTGGCGAGCGCCAGTCCGACGACCTCACCTCGGTCATTGTCAAAGTAGATTAGGAAACCTTGGCGGGTACGTGGTTGATGGGTCGGCCACATTTCTACGTCGTTGTGGCTGACGACGAAATCGAAAGCCCGAAGACGTCTGCTGGCATGGTTAATTTTCGTGCAGAGATAGCCGCCTATCGGTATATAAATGCCGATCCTGGTCGCCTTGGGATGCCGCAAGTAGTACCCTATGACTTTTTCAATCATCTCATAGACGCGCAGCGAATGGTGGCTGCTCGATGGTTTGCTAACATTGCTCCGCTTTCAAGCGACGAGCAGCGTGAACTCAACTTGCCTGAAGCGATACGAAAAGCGGCGATTGACGCAGAACAGAATCCAGATAGAAAAGAACAGCTGCACTACGCCCACGAGATTTTCTTGAGACGACAATCGATGGAGAGTCTCAACAAACAAACGAGCGGCAGAAGACGCCATAGGCTGGCGGAATACAAGAAGCTGATGAGAGGGGGGATCTGACGCACCATCGGCGGCCTACGGCACAAAACCCTTGCGGTTTGTTCGGTCGCCAAGCTGAAACCACTTTGCCCCTCCTGACTGGTTCCTCAGCCTCGCCGCTTGCTATTGCCAACCACACCAACGAGTGATATATCCCTCGCCGTTGCTAATCAGCGCGCACGTTCAACTTCTGACGTTGATATCTACCGCAGCAGCGAAGTCGCTCAGAGAAGTCGTTGGCCCTGAAAACTAAAGAGCACTCAGGTAATGTTACGGCTCTGGCCGCGCGCGGCATTCGCTCGATTGCCATCTTCGAAGCATTCAAGGGACTACTGGTATTGCTGGTCGGCTTCGGGCTACTTCATTTTCTTCATCACGATGTACAATCAACAGCCGAAGAGTTAGTTCGTCACGCGCACCTCAATCCCGCGCATCATTATCCACACATCTTTATTGAAGCCGCGAGGCACACGAACGATTCGCGCTTGTGGTTCCTTGCGAGCATGGCATTCGTCTACTCAGCAGTGCGGCTCCTGGAAGCCTGGGGCCTCTGGCATATAAGAACGTGGGCTGAGTGGTTTGCGATTGTCTCAGGAGGGATCTACGTACCGATTGAAATCTTCGAGATCGTTAAACGGGTAACCGTGCTGCGGGTGATTGTGCTGGCGGTTAATGCCTTCATCGTGATCTACTTGATTTACATTCGTTGGGCGAGCAGGAGTGGTGCGGCCGATGGGTCAGTCGGAGTTTCGTGATGGGTTAAACTCGCTTGTCTTGGTGGTCGAATCCTGACAACCAAAACTTCCAGCTTGGGAGGGCCAACTGGAAACGTAGGGGTTTCAGCCTCGCCGCTTTCTATTGTCAACCACACGAAGCAGTGATATATCCCTCGCCGTTGATAGTCGTTGCGGTCTCCTGGAACAGGCTGCTCAACCGTAGCCCATTCTAATCAACCGACCTGACCTTCAACATACATGTCTCTGGCGTTACGCGGCAACGGGAGGATCGTAATCCTCTTGGTCTTATGGTTACTTGGTTTCAGCGGTCACATCGGCGGTGGTCTTGTTCACCAGCTGTTAGTCGTGGCTCTGATCGTTCTGATAGCCAATCTCATCTCGGGCAGGTGTGCACTCTAAGCGCAGGCGACCGTCGAAAATCTGGCGTGAGGCCCTGCGTGAATGGTGACATAAATAGCCATTGTTCAGTCGTCTGAGATTACGCTGCTATAGTATAGATTATGGTCTCGAAGATTCTAGTCGTGGACGATAACCCAGAGTTGCAGGATTTGATCCGTTCCGCTCTGGCGCATAAGGGCTACGACGTACTCACTGCCGACGATGCACTCCAAGGCTTGGAACTTATAGCAGCAGAGAAGATTGATCTGGCTTTGCTCGACGTGATGATGCCGGGCATGGATGGTCTAACCATGCTATCGCAGCTCCGCGAGCACAACGAGAATTTGCGGGTGATCATCATGTCGGCGCTCAATACCCCGGAGACAGCGATCAGCGCCCTCCGCGATCAGGCATGTGATTTCCTGAGCAAGCCCTTTGAGATGCAACAACTACTTTCAGCCGTCGAGTCGGCTCTCGAACTCAACCCGCCGGATACTAATATCGAGGTTCTGTCAGCACGGCCCGAATGGATAGAACTCCGGGTGCCTTGTGATCCCGCCGCGATCGATCCGCTGGAAAGGCTGATGTCACAACTGAAAACCGATTTGCCGCGCGAAACGCGTGACAATGTCATCTATGCTTTTCGCGAGATGCTTCGCAACGCTATAGAGTATGGTGGAAAGAACGATCCCAAGAAGTGTGTTGAGGTCGGCTATATCCACACGCCACGCGTCATTATCTATCGCATAAAGGATCCGGGTGAAGGCTTCCTCATTGAATCGCTCAATCACGCCGCTATTCTCAACCCAGAGGGCGACCCGCTCCATCATCAGAAGGTGCGAACTGAACTAGGCCTGAGGCCCGGCGGGTTTGGCATCCTAATCGCGAGCAACCTGATGGACGAGATGATCTATAACGAGCGTCACAACGAGGTAGTATTGATCAAGTATTTGGACGGGGACTTACTAAAACCTAACCACGATATTCCTAAACCCTAAAATTAATCGAATGGAGGAAGACATTCTCAGTTTAGCGCCCATTGGCTTTTACAAAACCTGCGGCCCATCGAGTCACCGCTGGGAATGAAGATGTAGTTCCTATTGCCTCACGTGACCAAAGTGCTTCTCAGGCAAACGTCGTGTAACCGCAATCGACCTTAATGCTCACAGGACACCAATTGCATAATGAAGATAGCGCGAAGTTCTTCCGGAAAAGGCCATGACAACACTTCGCGTCAGGAGGACCATGACCACTGACAACCTTGCGGATTATGGTGACCGTTATGGTTTTGTTTTACTTCTCTGTCAGCGTGAGTGGGAGATGTCGTGATGAGTGAGCAGATAATTAGTCTGGCCAGAATTGAACGTTCGAAGTTGGTCACCAAAGGCCGGAGGCTCGAATACTTCACAATTGCCTATAACAGCCTAGAGGGACTCATAGCAGTCGTGGCTGGTCTAATGGCGGGTAGCATTGCGCTGGTCGGTTTTGGGTTTGACAGCCTGATCGAAGTCACCTCTGGTGCAGCTCTGCTTTGGCGGCTACATTTGGACGCAGACGAGTCACGCCGGGAACGAGTCGAGGCAGTTACGATCCGCATTGTCGGTGTCTTGTTCCTCTTGCTGGCTGCGTATGTCAGCTATGACTCAATCAAATCGCTGATATGGCGCGAACAACCGCGCGCGAGCATCCCCGGCATTGTCCTGGCTATCGCATCTCTAATTGTTATGCCATTGCTCGTTCGCTCCAAGAGAAAGGTAGCCCGAGGCATAAAGAGTGGCGCCCTGATGGCTGATTCAAAACAGACGGAGCTTTGTACCTATCTTTCGGCCATCCTGCTTGCCGGTCTCTTACTGAACGCGCTGGTTGGCTGGTGGTGGGCCGATCCTGTTGCGGCTCTCATCATGGTGCCAATTATCGTGAAGGAAGGTATCGAGGGACTACGCGGCGAGACCTGCTGTGACGACGAATGCCCTTGAGGTTTTTCTTTCAGGGCTAGCGACGGCAAGATAGTCGTTGACCTTGCCATAGAACGACTGTGAGCGCCCCAATGAAGAGAGCCGCCTGGCCCCACTCTTTGGCTGGATTACCTTTGAGCAAGATTGCGCTGGCTATAAGGGCTAAAGCCCAAGCGGTTGACCAAAGAACAATCGTGGTCATGTTTGTCAGCGGTGTTAGTCATTACCCTTTCCTTTGCCGGCTTGGTAGGGCTGCGAATTGGGACAGCCGCAAGGTACACACTCTATTCGCAGTAACCCTTCGCGATGCAGAAATGACATCGGCGACTATCGCACAACAGGCATACAGAGCATTCCCGCCGGGATATCGGGCCCGCGAGACGTACAAGATACTGGGACCGGACGAGTTCGTAGAAGTTTTCGAACTGGCGGAACATGGAAAGGACTTTGAGCTTGACAGTGAAAGTCATTGGCGACGTAAGAAATGACTCGGACGCAGAGATAATGTCTTCAGAAATGAGCACAATTCGGAGTGATGCGGTCCTGCAAGAGTGGCACGAGTCGGCTGCCTACTGGCAAAAGCACAGCGATACCATTCGCTCGATGTTCAGTCCCGTCACCCAGGCACTCATCGACGAGGCTGGCATCGTTGCAGGACAGTCGGTCCTTGATGTCGCCGGTGGTGCGGGCGAGCCTTCATTGACTATCGCCGGAATAGTTGGCCCAACTGGCTCGGTGACGTGTACTGATGCAACCGCAGAAATGGTCTTCGCGGCCGAGAGGGAAGGCCAGCGGCGCGGACTAACGAACGTGCTGTTCAGGCAATGTGCGGCTGACTCGCTGCCCTTCGAAAGCGAATCATTCGATGCCGTTGTTTGTAGACTCAGAGTAATGTTCTTTCCCGATCCCCTTGCTGCCTTGCGCGAGATGCTGCGGGTAACAAAATCCGGCGCGGCGATGTCGTTTGTCGTCTGGGACAAAAGCGAACTCAATCCGTTTTCCTATCTGATTACCGACGTTACAGCGCGCTACTTTGACGTTGCACCCGCTGACCCGAATACTCCAGGCGCTTTTCGCTTCGCCAAACCCGGTGCTCTGGCCGGCATTTTGAGAGAGGCCGGCGCGAATGAGGTTAAGGAGCGAGTGCTTAAGTTTCAGATTGGTGCGCCAATCTCGCCAGAGCAGTTTTGGGAGCTGCGCGCGGAGACTTCCGGAACGCTCCGTGAAAAGTTGGCCATGCTTTCTCCGGTCCAAAAGGATCTTCTGGCACAAGAAGCGCAGGAAGCAGTACGGGAGTTCTTTTCGAACGGCCAGATGAGCATTCCAGCGCAAATGATCATTGTGACGGCGCGAAAACAATAGGGTCTGGCAGGGTAAGGACTGTGCGGCACAGAGTGGGAGTTGGTCATGCAAGCTGAAGCTTATGATGCGATTGTGATTGGCTCAGGTCAGGGAGGTGCACCGCTTTCGATAGCTCTCGCCAAAGGCGGATGGAAAACGGCCATTGTCGAGCGTGGCGACATTGGCGGCACTTGCGTGAATGTGGGTTGCACGCCCACCAAGACAATGGTAGCAAGCGCGCGCGTAGCGTATCTGTCGAGGCGAAGTGAGGATTATGGTGTCGATAGTGGACCTGTGAAGGTCAGTATGTCCGCAGTCCGCAAGCGCAAGCAGAAAATCGTTGAAAGCTTTCGCGAGGGTGGGCTCAAGAACATCGAGAAGACTCAAGGGCTTGATTTACTTAAAGGCGAGGCCCGGTTCAACGGTCCAAAATCGCTTGAGATTATCTTAAGTGAAGGTGGGATGCGTCTGGTTACGGCGGAAAAGATCTTCATCAACACAGGCGCGCGTCCGGCAGAGCCAACCGTTCCAGGCTTGGATACGGTAGCAACTTTAGATTCGACTTCCATTATGGAACTCGAAATACTCCCTGAGCATCTGCTGGTGATGGGCGGCGGCTACGTTGGTCTGGAATTCGGCCAGATGTTTCGCCGCTTTGGTAGTCAAGTAACGATTATTCATCGCGGGGATCATTTGCTGAGGCACGAAGACCCGGACGTGGCTGACGAAGTAGCAAGGATACTGGAGGAAGATGGCATCAAAGTGCTGTTGAACTCTCAGGTATTGCGCGCTCAAGGGGACGATACCAGTGTAAACCTGATCGTGAGGACACCAAAAAGTGAGACTACACTAAAAGGATCTCATTTGCTGGTTGCGGTGGGACGGCGACCCAATAGCGACCGGCTCAACCTGCAGTCGGCCGGAGTGGAAACTGACGAGCATGGTTTTATCAAAGTGAACGATCAACTCGAGACTAACGTAGCGGGAATCTATGCTTTGGGTGATGTCAAAGGTGGCCCCGCCTTTACGCACATTTCTTACGACGACTTTCGCATCCTTCGCACGAACCTGATTGAAGGCAGCCATGCGACAACGAAGGGCCGGCTGGTTCCTTACACAGTCTTCATTGATCCGCAGCTCGGCCGGATTGGAATCACCGAGACAGAAGCCAGCAATCAAGGTTTGGACGTTCTCGTGGCGAAGTTGCCGATGAGTAGCGTCGCGAGGGCCATTGAGATGAGCGAGACTTGCGGCTTCATGAAGGCCATTGTTGACGCCAAAACGAAACAAATTCTGGGCTGCGCTGTCCTTGGCATCGAAGGCGGTGAGTTGATGGCCATGTTTGAGATTGCAATGATGGCTCACTTGCCTTACACGGTTCTCAGGGATGCTATATTCGCGCACCCTACGCTGGCAGAGTCACTCAACAATCTGTTTAAAGCGATGGCTGAATAGGTGCAGACCATGAAATTCTTTTATTTTTCCGCTATGGCTGAGTGAGGGCAGACGGTGTTGACGGCGCAAGCAAGAGTTACGAACGCTCAATTGATTGAAGCGCTGAAGGAGGCTCGCGCGCGGACGGTCGAGTTGGTGTCCGATCTTAGCGAGGAGCAACTGATTGGGCCGCGCTTGCCGATCGTGAATCCTCTGCTTTGGGAGATTGGTCACCTGGCATGGTTCCAAGAGTTCTGGGTCTTACGTCACCTCGGAAGCCAGGAGCCGATTCTCAAACACGGCGACGAGCTTTACGATTCAGCGCGCGTCGCCCACGACACGCGGTGGGATTTGCCACTACTTGAGAGAGACGAAACGCTGGCCTACATGGCGCAAGTTCTTGAGCGGGTAATCGACCAAGCCAGTTGCCAGAGCCACACCCTGAGAGATGCCGATGGCTTCGATGAAGACTATTTCCTAAATTTGGTGTTGCTACACGAGCAGATGCACGACGAGGCGATCACTTACACGCGTCAGACTCTGAGCTATCCCGCGCCCACAATTGGCATCGCGGGCAAGCAGGCCGAGAAGGTTGGACTAGCTAACGAGGGACAGTTGCCGGAAACAAATCCGCCCGTTACTCAAACCGACTTGTCAGACGACGCGGAAATACCTCGCGGCAAATTCACTCTCGGAAGCCCTTCCCAACAAGGTTTCGTCTTTGATAACGAACAGCTCGCACACGAGGTTGAGATTGGCGCTTTTGCGATCTCGAAAACCGCCGTGACCAATGGTGAATTCAAGCAGTTCGTGGAAGACGGCGGCTATCGCAGAAGCGAACTCTGGACGGCGGAAGGCTGGAAATGGCGGACGAGCGTCGCCGCCGAACATCCGGTCTACTGGCGCGTCGAGGGAAGTGGTCGCTGGTTGCGCCGCAACTTCGATGAATGGGTCAGACTTGATGAGCGCCTGCCCATCATCCATGTCAGCTGGTATGAGGCTGATGCTTACTGCCGCTGGTCCGGCCGGCGCCTGCCGGCGGAAGCGGAATGGGAGCTGGCGGCGAGTGCGGAGCTAACAGCCGGAGGTCGAGGCATTACAACGGACAAACGACGATATCCCTGGGGCGACGATTCGCCTACTCCCGAACGGGCAAATCTTGATTGGCGCGCGATGGGATGCCTCCCCGTTGACGCGCTGTCCGCGGGTGATAGCGCGTTCGGATGCCGGCAAATGATCGGCAACGTATGGGAATGGACGGCAAGCGATTTCAAGCCATATCCCGGCTTTATCCCTGGACCTTACAAAGAATATTCGGAGCCTTGGTTTGGGGATCACAAGGTGCTTCGCGGCGGTTGTTGGGTGACTCGTTCGCGCGTCATTCATAACACCTATCGAAACTTCTACACACCTGACAGACGCGACGTATGGGCGGGGTTCCGCACCTGTGCGCTGTAGACATAGGAAGAATGAGGATTGGCATAGTCACTCCGGCGCCGCCGGACTCACGCTACGGAAACCGCATTACTGCGCTTCGCTGGGCAAAGATTCTCAGTCGACTTGGCAACCGCGTCACGATTTCACAAACGTACGACGGTAAACCGTATGATCTGCTAATAGCTTTACACGCTCGGCGCAGCCATCAGTCAATCATGGACTTTCGGCGCCAGAACCCCGAAGACCCGATCATCGTCACTCTTACCGGAACAGATCTCTATCGCGATATTCGCACCAATCATCCGGCGCAGAAGTCCATGGAGATAGCGACAAAGATTGTCGTATTACAACCGAAAGCCATCGAAGAACTGCAGCCAAGTTTGCGAGGCAAGACGTGTGTAATCTATCAGTCGGTTGAAGCCAGGCAGGTACGGACAGATACGAGCGACAGGGCAGCGAGAAGGAAGGCAAGCAATTCTAAAGCTAGTGAACGATTCAACGGCAGCTTTGACGTATGTGTAATCGGCCACCTGCGTGCTGTGAAGGATCCTTTTCGTACCGCCTTGGCGGCGCGGTTACTGCCTGATTCGTCAAGGATTCGTGTCTTGCAAGTCGGCGGCGAAATGACTGACACAATGGCGGCCAGTGCGCGCAAGGAGATGCGTCTCAATCAGCGCTATCTGTGGCTGGGCGAGCAGCCGCGCTGGCGCGTTGGTCGAATCTTGGCAAAGAGTTCTCTTTGTGTTCTCTCATCCCGCATGGAGGGCGGGGCCAACGTGTTGTCAGAAGCGATCGTAGGTTCCGTTCCTATTCTCGCCTCGCGTATTGATGGCAATGTTGGCATTCTGGGCGCAGATTATCCTGGCTATTTTGAGGTAGGCAATACTAAACAGCTTGCACGACTATTGACACGCGTGGAAACTTCTCCGGAGTATCTCGCGGAACTGAGAGAGCGGATTAAGAATTTGGCCTCACTCTTTAGCCCTGAGCGCGAGCAAAAGGCTTGGTCAGATTTGGTCGGAGAATTATACGACTGAAGCTTCAGGTCTTCTGA
>DIYZ01000292.1:0-1254 GCA_002427845.1 Chloracidobacterium sp. UBA6041 | reverse complement strand
TGATGGAACAAACCACCCATACAAAAAGCGAAGAGTCTCTGACAGCGATCCAGCGGGCTGTCTATTTCGCACTACCGACGCTGCTAATCATTGGAGCCTTGATCGCTTACAAGAGTTCAGCCGCATTGGCGGTGATCGGCAAAGTGTCGACGACCGGCGCACTGACTCCGCGCAGTAATGTGATTCCGTTGGTAGGCGCTTCGGGAGCGAGTGTTCTCACGCGAACCCTGAATTACTTTTTAGTCATCTGGCCGGCGTTGTTCTTTGGCATTCTGATTAGCGCAGCAGTGACAACATTTGTGTCTCCGCGTTGGCTTGTTCGCGTGTTGGGAAAAGGCTCGCTGCGGGGACAGATAATTGCTGGAGCCGCAGGCGCGCCGTTGATGCTCTGTTCCTGCTGTGTCGCGCCGATCTTCAAGGGAGTGTACGAACGCTCTGCACGACTTGGCCCGTCACTCGGGTTGATGCTCGCCGCGCCCGCGCTCAATCCGGCCGCCTTGATTCTCACGTTCATGCTCTTCAACTTCAAGATTGCAGGGACGCGGCTAGCCGCCAGCATCGCGGCAGTTCTTTTCACGGGAATGATTGCTGACAAGATATTTGGCGGAGCGAGTGTTGCGTTTGAAGCTGACGATGTTTCCGAATACTCATCAGGCCGATCATATCTACTACGCTTCGTGCGTTCATGCTTTCAAGTAGCCTTGCGACTAGTCCCGGTGATAGTCATTGGTGTCCTGGTCTCGATGGTTATTGCCCAATGGCTGCCTGCAAGTACTTTCACGTCCCCTAACGCGAGGTTGTTGGCAGTGATAGTTGTCGCCACGTTTGCGATTCCCCTGGCGCTGCCCACGTTCTTCGAGATCCCGCTGGCCTTTGTATTACTAAGCTCGGGCGCTCCTGTCGGGGCAGCTATGGCTCTGCTCATCGCTGGCCCGGCCGTCAACCTTCCATCGCTGCTCACGATCATTAGATCAACGAGCTGGAAGGTTGCTGCAGTGGTCGCTGCTTCAGTTTGGCTAATCGCCGTAGTCAGTGGAATACTCGTGAATTCGATCTGAAGTGTGGCCGATTTGCGACTGTCTTATCCCTCTTATGAGAAGACGAAACCTTATTCGCCTGATGAATTGCTGTTGGTATTTCCTCGCCCTCTCGCTAGGGGCATTCGCGGTCGTGCAAGACAAACAGAGGCGCATTGGTGAAATCGACTTTTACGGTTATGCCGGCTTGGACCTCAATAGAATTCGCAGCGCGCTC
>DIYZ01000223.1:37556-40971 GCA_002427845.1 Chloracidobacterium sp. UBA6041 | reverse complement strand
ACTCGCAGAAAGCCCTCCTCATATAAGGGGCCCGGAGAACATTGCAACTTTAGTCAGCATTTCTGGGTCGGAGCAGAAATTGTTGGTGGTGGATTCCCTAGACATCAACGTGGGGCAAATATAGATGATATTAATACTCCCACGGTGACTGACCAGAGCAAACCTCCTTTTAGGCAGTATATCGAGGGAAACCCGTCGATGGCGGATCCTGTTTCCGTAGAGTCTCAGTTCCCAAGCAATGTTGAGTTTTGGTATACGACCTGTCTCAACTCCGGGGGAGAAGGTGTTGAAAAGAATTGCCAGAAGAAGCAGTGTTGTGTTAAATGGCGGGCAAGAATAAACATCAATTCATCTGGAAAAATCATAGAACACGCCGTAACAAAGGAGTCAAACTGGTGTTGGTGAGATTGACGATTAGTCAGCGCTTAACAGGCAATAAGTTCATTAGTTGCATTTTTCTATGTTTGATAATCCAACCGGCATTGTCTATTTCTTGTGGTCAACACAATTCTACCAAGATGGATGAAACGAACGCCGTGAAGGAACGCATAGATGCACTAAGCGGCGAGTCGCTTGGCACCAGCAGCTTGGGAAAAGCTAATGCTCATCCTACAGCGAACACTGAGTTCATAATTTCCCATAAGGAGGCTGCCATTCCGTTGTTAATCGATGCCTTGAATGATGAAAAAGAACCCATGAAGATTGGTTACGCAGCATATATTCTGCGAAGGCTTCAGTCAGATGAAGGAATAGGCACTGCGACTAACGTCTATAAGAAGTTATCAGCGAAAGGATCAGATATATCCCTTGAGGAAAGATTTGCTATGGGTGAGCTGATGGGTTATTTGGAACAGGTCGAGAGCAAGGCTGGATCACCACACTAGTTGTTTGTCCAAGACAATTCTCAACGTCCAAATGGGGCTAAACACTATTCGGTTTGTTCGATACCGGGACCTTTTTTGTAGCAAGTATCGAGAGTGGAACGCTGTAACAAGGAAGTAAATAATCCATGAGTGTTCGACGGCTGCCAACAGTTATGGTCTTTGCTTTTATTAATCTCGTATTGTTCGGGACCGCCATACGACAGCATGCGCAGAATCAGAAGCCGGCGGGTGCAAACCCTCTGGTCGGTCCAAAGGAATCAATCACTAAGTCATCGCCGACCTCATCTCCGTTCGATCTCGCTGCGTTGTCCGACTTTGGTAGTCTGGAATTTGAGCGCAAGCTCGTTAAAGGTGCTCCTTTTTCAGGGACACTAATGGTCGAACAGGTGCAAAACCTCGCAGACGGCACCAGCGCGACGCGCACGGCTGTTTCTCAAATTTACCGGGACGGCCAGGGACGCACTCGCCTTGACCGAATGGCCGAAACGCATGGAGCGACAGCTCGGGTTTCGGACCGTCCTTTAATAACAACTATCAATGATCCTGTTGCTGGGTTTTCGTATGTTTTGGACCCCCGCACCAACGTCGCGCGTCGCACAATGTTTGTACCGCAGTCCGAACCGGCCTCCCACGACGGATCGATTCAAACAGGTGGCGTCGTGTCCACGAGAGAGCGCCCCTTGAATAAGGGGACCGAACCAACACGATAGGAGACGCGCATGAGCATTTTTGTAAAGACTTACCTTCAAACGCTCTTGTCGGTGGTTGTCTCCATCGGCGCCGCATCTGGATTGCTCGCGCCCCTGTCCGTTGCAGCAACTCCCGCCGAGACGCAGTACAAGGTCGTTATCCAGAATGGCGTCCGCGTAAAGATGAGAGATGGCACACTGCTCGCGGCAGACGTCTACCGGCCTGATAGCGACGGAAAGTTTCCAGTGCTGCTCGAGCGAACTCCTTACAGTCGCAAAGGCGAATCAGGCATGGCGTACGAGTTGGCCGGACACGGCTACGTCGTGGTGCTCCAAGACACGCGGGGGCGTTACGATTCCGGCGGCGAGTTCTATCCTTTTCGCGACGAGAGTCAGGATGGCTACGATACGATCGAGTGGTCTGCGCAGCTGGAATATGTCAACGGGAAAGTTGGCATGTTTGGTGGGTCTTACGTGGGCGCTACGCAGATGCTTGCGGCAGTGGCGCGTCCGCCGCACCTGGTTGCGATCTTCCCGTACGTCACCGCCTCAGAATATTACGACGGCTGGACCTACCAGAGCGGCGTTCTGATGCAATGGTTCAGTAGTTCATGGACTTCAATTCTGGCTGTGGACACGCTGCGCCGGAAGGCCGATGACAGTTTGCGGCCCAGGGAATGGTTAACGCAGTTGCCGGTAGAAGATTACCCCATCTTGAAATTGCCGACGCCGGCTAGCCTTGCACCTTATTTTCATGACTGGGTCGAACACGAGCGCAGCGATGCCTACTGGCAGCGTTGGCGAATCTCTGATCACTATCGAGAAATGAACGTCAAGGGTTTGCACGCAGCTGGCTGGCACGATCTTTTTCTCAAGGGCTCCATTAAGAACTATATCGGGCTGCATACAGAAGCGAGTGACCCGGACGTGCGGGCTGGCCAGCGATTGCTTATCGGGCCGTGGGCGCATGCACCGACCTCAGCAGAAGGGAAGGTGGGCGATGTCGTGTTCGGGAGAAACGCAGTGCTGGACATGACGGGCACTGCCCTTAAGTGGTTTGACTACACGCTGAAAGGACTGCAGAACGATTATGCCGGCGCGGCGCCCGTTCGTATCTTCATCATGGGCGAGAACGTCTGGCGCGACGAGCAGGAGTTTCCTTTGGCGCGCACGCAATACACGAAGTACTACTTGCATTCAAACCACGGAGCAAACGGTGCGACAAGCGACGGCCAATTGAGCGTCACTGCTCCCTCAGAAGAGCGACCCGACCGCTTCGATTACGACCCACGGAATCCGGTGCCCACGATTGGCGGAAGACTCTGCTGCGGCGTTGCCCAACCGCCTGGACCGTTCGACCAGCGTCCGAATGAGTCAAGGCCAGACGTGCTCATCTTCTCCACACCTCCCGTCGGTAAAGACCTCGAAGTGACGGGGTTTATAACGCTGGAGCTCTATGCTTCGACGTCTGCCGTCGATACCGACTTTACGGCGTTGCTCGCCGACGTTGACAACAGCGGTTATGCGCGTTTCCTGACCGACGGGATCGTGCGTGCACGCTATCGCAATACGACGGCCCGGCCCGAGGAGATAATCCCCGGAAAAGTCTATAAATACGTGATTGACCTGTGGGCAACCGGCAACGTGTTCAAGAAGGGGCATCGGTTACGACTTTACATTTCAAGCAGTAACTTTCCCAGGTTCAATCGCAACCCCAATACGGGTGAGTCGATGTTGGGGGCCTCTCGCATGGTAAACGCGCGCCAAACTATCTATCACGAGGGCAAATATAGTTCGGCACTTATTCTGCCTGTGATTCCGAGGTGATAGTCAGTGGTCAGT
>DIYZ01000223.1:36717-37237 GCA_002427845.1 Chloracidobacterium sp. UBA6041 | reverse complement strand
CCAAAGTCCAAAGACCAAAGTCCGTTTGCGCGCCACTGGTCTAAAGTGACTACTGAAGTGATGTGACGGGTGTCCGTAAAAGTTCTGTAAAAGTTCTTGCAATTGGTCGCCCGCCGGTGCTATAAGTCGCGCCTTAAAGTTAGTCTTAAACGCAAACTAACCCCCGGCGACGACAGTCTCCCCGCATTTGCACGTCGGGAAGTAAGAACGGCTGATAATTCAAGTTCTTGTCGCCCCAGCTTAAAGCTGACTATTCGGAAAGGTGTCAAGCGGCGAAGTGAACAGAGCCCTTCCCCAAGCCAATAGAACTGTAGTTCATCTAAAACGCTGACTAACCTCTGATGGTTGGTTAGCTCATTTGTGTAAAAAACCGGAACCGGCTGCGTTGCGAAAGTGAGTTTAAGAGGCGGGCTTCAATCGCGCGAATGCCCCGTTGCTGCGACAAACAATCTCTTCTAGTTGAAGGAGTCAATATGAGAATCATACGGACAATCATCGCCAGCTTGCTCGTAACTGGCTG
>DIYZ01000223.1:20786-36518 GCA_002427845.1 Chloracidobacterium sp. UBA6041 | reverse complement strand
AGCCAGGGTAACTATGAGGCGGCGGCACTGAAGCCCGGTAATTACAAAGTTACTGTAACTGCTACAGGATTCAAAACGACAGTCGTCGATGTCGTTGTCGCAGGCTCCGATGTTGTGCGCGCTGATGTTAAGACCGAAATCGGTGCTCCGAGCGAAAGCGTTAATGTTACTGCGGAGGCTGGACTCATTGAGAGGGACCAATCGGTAATTTCCAGCACACTCGATAGCCGGCAAATCCTTGAAGTGCCGCGCGATAGCCGCGATATCTACCAGTTTCTCTATTTAAATCCGAACATAACCCAGGCTCAGGGCGGGAACGGCGAATTCAAGTTCATCGGCGCCCAGAGCTATGGGGCCAGCTTTTCATTAGATGGGCAGCGGACCAATGGCGGGCTCTTCGCCGAGCCGACCGCCAGCCAACCCTCGCTTGAATCGATTGGCGAACTCACGGTGCTGTCAAACAACTTCACTGCTGAGTACGCCGGCATCGCTAACATTCGGGTCCAGACAAAGCGTGGCACGAAGGACTATCACGGCTCGCTTTTTTACAACAATAAGAATTCCGCTTTGGCGGCCGCGCAGCTTGACCAAAAAGTTGCCGCGGCTGAACTCTTCACGCCGACTGTAAATAATCCGCTCTTCCCGATTCCTGGATTCAATCTTAATGAGACGGGTGGCTCGTTCGGCGGTCCTGTCCCTTTCCTGAACAGAGAAAAGACTTTCTTCTTCGGCTCTTACGAACGACGATGGGACCTCGAACCTTTCCAGTACACGAGTTTTAGCCCGACTCTTGCCAGCCAGCGAGTCTTGAACGGCGATTTCTCTCAGCTTCCCGACTCCAGGAAGCCACGGGTTCCAGGCAGTGTCCTTCCATTACTCACTGCGACCGAAATAGCCAACAACACAGTGACTACCGGCGGGTACACACGCTTTATCACTATTCCGCAGCGCTTGCTAAACCCGGTCACGACTTCGATTGTTCAGACCTTTTACCCGCATTCAAGTCTTAACTCGCCCGTTGACATAAACGGACGACTAACCCAGTTTGTGCAGAACCTCAGTGGACTTACGACTCGTGATCTCGGGACGTTTCGCCTGGACCATACTTTTTCCAGCAAGAACTCGATTTACGGAGTTTATAATGTTTCCCGAACACGTGCTGCCAGCGGCAAAATAGACGGACTCTATGCTGGCCTGGGCCTTCGTCACGTTGAGCGAAATAACAACACGCTTTCGCTTTCTTTCACGCATCTGTTTTCGAGCAACATGATCAATGAGTTTCGCGGCGGCTTCAACACGCAGCATGAATTTCTCAGAAATAACCAGACGGTTCGCCAATTCTTATCGGGAGCAGGATTCGATGCTAGTGACTTGACTGCCTACGAGGCTGTTGTCGGGAAAGGTGTCCTTGACCTCTTCGGTCAACCGGGTATTGTTCTCGGATCTAGCGGCAGCACCAGATACCGCGCTTTTCCAGGTACCGGAAGAAGTAGCAACCGCCCACGAGATCAAGATGCGATTACCGTCGGTGATACTTTCTCATGGATCTTTGGCAGACATAGTCTCAAGATGGGATTTGATATCGTCCACAACCATGGCCGAGATGCTTTCGTGCAAAATAGAGGTAATGTGGATGGCCTCATAAGCTATTTAAATGCTGTAAATCCTAACGGCTCAGCAATAGCTAATAGCGGTCGTGGACCGGATGCGCTTACACGTTTCCTGCTCGGCCTTCACCCGGATCGTGTGACCTTTGTTTGCAACGCAACTGACGACGTGTGCGCAATAGGTGGTCAGAAAGTTCGTAAGATCCTTGATGTCACCAACTTTGAGCAGGGCTACTACATTCAGGATGAATTTAAAGTCAGTCCACGCCTCACGCTCAATCTCGGCCTCCGCTATGAATTGATCACTCCTTTCGTTGACAAGAACAATCTGATGGTCAACTTTGATCCCACCTTCGTTGACCCAAAGACTGGCAGGCATGGACGCTTCGTCGTGCCAACACAGGATGTCATCTCGCAGGTTGACCCGGCCATCGTGGACTACGGAGTGGTGACAGCGGACGTGGCGGGAGTGGGACGCGGTCTCGTTCATGGCGACAAGTCAAATTTTGCGCCGCGCCTCGGATTTGCTTTTCGCATCAATGAAAAAACGGTGTTGCGGGGAGGGTACGGCTTATTCTATCCGACCAGCGCCGCACAGGGCATTCGCGATGCGCTTGAGTCCGCACCCTTCAATCAAGGCAGAACGAAAACCGACGCTCCACAACGTGGCCTCCCTTTGTTAGGTTTTCCGGGAGGGATCAATGCGCATGGCATCAGCCCGCTGACCGGGGGAAGGTTGCTTGCGGGCTCGACAGTGCCATCGACCAACGTCATCCCGTTTAACCTTCACCAGCCACGCATCCATCAGTTCAATATCACCTTTGAGCGTGAGCTGGGCCACGACATTGGAATTCGCGTCTCCTATCTTGGGACTCGCATGCAACGCCTGATTGCCGGTCAGGACCTCAACGAGCTTCCGCCGAGCGCTGTGGGGTTTGGAACTCACGGCTTCGATGAAGATGGGAATATAGTGATCTGTGACCCAACGGGCGATAGCGGCATTGATTGTGACTCCTCGATCGACGCTGCGCGCCGGCCCTTCCCCGAACTCGGCGATTTCCTTGCCAGCTATGGCAACATCGGCAAGGGTAAATCCAACGCTTTACAGATCGAGGTCACTCGCCGCTTCACTAAAGGTCTTTCGTTTGATGCCAGCTATACTCTGTTAGATCAGAAGTCGAACGTTGGCGATGCGGCAGACTCCAGCCTCGGCGATCCACTCTACAATCAGTTCGTCGTGCAAAACGATTTCTCGCGCGACTCGTTTGTCTCGCGGCACCGTTTCGTGGCTTCTGCCATTTACGATCTTCCGTTCGGTCATGGTCACCAATTCGGCAGCACCACGTCGGGTGTTGTAGATGCGGTCTTGGGCGGATGGCAACTCTCTACGGCCACGTTCGCCAAAAGTGGTACAGGCTTCACGCCTTATTACGATTGTGGTGACTGTGATCCGGTCTGGCCCGGCAACATCGGCAGCAGTTTCCCGGACGCGACTGCCGGATTCAACGACGGAACATTCCGTCCGCGCTTAATAGGTAACCCGACAGCTGGCGTGAGCGGAGACATAATCTTCAACGCCGCCGCTTTCGCGCCGCCGGATGTCGGAGCGGAGGTGTTCAATAGCGGTGTCAAGCGCCAGATACTCACCGGCCCAAGCTCGTGGTCGGCGAATCTGGGCATTCGTAAGAACTTCAGGCTGGGCGAGAAGGTGACCTTGAACGTGGGTGCGCTTTTTGACAACCTTTTCAATCATCCGCTGCTTTCGCCAGTTGATCTCACGGATGATTTCGCGAGGGTCGGGACGATCAACCTCGAGGTAGATCAGGCCACAGGCAGGCTGCTGCCGATTACCTCTGTCGATCTGAATCCGAGCTTCGGGCGCGTCAATCGGAGCTTCAGTCAAGAGGGCTTCGACTCTCGTCGGTCGATCCGCTTGACGTTGCGTTTGACCTTCTAGCTTGTATATGGCCTCAATAGAGTGCAAGGCAAAGGAGATAGTCCGTTTTGAAACTTCTCTCCTTTTGCCTTGCACTCTTTTCCCAAACTTTCTCGCTAGCGCCTTCACTTAAAGAGTCGTTGCGACATGATGAAAGCAATTCCGAGCATGTCGACAGGCGTTCGCCAAAGCTACTCGCGTAAGCCGAATCTGATTCACGTACGCGCTGCCGGACATGACATGCTGCGGCTGGTGAACCGGCGCATTCTCCTCAGTATCATCTCCGACCGTCAGCCAATCTCACGCGCTGACATTGCGAAGATCAGCGGTCTCAATAAAGCGACCGTCTCGACGATCACCAGCGAGATGTTGAAGGATCGTTGCATCATCGAGGACGGGCTAGGTCGAACGACACCCATTGGTGGCAAGCCGCCGACGCCGTTGCGCCTTAATGCTTTGCGCTTTGGTTTGTTCGGTGTGGATATTCGAGCTGAAGAAACAATTCTGGCGTTGAGCGACTTTAATAATCGTCTTATCGCACGACTAAGCTTTGAGACTGCAAACGATGCGCGCACTTTTCTCTCAAAAATCGGCAAGGAGATCACGAAGCTGCGTGCCAAGCACAACGACTTCATTGAGTTTGCAGGTATAGGCGTCAGCCTTCCCGGCCTGGTTGATAGCCATCGCGGAGAATTTTTGATTTCCGTGGTTCTTCCCTGGCGCGACGTGCCGGTGGTCCAGTTATTGGAAAAGGCGACGCGACTGCCGGTTGTCATAGACAATTCCGCGCGTTGCGCCGCGCTAGCGGAAATCTGGCACAGCAAGGCGCAGTACGCCAACGTCCGCAATCTGCTGTATGTCGGTGTCAGCACGGGCCTGGCCTGTGGAGTCGTAATTGACGGTGGCCTTTATCGCGGAGGGAACAATACCGCCGGACAATTCGGTCATATCCCGATCGACTTAGACGGTCCGGAATGCCGCTGCGGACAGCGCGGTTGTTGGGACCTTTACGCCTCGGATAAGGCGACCCTGGCCCGGTACCATAAATTGCGCGGTGCTTCGGGGAAACGCAAGACGACGATGCGCAAGCTTATGGAATTAGTAGACTCCGGAGACCCGGCGGCAACAGAAGCGGTGCGCGAAACGGCGCGCTACCTGGGTATCGGAATCACCGGTTTGATCAACGGCCTGGACCCGGAGGTGGTCGTGATCGGAGGGGAGATCACGAAGGCGTGGGGACTCATAGAGCCGATCATTATTGAAGAAACTAAACGAAGTTTGCTGGACCCGCGCGCGTACGGTGTCGCCATCAGGCGTTCGGCTTTCGAGGTGCGCCCAAGCCTGAAAGGTGCACTCACGCTGATCCAAAAAGATCTCTTATCGGTGCCGCACGTAGGTTGAACGCGCGCACGTAAATCGGCGTCTCAGAGTTTCCGGTGATGCGAAGTGCCAACCATGAACAGCGTCCAGTCTGTTAGCAAAGCACAGGGTGTCCGTGAGCGACTGGCAAATGGGTTGATCGCTGCAACGCCTGTCCCCTTTGACGAAAATGGCAAGCTCCACGAAGCCGGTCACGAATCTTATCTGCGTCACATGGCTCGCCAACCTATTGCGGGAGTCGCCGTCTGGGCGCATACAGGACGTGGGCTAATGCTGGACGGCGAGACTGCGCAGAGAGTCTTGCGCGATTGGCGCGAAGCCTTGCCGGAGACAGTGATCGTCGCGGGAGTCGGCTCGCGGGATCCAAACTTCGAGCACGCCACAGCGCGCACGGTAGAAATGGCCGAAGGTGCCGCTCGTATCGGGGCAGATGCTCTGCTCGTCTACCCTCCGACGTGGTTGCGCGGGCACTCGTCCCCAGACCAATTAATTGTAGAGCATCACGCGCACGTAGCCGGCGTGGGATTGCCGCTCATTCTTTTTTATCTCTATGAGGCAGCCGGTGGCATCGGGTATAGCCCGAAGGTGCTCGATGAATTGCTGGCTCTGCCTGAGGTGGTAGGAATCAAGATGGCGACGCTCGACAGCGTGATGACTTACCAGGATGTTTCGCGGCAACTACTAGAGCGGCATCCGGAGAAACTGTTTATTACGGGCGAGGATCGGTTTCTCGGCTATAGCCTGCGGCGCGGCGCGCGTGCGGCTTTAATAGGAATGGGTGCAATTTGCTGCGACCTCCAGGCGGAATTGATACGGGCACATACCGTCGGTGACTCCGCTCGTTTTCTGGCATTGTCCGACGCAGTTGATATGCTCGCCGAAACCATCTTTGTCAGACCGATGGAGGGCTACATCAGACGACTGCTCTGGGCTCTGGTTCATCTTGGTGTAATTCCTTTGGAGGCAGCCAACGATCCCTGGGGACCAAAACTGGCTCGTGATGAGTTTGACAACGTGGGTCGAACGCTAAACGCCCTGGCACTTGTAACCCCGCTTGTAACGAAGGCATGTTGAGGTCGCGCAGAGTGTTGTCGTCCGTACTAAAAGAACTGGAGATCGATCCTTCCTCGCGCTCGACGCTCGCGGGAGATTACGAACGTTTTGCGGATGGGCTGCCGCACCCGCTTGAAGAATACGTGCGTGACCGTTACGAGATCAATTTGAGCAGCGAGTATGGCGGCTTGTCTATCAAGAACCCTTTCGGCAAGGGTTCTGGTCAGCTGTCTCTGAATGTCTCGCAGGTGCGCCGCGACGCCGAGGACGGTCTTGGCTTCGTCATACTCAAGACGATCATCGCCGAAGATGAGCGTGGTGCTCAGTCAATGAGCGAGTGGGCGATTCACGAAACGCGAATGATTGTTGAGCGGATAAAGGGAGCGAACGGCAGCGAGGGATGGACGGTCACATGGAAGGGGCGGGGCTGGTACGACACGTTTGAAAAGTATCTGGAGTTTTTCGGCGAGTCGTTGCGAGTCGTTCAGGACATGGGAATGCCAGTAGTCCCTTCTTGCAAGTATCACCTGCCGCGGAACGGCGAGGGCGAATGGAAACTCGGAGAATACCAATACACGACGCGCCGTCTACTCGAGGTCTGGAAGCAGCACGGACCGCAAGGCCTTACCATGCCCATCGAGAAGGACTTCAGCCCGACCCTCGCCGGATCCGACCGCGCGGCTCAAAAGCACACCATTCTCCGGTGGCTGATGCGCGTCACAGGATTGATTCGCCAAGCCGCCAGCCCGATCCCTATCAAAGTTGGGCTGAAGGTTTTTAACGCAGTATTCGAGGACGCCTTTCAATTGGAGATGTTGCGCGCGATCAATGAGCGCTGCGAGGCTGAAGACGCGCCGGATTTCTTAGTCTACGGCAACCGACTTTTCGACCCGGATCGGGAGTTCGACGGCGTCAGAGGAGTCGCTTACGGCGGACCTGATTTGAGTGAGCGCAATCTTGCTGTCCTGGGGAGCATGCGGGCTCTTGAGCACGTCGGGCAGATTCCCATCTGTCTTCTGCCCATTAGTGCCACTGGGAACATCGTGACGGGGCGGATCGCAGCGGAGTATCTCTTGCGCGGTGCCAGCAGTTTCCAAATACACACGTATTTTCAGCTGCCGAGCAGTGAGTACAAGATGAGGACGGGTAGCAAGACTGCACGTGCACTGCACGAACTATATTTCCATCCAGAGGAGGGACTGCTCGCGTGGCTGCTGCACCTGCGCCGGGCGTTCGATTGGCCAGTTGACTGGAATATTAAGCAGATGGCGGAATTTTGCGTCGACCCAGCGAATCGTGTCTGGGCTTCCGCAACTGCATCCGTCCTTCGCTGAAATGATGCAGATTGAAGTTCGTTTGCTCCGAGACTCGGATATCCCGGCTGCGCTGCGGCTCAAAGAGTTGGCCCAGTGGAACCAGACTGAGAATGATTGGCTGCGCCTGCTTCATCTGGAACCGAGTGGCTGCTTCTGCGCGACGATAGATGGCGACGTAGTGGCGACGACTACGACTACGACTTACGGGCATGAGCTCGCCTGGATCGGTATGGTTCTCGTTGACCCTGGACGCCGCCAACTTGGAATCGCGACAAAGTTAATGCATGTCGCGATCGATTACTTATCTAGAGCTGGGGTTACCACGATCAAACTCGATGCCACGCTGGCTGGTCGTTCGCTCTATGAGAATCTTGGTTTCAAAAAGGAGTCGTTGATCGAGCGTTGGGAAGGGATTGCCGGCACAGGGGCCGTTGCTTGTTCGCCTCTGGATACTGCGGCGCGCAGGGAAGCGCTAGTCCTCGATCGTCGGGCCTTCGGCGCGGAGAGGTCGAAGCTGATTGAGATGCTAATTGAAGACTCTTATGTCGCACCCCTTGTTGCAACGAAAGCGGACGGGCGGTTGACCGGATACGCGCTCGCGCGTCAAGGGACCGCCGCTGTTTACGTGGGTCCCCTACTGGCAACCGGCACGGACGCGGCCACGACTCTTTTGGAAGGGCTGCTCAGTCAAATGTCGGGCCAGCGTGTTTACATCGATATGAATACGGATTTTGAAGGAGGCCGGAAAATCTTAACCGAGCGGGGATTGGTAAAGCAGCGCGATCTAATTCGCATGTCTTATGGGAAAGAAAGTAAGGCCGGTTCTTCCCCGTCAATCTTCGCCATCGCCGGCCCGGAGATTGGCTGAGATGGAAAATGATCAGGAGTGAACATGGAATCTTCAGTTGGGACCCCGATCACAGCTGACGGGCTTATCGATAGCTTTTGCGCGGACAAGCTCAATGTATACGTCTACGACTCAAGACCGAGAATGGGGGCTGCTGCTGCCGCCGTCGTAGCGGGGGAGATCGGCGGACTAATTGAAGCGCGCGGCAGGGCGGTCGGCATATTCGCGTCCGCGCCGTCGCAGAATGAATTTTTGGCGGCACTTGTCGAAGCTCCCAGCATCGATTGGTCGCGAGTTGTTGGTTTCCATCTCGATGAGTATCTCGGGATGGACGAGCGGGCGCCACAATCCTTCCGACGTTTTCTCATCGATCGTCTTGTCAGCAAAGTGGCAATGAGCGAATTTCACGGGCTGTGGGGCGAAACGGAGGATGGAGCGACTGAAAGCGAACGTTATAGCGAACTGCTCGCGGCTAACCCTCCCGACTTCGCCGTGCTTGGCATCGGCGAGAATGGTCATCTGGCCTTCATTGATCCGCCCTTCTGCGATTTCAACGATCCGCAGCGGGTAAAGGTAGTCGAGCTTGATGGAGTATGCCGCGCGCAGCAAGTAAACGACGGTGCGTTCGCAACGATTGACGACGTCCCGCGCAACGCTCTGTCCCTGACGATTCCAACCATTATGGCTCGTCCGAGGCTATTTGCAATTGTGCCTGGACCGGCTAAACGGGAGGCAATCAAAAGCACTATCGAGGGTCCTGTGGCGACCACGTGTCCGGCCTCCATTTTGCGCCGACACCCTGACGCGCATCTCTTCATTGATCGTGATTCGGCATCGCTGCTATCACGACGCTGAAAAAGGAAAATGTGTTTCGCCCCAATCTCTCAAGGGCGCTTTATTTCAACGTCGTTCGTTCGGGATCAGTTAACGGGTTTCGCCCCGTGAGGGGTGACATGTTTATAGATAGAGGAGCAAGACCCCTCCGGCTCCGTTCGGAGGAGCGGAATGGTTCTGGAGTGTTTAAGCTCTACTTGAATTCCACTCCTCCGAACGGAGTTGGTACTGGGTTTTACGCTCCGGCCTATAAACATCTCACTTCTAACGGAGTGAAAACCGCAGTCGAACTAGGAACCTTTAGCTCCTGACGTTTGAGTTCAGTTAGCTTGAAAGTTTTTTGGTTGCGGCGCTGCCCGCGCCGTGTAACAAGGAGAACCGCATGCGCTCTTCAGTACAGACCATAGACTACGTCGTGTTGGTCTGCTATCTGCTGTTGATGGCGGGGGTAGGCGCCTTCTTCATGCGCTTTATGCGGGTCGGAACGGATTTTCTCAAAGGCGGAAACCGCGTCGAGTGGTGGGTCGCGGGAATGGCCTCCTTCATGTCCGGCTTCTCGGTCTGGACCTTCACGGGTGGGGCCGGCTTCGCCTACCGCCAGGGCGTAATCGGAGTTTTCCTGATGGCGTTGGCGGTGCCTGCGTTTTTCTTCGGCTACATTGTTTTCGCGAAGTCCTGGCGGCGCTCGCGCGTTACAACCGTAGTCGAGTACATCCGCAGCCGCTTCGGTGATGGCACGCATAAAACATTCTCCTGGTTGACTGGACCAAGCCAGCTGATGTTCGGCTCAGTCAGGCTCTTCGCACTCTCAAGCTTTATGTCCGTAGCGTTGGGAGTGCCGGTCGAGTACCTGGTGATTATCTGCGGGCTGGTGGTCCTCGCCTACACCTCGCTTGGTGGCTATTGGGCGGTCTGCTTCACGGACATGTTTCAGTTCATGTTTCTTTTTCCGATCGCCTGCATGCTAATGGTGCTGTCGCTTTCCAATGTGGGCGGCTTCAGCAACTTTGTCGCGCACGCACCGCAGGGATTCTTCAACCCACTCGCAGGAGAGTATGGCTGGTTGTTTCTCATCGTCTATACGATCTCTCAAACGACCGGCTACAACAATTTTGGTAACGCGCAACGATATTTCTGTGCCGACACTGAGCAGTCAGCAAAAAGGATCGCCATTCTTTGCATGATCCTCTTCACAATCGGGAGTGTCATTTTTTACTTGCCGCCCCTAATCGCGCGGGTTGCATTACCCGAACTCGGTACCACAGCCAACGGCCTAAGGCAGCCCTCGGAAGCCGCCTACATCGCAATGGGTATGCGCGTACTTCCGCCGGGGATGATCGGTGTGCTCCTGGCCGCGATGCTGGCTTCATCGATGGCTTCGTTGTCAGCCCACAACCACATCATCACCGGCATCTTCGCCAAGGACCTGTATCAAGGCTATCTGCGCAAGGACGCTTCCGACCGCCACATGTTAACGGCCAGCCGGATTACTTCACTTGGTGTGGGGGTCGTGATGATTGGCGTCGCGCTGCTGTTTGCCCAGGGTGCGACCGGCATCTTCACGCTGTTGTTCATCCTCGAATCGATGTTCCTGATTCCGCTCGGCCTACCCCTGCTCTATGGCTTCCTGGTCAGGCGCGGCCCTTGGTGGTCGGCCGTTTGTGCATATGTCGTCGGTGCGATTACATCGCTATTTGTGAACTTCTATCTCAACCGCCATCTTGGTATGGGGTTGAATGAGACTTACCTGATTGGCATCCCGGCAATCACAACAACCGTTGCATTCTTCGTCCCGGTCATGTTGTTCAAACCAGCGAGCGAGGATGCTGAGCGTGTCAACGCTTTCTTCAAGAAACTCGATACGCCGATTAATACCGCTACTGAATTAGGAGCCACAGGTTTTTCGGGACGAGGCCAGCTGGCCTTGGTCGGAAAAGTAACAACCGGAATGGGTCTGGCTTGTTTTTTGATCGTGCTGGCGAGTTCGCCGGGACGTGACCGGATGATCACAGCTATCTACGCCGTCGTCACAACGCTCGTCGGCTTAGCCTTCGTCGCCGCTGGTCGTGCGCCACAAGCCTCCGCGCCGATACCGAAGGGAGCTGAGCCGAGCCTCGTGGCGGAAGAGAAGTGAGAAAGGGTGTCAGCGGATAGGTAGGGACAATGGTGTCCAAAGGAGTGGAATGGGGAGATTGGTTTCGATGAATGTGGCGAAGGTCGGAAGCCTGGCGGCGCTATTACTTATTACACACTTGCTTTTACCGGTCAGCGCGTCGGCCTCCGTGCGACACGTCTGGGCTGTCAATGATGGCGAGAAGGTTGAGCGAGACGACCTCGACAACCCGAACAAGAGTGCTAACTCCGCCTGGGACGGCCACAAGATAAAAATCTTCGGGGCGCGAAACGAAATCATCGCCTTCCAGTTGATCGTAGAGGCTGGATCGGACGGAATACAACGGTTGACTGTGTCGCTGACCGAACTTCGTCAGCAAAGCGGCAGGGCCAGGATCACCTACGCGCCACCTGCGCTCGACCCGACGAACTATGTCGGACGACCGATTCAACTATTCTCCATCAACTACATGAAGGTGGAGACGGCCTCTCACGCCGACTGGGTCTTTAAACCGGGCTCTCCCGTGGCGCCGAAAGACCCGACAGGGTGGAAGCCCGTGCAGTTGGTTCCCGAGAATGCAAAGGTTGGCCGTGGCGGCTTTCCGCTTCAGGTCGCACCTTCGCAGAACCAGGCGGTTTGGATCGAACTCTATACCAACAAAACTCTTCCGGCCGGCATTTATCGGGGGCAAATCAATGTCAATGCCGATGGTCAGAAGCAGACGATCCCAATTGAGTTGGAGCTCTTTGATTTCACGTTGCCTGATCAGAACAGCATGGACGCGATGGTCTACTACGAAAGTTTGCAGCCCGTCATGTATCAGGGGCGCAACCTCGATGCGCAATACAACCGCTTTGCACATCGCCAGCGGATCGAACTTGTTCACGAATACAACATTGAAACGGCAACAGCCGCGATGGGGCGTTTTAACGGCCAGGACTTTACGAAAGCGCTCGGTTACGAGGGGCCTGGAGAAGGTGTCGGAAACCGAATAATCCCACGCACCTTCTACGGGCCAGGCGAAGATTTCGATGAACGCGCAAGCGCGTGGCGACACGCCGACGAGTGGATGACTTTCATCACGCACAATTTCCCTAACGCGGTGACCTTCCTTTACCTTCCGGACGAGCCCGGAAGGTCGGAGTATGCTTACATTCGCAAACTCGCCGATAACCTTCACTCCAATCCAGGGCCGGGAAAAGCCTTGCCGGCATTCGTAACCAAACGCTACGTAAAAGAGCTCGACGGTTCGATCGACATCTGGGATACAGGACCGCTTGGCTACGACATCGAGCGCGCAATGGAGGAGCGCTCGCGGGGTCATAGGTATTGGATCTATAACGGCGGACGCCCCGCCGCGGGCGCTATCGTGATCGACGCCCCGGCTACCGATCCGCGCGCCACAATCTGGGCCTCCTTCAAGCATGGCGTAGACAATTACTTCTTCTGGAATGGCGTTCACTGGCAACACAATCGCCAGAAGGTGGGCGAGCGCCGGCAGGACGTATGGGCCAACCCAATCACTTTCGATAATCGCGGGCAGCCAAACAAACCCGTAAACGATCAGGGCTATATTAACGGCGACGGAGTACTCATGTACCCTGGTGAAGAAAAACTACATCCCGATCAAGACCGGGGTATCGCGGGACCTATTAATACTATTCAGCTCGCAAACTTCCGGCGCGGCCTGCAAGACCATCTGTACCTGACGCTCGCGCGCCGGCTCGGTTTGAACTCGCTGATTAATGACGAACTGCAAGCGGTTGTTCCGCGTGTCTTCTCCGATGCTAAGGGTACGATCGGCTTCGCCGAGACGGGCAATGAGTATGAGCGCGCGCGTTACAGCCTTGCGCAGGCTATCGCAAAGGATGACAAGCGCAAAAAGTAACGGGCCCCCTGTAAGACTCGATCTCTTACGCCGAAGGCGTTCGCCAATTCCAGCCCAGGGTAACACCCTGGGATACGAGTTGGTTAAGAGGGAGGGAACGCTGAAGGCGTTGGCCAGAACTGGAGAAATCCGAGATTGATCGTGCCTCTGCTGGCCAACCCTTTCAGGGTTTGAAAGATCATCGCGGAACGCACTCACCCAGGGTGTTACCCTGGGCTGGAGTTGGCGAACGCCTTCGGCGTACCTGAGGGTGGATAGACGTTTTGACACGGACTCTGGAAGGTCAGGCTAAACTCAGGGCGCTACGCGTCGAAGAGAGGTTTTTTGGGCGTACCCATGTCCAGGTACTTAAAGACTCGATGAATCAGATGAAGTTGGCGTTTTCAACACTTGGGTGTCCGCATTGGGAGCTTGAGAGGATCGCGCAAGCTGCTCGCGCTTACGGCTATGCGGCTGTTGAGCTGCGCGCAATCGGCGGCGATCTTGACCTGCTCAAGCGGCCCGAGTTCCAGACGGGAACAGTTGAGACGACGCGTCGTTGGCTAGCTGACCAGAATCTCTCAATCTGTTGTGTGGACACTTCATGCACGTTTGATTCCCGGGACGCGGACGAGCGACGCAAGCAGGTCGAGGTAGCTCTCAGACACGCTGAACTCGCCGCCGCTCTCGGCGCGCCGCTCATCCGCATTTTCCCCGACAAAATTCAGACAGGCGCAACGCGGAATGAGACGCGCGACAACATCGCCGCGTGTCTGCATGAAGTTGCCCAGCATGCTCCTTGCGGTGTGCGCGTCGCATTGGAGACGCACGGCGACTTTGCGCGCGGCTACATCGCGGCGGAGATTATGAGGCTCGCGAATCACCCGAATGTCGCGCTTATCTGGGACGTCGCGAATTCGGTTGCGGCCGGAGATTCCATTGAAGAATCAGCGCGCGGAGTCGGTCCCTATCTCGCGCACGTCCATCTGCGCGACGCGCGTGCGGTTAAGGGTCATGAGCACTGGTTGCCCGTGTTAGCCGGGCGCGGCGGGGTCTCCTTTACCGACGCGGTGAACGCACTACGCCGGTTGCCATACGACGGCTACGTTAGTTTTGAGTGGGAGAAATATTGGCACCCCGAGATCGAAGAACCGGAGGTCGCGTTACCGGATTTCGTTAAGGCTATGAAGGCGATCTTGCAGGGTGGCGCAGCTGAGGAGCGTATCAATGCCGCGTTATGTCCTTGAGAAAGCTCTGAACAAGTGCTTTCGACGCGTAGCGTCGGTATGAATTTAGCCCGGCCTTTCAAGGCCGGGAAAGGCCAATGAGGTGTTCGCGTCGCGTAGCGACGCCTGAAACTGGTGAATTCAATCGTCGCTGCGCGACGAGAACAGGCAACAACCTAATCCCGGCGTTGAAACGCCGGGCTAAATTCATACCGACGCTACGCGTCGAAGACACTTGATCAGAGCGTCCTTAAAGTAGGGATGATGAATAGCGAAAAGGAAAGCATAGGAAATCATTCAAGCGTTCAGACCGGCCGACCCTCCCAGCCGCGCGTGCTGGTGCTCGCGAGCGACGTGCTTTTCACACACTTCTTTCCCGAAAGTGCGCGCGCTCGCTTGAGCGAAGTCGCTGAGTGGTCTCAACATGCCGGGCGCGACGACTCACCACAGTTACGCGTGGAGATCGCCCAGGCCGACGTGCTTATGACGACGTGGCATTCGCCCTTCCTGCGCATGGAAATGCTGGGCGCGCGGCCGCGCGTGCGTCTCATCGCGCATTGTGGCGGAGAAGTAAAGTCACGGATGGAGGAGGGGATTTTCGATCACATCACAGTGACAAACGCGGCGGAGCCAATGGCGGCACCGGTTGCCGAAATGGCGCTGGCGTTGATGCTGACATTGATCCGCAGGCTTCCCGACTACGCCGCCGAGATGCGCGCCGGAGTGGTCAGAACGAATGAGTACGTCAGTTGTGGCGAGACAGTGCGTGGTCGGAAGGTCGGCCTGATCGGTTTCGGTCGCATCGGCAGAGCTTTCGCGCGGCTCGTCGAGCCGCTGGGCCTCGAACTCCTCGTGACCGATCCTTGCTGCACTGCCGAAACGGTCGCCGCGCACAGGGGAAAGTTATTGGGTTTGGATGAACTCCTGAGTTCATGCTCAGTTGTTGTCCTGGCAGCGGGATTGACACCCGAGACGCGGAATCTTTTGGACAAGCGCCGGCTCGGCCTGATGCCCGACGGCGCATACCTTATCAACGTTGCTCGCGGTGGACTCGTTGACATGGATGCACTCCTGTCTGAGTTACGCGCCGGAAGAATCAAAGCGGCGCTTGACGTGACTGATCCGTTGGAACCCCTGCCGCCCGATCACGAACTCCGCCGACTTCCAAATGCACTGCTCACGCCGCACATTGCGGCGGGCGGCATCGAAATGCGTCGCGCTATCGGCGCGGTAGCAGTCGAAGAAGTGGTGCGTTTCTGTAAAGGCGAGCAACTGGAGAATGTTGTCACGCGAGACATGCTGGCGATGATGACGTAATTGTCGCCGGGGCGTTCGCTTAGTTGTAGGTGGTGGCGGAGGCAGTTTATAAGCAGAGGCTTCCTTTGGCTAAGAGCATCGCTCTTAACTGGGAGCGCGGGCGTCTCGCCCGCTGGCGACAGCGCAGCTCTCGCTGCGGTGCGCCACGAAGGTTGACGCAATGTAACGTCTTACTCGCGCTGACGCGCTCGTTGCGGGCGAGACGCCCGCGGTCCCAGTGAGAGATAGGCCTTGCA
>DIYZ01000223.1:19414-20556 GCA_002427845.1 Chloracidobacterium sp. UBA6041 | reverse complement strand
CTAATTAGCATCAAGAGCATCGCGCTGCATCACGTTCGCGTGCCCCTCATTGAGCCCTTTCGCATCAGCAACGGCGCCATAGCCGAGAAGGACGCGATTCTCGTCGAGCTCAAAACGGAAAGGGACATAGTTGGATGGGGCGAGGCTTCGGCGATGTCGGGCGCGTTTTATTCGGAGGACACGCCGGAGAGCGCTTGGGCGGCGCTGAGCGGTTCGCTGATCCCGGCTGTGCTCCGTGCCGGTGAGATTGATGTCAGACGTTTCTACGAGCTTATGCGCGGGCAGCCCGGCGATGCGTTTGCCAAAGCGGGCATCGAGGGCGCGCTATGGGACGCCTACGCCAAGACGTTGGGCGTGTCGCTCTGCGAACTCCTTGGGTCGCGGGCGCGACCCATACCTTCGGGTGTTGCCATCGGCATTTACGATCAGGTTGCAGACTTGCTTGAAAGGGTGGACCGATACACCGCGCAAGGTTATCGACGCGTCAAAATAAAGATTGAGCCGGGCTGGGACATTGAGCCGGTGGCAGCAGTCCGAGCGCGCTTCCCGGACGTGCCATTGATGGTTGATGCCAACGCCGCATACACGCTTGCAGATGAGACCGTGTTTCGCGATTTGGATGCTCGCGGCTTGATGATGATCGAGCAGCCGCTCGCGCGCGAGGCACACGCTGAAGCGGGAGAGTTGCAGCGGCAGTTGCGCACGCCGCTCTGCGCCGACGAGTCTGCCGAATCGACGGAGGCGCTCGCGTCCCTGATCGAAAACGATGCGGCGCGGATTATCAACATCAAAGTGCAACGTGTGGGCGGCTTAAGCGAGGCGCGGCTGATGCTTGCTGTTGCCCGCACAGCCGGGCTCGAATGTTGGGTCGGCACGATGCCCGAATTAGGAGTGGCCTCAGCTCAAGGTTTGCATCTCGCCACTCTGGACGGGTTCACCTACCCGACAGACATTGAGGCTTCGACACGATGGTATGTTGAGGACGTGATCGCACCCGGAATCGAGATTGACGCGCGCGGCTACATACAATTACCCGCGGGGCCGGGCACGGGTTATCGCGTCATGCGCGAAAAGGTGGAGCGATACTCTGTTGCCACTGCCACATTTGCAAGCTGAGTTTGTAGAGACAAGCCCGCGAAGCG
>DIYZ01000223.1:17281-19151 GCA_002427845.1 Chloracidobacterium sp. UBA6041 | reverse complement strand
GCCATCACCCGCTCCGCGGGTTTTGGACAGTTTCGTTCGCACTAACTTGTTCAGAGCTTTCTATAGGGTCTACCAAAGGAATAAATTTCATGAGAGCTAAATCAAAAAACATATTTTCACATCCCCTGTTGAGCGTTTGCTACGCCGTGATGCTGGTGCTTGAGTTGTCGAATGGTGTGAGCGCTCAGGGCCAAGGGTCGAATACCTCTCCCCGTGTGTGGGAAGCTCCGTTGTCCATTCCAACCTATGAACTCGGCCCGCCCAATCCTTATCCCGCTCTGCTGGACTGGCAACGGCCCAAATGGCGCCCGGTCTACCCATACCCGTTCCTCGATGCGTTAACTAATAAGCGCACGGATAAGACGTGGAAGGCGGTCTACCTGGAGAACGAATACTTGCGCGTTTCGGTCTTGCCGGAACTAGGCGGTCACATCTACGAAATCTTCGACAAGACGACAAACCGCGATGTGCTGTATTCGAACCCCGTAATGAAATACGCGATGGTAGCCCTCCGCGGCGCGTGGGTCTCCGGTGGCATCGAGTGGAACTTCCCGGACGGCCACACGCTAACTACGGTTTCGCCGATTGATTACGTGATGAGGACGGAGCCGGACGGAAGTGCTGCCGTCGCGGTCGGCGACACCGAACGCGTGCAAGGGATGCAGTGGCAGGTCATCATTCGGTTGCGCCCCGGACGGCGGGTCGTCGAAACGGAAGTAACGCTCAACAACCGGCGAGAAGTTCCGGGTCGCTACTGGTTCTGGTCTACCGCGGGCGCGCCCGCCACCAACGACATGCGCTTCGTTTATCCCATGCGTGAAGCCTACCCGCACGCTTTCTGGCCCGTCTTCTCCTTTCCTAAAGAGAAGGGTGTTGACGTGAGCAAGTTCACCGACGTGCCAAACTTTCTGTCGCTTTTCGCCCGCAACTCGACTCGTGACTACTTCGGTGTTTATTACGACAAGGCTGACTGGGGCATAGTCCACGTCGCCGACCACCGTGAGATGCCGGGTAAGAAGACCTGGACCTGGGGCACCGACGACAACGGCAACATTTGGGTTGACAAACTGACCGACGGCGGCCGCCAGTACGTTGAGTTCCAGGGTGGGCGTTTCGAGACGCAGATGGAACACCAGTTCATTGCGCCACATCGCGTTGAGCACTTCGTCGAACACTGGTTTCCTGTGAATAACCTTGGCGGCGGCTGGGACGAGGCCACACACGATGCGGCGCTCCGCATTAACATTCAAGGTAGCCGGGCTGTCATTACTGCGAACGTAAACTCGCGTTTTAGTGATGCGGAGTTTACGGTCGAGAGTGGCGGAGTCGCCCTCCGCTCAGAACGCGTCAAGCTGGATCCGGCGAAAACATTCAGCGCTACGATTGATCTGCCCGCCGCGGCCCTGGGCCAGCCGCTTACCGTAACCTTCAAAAGCAAAGATGGGCGCGAGCTTATTAAATACCGGACGGATACGCCTATTGATGGCAATCCCGACTTCAAACCGGCAACGCGTCCCATTCCTGACCCGAAGATTTCTACCAGCGCTGAACAGGCGTATGTCGAGGGTCTGGCTTTCGATAAGAAAAGCAGGGAGCATGAGGCGCGTGCGGCCTACGAAGAAGCGCTCAAACGCGATCCGGGCTTTGCACCTGCACACGTTGCGCTGGGTCTCTCCTACTATCGCAGCGGCGAATACGAGAAGGCAGCCGCACATCTAACTCAAGCACTCAGGCGCAACAAGGACGCTGGCGATGCCTACTACTACCTCGCACTGGTTAGACGCGCGCAGGGGCAGAACGCGGAAGCAGCCGAGCACTTGATATGGGCAGTCCGTTCGGGACATCGCGAGTCGGTCGCGCGTTACGTGTT
>DIYZ01000223.1:0-17001 GCA_002427845.1 Chloracidobacterium sp. UBA6041 | reverse complement strand
GGAAGACTCGAGGTCGCGCAGCAGCGCATTGACGCGGTTGTGCAGGAAATGCCGATCGATTACCTGGCGCGGCATGAGCAGTACGAAATCCATAAAGCACGCGGTCACGACGGCAAGGCCAAAGAGTCGTGGACAGAATTATGGCGGCTGTTAGCACGCGAGCCTGACTCGGTTCTCGAGGTCGCATTTGACTACGCGGCTGCCGGAAGACGGGGCGAGTCGCGACGGATTCTTGAAGAAGCGATCAGGCGTGCGGCGGCACCCCCGGCAACTGGTGAGGTGAAGCGTGACAACCCAATGCTCCACTACACGCTCGGGTACTTTTATGAACAGGATGGTGACCGCGCGCGCGCTAGTTCGGAGTATCTGATGGGTGCGAAAGGCGATCCCGCGTTTGTCTTTCCGCACCGAGTAGAGGAGATCGCCGTATTACGCAAGGCGCTGGCAGCCAACCCGAACGACGGACATGCCGCTTACTATCTGGGCAACGTGCTCGCCTCAAAAAATCGAGATGAAGAAGCGCTGTCAGCATGGCGCGAAGCGGTCAGACTAGATCCGTCGAACACTATTGCGCGCCGTAATCTGGGGCGTGCGTTGTGGGTCACTGATAAGAAGGAGGGAGCGGCAAGCCAATATCAGCAAGCCATCGCCGGTGCGCCGGAAGATTATCGACTGTACGTTGAGATCGGAAATCTGTTCGCCGAGATGGGAGCGCAAGACCGGCGGGTAAAGGTTTTGGAGAGCGCACCTCCATCCACCCGCACGCACACGCCTTTCATCCAGGCGCTCGCGGCTGCTTACGTTGACACGAGGCGATTCGCAGACGCCGTCACCTTGCTCGCGAATAATACTTTCACTTCAGGCGAAGGCGAGGATGCGGCTCTCGGCCTCTATCGCAAGGCTCACCTGGGGCTCGCGCGTAATTACCAGCAGGCAGGAGGACATCTGAAGGCGGCATCCGAGTTTGCGGCGGCGACTGAGTACCCGCGCAACTTCGGTGTCGGCCGCCCGGCGATGCAGTCAGAGGCGCGAGAGTATGTTGCGGCGGCTCGCGAGTATGACCTCGGGGGCCGGAGTGAGGAAGCTCAACGTTGGTGGCAACGTGCAGCGACGGAGGAACTCAATCCGCCAACTCAGCCGGAAGAGCCGTGGTCGGAGCACTATTTCTATAAAGCCGTGGCCCTCGAACACATGGGACGACGCGCGGAGGCCCGTGCGCTATACGAACGACTCGCGCGATTGAACGACGAACAGCAAATGCTCGACGCGGAACCGTGGCCGCCGACGGGCGCGATCCGTTTCGTGCTTGCAGGCGCAGCGTTGAAAGCACTCGGCCGTCCGGCGAAGGCGCGTGTGGCATTGGAGCGGGCGTTGAAAATGGATCCTGAGAGTGAGTTGGCACGCTCGCAGCTGGCTGAACTTAAAGCGGGCTCGCGGATCGCCACGGGCCGCACTGGAGGTCTTTAGTAAAAGGAGACTATGAATGCTTCTAGTCCTGTGGAGTCTGTCGGGAAAAACGTTTTTCTCTGCGTAACCTCTGCGTACTCTGCGTCTCGGCGGTGGAATTCCGACCAAAAAAGACCTCACCGCGGAGACACCGAGTACGCCGAGGAGGCGCAGAGTCTCTTTCCGACAGACTCCATTGGGACCGAATGTTTATAGACACCAGGCTGGAAGAATATTTCTTACGCCTTTGTATGTCTGGACCAGGGATGAGAACCAGAAAGATATTTTTTCAGTTGTTAGGTGGAGTCGAGCCTGAAATGAAAACGTTCCGCAAAATACTCTTGCTTGTCTGCGGCGTTACGTGGCTGGCTATCAGCACTGCCGCGGAAACGCCACCTTCGCCAATTTTCTTCAAGACTCAGGACTCCGATGAGTGGGTGCGAAAGACGCTACACATCCAGCGGAGGTATACCCGCGTGTTGCTAGTGGATGGCGCTGGCGCTGGCGACCGTATAAAGAACGTGCGTGTTGAGGTATTAGAGCTTAACAAGCGGCATACTAACCGGCAGAAAGGTGCTGCCCTGTACCCGGTTAACGCGGTTTACAAATCACTGCAAGAGGCAGCCGATGCGGCGCGTGGAGGCGATCTCATCGCGGTTATGCCGGGTACGTATGCTGGTTTCGTGATGGGGGATAAACCCGACGCGAGCGACGGCCACTACATTCACGTAAAGGCGATGGGTAAGCCAGGCGACTGTATCATCAACCGCGCGTCCGAACGCGATCCGGATTGGATGATATTGCTTCAGGCCGCGCATCACGTGATCGTTGAGGGGTTCAATATCGCAGGCGCCACCGGACCTGGGATGAAGCCGGTTGGACCAAGGGCAGGGATTATGCTTGACGGGGATTTCGGTCGCAGTGGAAAACAGACGCACCACATCGTGATCGTCGGCAACTTTTCCCACAATCACGCCAAGTGGGGTCTCCATTCGACAGACACGCATACGGTGCTTATTCAGGACAATCTTTTCGCTTTATCGGCGCTCGAACATTCAGCTTATGCTTCGGACGGTTCCGACAACTACGTTATCCGGCGAAACATTTTCTTTGGCAGCAGATCGGGCGGTCTTCAGTGCAACATCGACTCCGTCAGTTCCTTTCACGAGCTGCTCAAAAATCCAGCGCTTCGTGACTACCGAAAGGAGGAGCCCACGCGTGCCTGGGCTTTAGGTTTAGTTAAGCTGGCGACGGAGAAGTTTGGCGCGAACAATTTTCCCGACGGTCGCGGGCTGAACTTCATCATCGAGGACAACGTGATCAACGAGAACGGAAAGGCAGGTGGCGGCTCGCTCAACCTCGCGGGGCTGCAAGAATCTCTCATTCAAAACAACCTTATATACGGAAACTTCAATCACGGGATTGCGCAATGGGACGATGCGAACCCGTACGATGCGAGTTATGTTGAACCCGGACCGCAGTCACCGGCAGACGTAAAGGGTCCAGATGATCTGCCACTGTGGGGTTGTCATTCGAACATCATCCGGAATAACACCGTGCTGATGAACAACAAAGGACGGGCGGCCATGCAGTCTCGCAACGGAAGCTGGGGCACCTCGATGCGTAACAACATCTTCATCAACGACCAGCCATTCTCAATAGAGATTTTCAACACGAGCATCTTCCGGCTTGATGCGCGGTTCAACGTCATCAACACCTTGAGCTATACGGCTATGCCGGACGCCCTAAAGATCCTCGCGATCGCGCTGCCAGAAGGCCCGAGCATGCGAAGCGGCATCACACGCGAGAAAATCGCCGGCGACTTCGTGCGCTATGGCGACGAGCCCTGGGTGATTATTGAAGGGAACTGGTGGCGACTAAATCCGAACCGCCCCGACTTCCGCCCGCGAGCAGACTCAAAACTCCTGGCGCATCGCGGCGACGCCAGCGAACTTCCGCCGCGCGATGTGATGGGTAGTCTGCGGCATGGACCATCCATCGGGGCGTTCGAACCCGCTGCGGGTCATTAGTGAGGTATGAACCAGAAAGAGGAATTGCAATGATTAGTCGAATCTTTCGACGCTTACCTACTGCCTGCATGTTGTTAATTGTTTTCACCTCGTATTCAGTTTGGGGCCAAAATGGGACGTCACCAAGCCGCAGACAGAAACAAAGCGACACTCGACTGGCGCAGCTCGTCGAGGCGAACGTCATAGCTACACACGCCTACCAAGTGTTGCTAGCGAAAAAGTCTGGCAAAGGCGATCCCAACTGTTATGGGTCAGGCAAACTTTCGGATAGCGAGCTCGAAGCCTTGGTCGAGCATCAAGCCAAGCTACTGAAATCTAATATGTCGATCGTGAGCGCATGGGTGCGAGGCGCGGGGTCTAACTTTGACCCGGCGCAAGATCTTGAGCCGATACTCTCCTCAAGACTGACTGCACCCGCGACTGCACCGATCAATATTTTCGATGATTACTTACGCCAGAAGACAAAGTTTGCAGGGGTAAAAACTCGAGCGACTGCCAGTCTGTATCAGACAGTGCTCGAGGTCGAGCGAGATGGCGATCTTTTACAAGATGAGTTTGCCTTCTACATCGCCCTCGGCTTGCCGGTATATGTAGGGCAATTGTACCTGCCTGGCAGTGACGCAGACATGCTTGCAGTTGGGCGAGAGCTTGCAGGGCACACGTGCGTTGCGCCTTTTGATACCGGCGCCGCCGAATGGCAGATCGCCGGGCGGAAAATCTGGAACTGGGGTGAAAAAAACCTGCATATCCGTGATGAGAAGGTGCTCGCTGCTGAATTGCTCAGCGAGCAGGATGTGAAAGTTCTTAGACCTCGTTTACGCGCTTTGCCTCCGCAGAAGATCGCCGTTATCGGTCATTCATTCACCATGGGACTGCATTGGTCTTCGCCCTCGAGTTTTGTCCCCATCGTGATCGACGTCTTCAGGCGCGAAAATCCAAAAGTAGAATTCAAACAATTCGCTGCAGGTGGCTTGACCGCGACGCGAGCGCAGCAGCGCTTCTACCAGAGTGTGCTTGATTGGAAGCCGGACAAAGTGATGCTCGTCGTAATGACGCGCACGGACGCGGACTACGATGCCCTGAAACAACTCGGTGTTGGGTTTGCCGCAGCCGGTATCAAGAGCTACATGTTTGACGAAGTGCACGACCCCGCGAGCGTAAATCCCGGCACCGTCGAGCGGGCCCTTGCGGCCGCCCACGCTGGGGACATCGAGGTAATTGAGGTTGGAAGCATCTTATCTTCGTCACCAGACAAAGCCAGGTTTCTTTGCTTGGACGGTATTCACATGACCGAGCCCTATCACCGACTGATGGCGAAGGAATGGCTGAAGTTTCTCGCTGGAGCGCGAGGGGCGAAACGCGAAGTCGCCAGCAAGTAACTTGAGGAGGGACTGATCAAATGATCAACTCCTTGGAGTGCGGCGGCCAGTCGCCGCTTTGGCCTGCGGCGGCTTGACGCCGCACCCTTTCAGTAGACTCTAGCAAACCATGGCCGCGACAGGTCGCGACCGGACAAAGCGCTGACAGGTCAGCGCACTCCAAAGAGTTTGCGCTTCCCCGTAAGTTTGAAATAAACCGATTGTTTTTGTAGGAGAGGAATCCCAGTGAAAAGCGTCAGCAGGAATTGTTGTTCAAAGCTCACTTGGCAAAGGTCATGGAGAAGTCTAGCAGTGGTGTTTTGTCTGAGCGTCCTCGGATTAATGACCCCGCTCGACGCGTATGGACAGTCTGCGTCCAGGTCCGTTAGGCCACGCATGCTGATCGGCGAACACGATCCGCTTACGGGATTTAACGTCTTGCGCGCGCGATATGCCGCAGGCGCGCGCCCCTCAGACGGTATTGACGGTTGGGCTCTCACATATCTGCTGACCCGCGACGAATCTTTTGCTAAGAAAGCAGTGGAAGAGATGCGGCGCACGCACCCACCAGAATTGGTGGGATCGCGCACTTATCCCGAATACGTGAAGTGGTCGCTCGCCTTCGACTGGCTCTACAACTATCCGGGCTTCGATGCGCAACTCAAGGATCGCGTCGCGCTCGAACTTTTAAAAGCCGCCGAGAAGATGATGGAAGATCAGTCGCTCAAAGAAGTGCAACTGGCGATGTATCACAATTATCCGGTTCGCTATCTGACGCTCGCGGTGTTCGCCCTCACCGCTATCGAAGGCCATCCTTCGGTGGAGACGCGCGCCGCGCCTCTGAGAGCGCGAGCGCAGGAAGTCTTCGATCACATTCTCGATCTGACAAACTTCATCACGCCTGATGGCGGGTATCACGAGTCGATGGACTACCAGCGGATCACCTACGCTCCTCTCGCGCTGTTGGCCGAACTACGTCGCACTGTGGGCAACAACGATCCGGCGCGGCGCTACACCGTCTTTCACCATTACACCGACACTTATCTCTATAAGGTGCTCCCCGATGGCACAACCGCGCGCGACGATGACAATGAATTTCCGTACCTCCAGTGGGAAGACAACATCTGCCTCGGCTATGCCATTAATCGCTTCAAAGATCCGTTTGCGGCATGGCTGCTGCGACAGAGCGGTTGGCCCGCGCGCAAAGATTGGCGCATTCCGATTACTCAGTTTTTGTGGGACGACCCGGAAGTTACCCCGCGCAATCCAGCGGACACAAACGATGCCGAGATTTCCCGCAACTACCTCTTTCGCGGAATTGGACACCTCATCATGCGCGACGGCTTCGGGCCCGATTCGACCTGGATTGAGTTCAATTCGGGTCCCTACCTCGCTAAGCACGACCACCTTGATCAGAACCATTTCTTCATTTACCACAAAGGTTATCTCGCCACCGAAAGTGGCGCCGACTACACTGACACTGAGAGTCCGCATTATCTGAATTACTACCGCCGCACCATCGCTCACAACTCGATGTTGGTTTATAAGCCTGGGGAAAAATTCTTCTGGGCCGAGAATCTCTGGGCCGCTGCCAACGACGGGGGGCAGCGCATGGACTCTTCTCGCTATTGGAACACTGTCCGCAGCCGCGAAGATTTCGAGCGCACGCGTGATCTGTGGGACACGGGACGCATGGAAGTGACCGACTACCAGCCGGGCGTCTACCACTACGCGCGCGGCAATGCGACGCGCGCCTATCACCCTTCAAAGATGGAGCACTTCACTCGCGAAGTGGCCTACACACCCGAGAATAACGTACTCGTGGTTTTTGACCGCGTGCGGAGCACCGATCCGAACTACAAAAAAGTCTGGTTGCTGCACGGCGTGAGCGAGCCGCGCATTGTGGCCAGTGAAACTGGACGAGACGTCGGGCATGGCGGCACGGCTTACAGAAATGCCACGGTCTTTACTTATGAAGATGGTCAGGGGCGATTGCGAGTCCATTCATTACTCCCACGCGAGCGTGACGTCGTAAAGCGAGGCGGGTCGGGTTTTGAATTCTGGACGCCGGGCGACGAGTTTGGCGGAGGATGGGGAACAGGGAAGAATTGGCCGCTGGACCCGCCGGCGGGCGGACCGCTGCCGACCGATCCTTATCTCCGGAAGATGTGGAAGACTTTCTGGGGAGACGAGTTTGACAAACTATTACCTTCGAACACGCGTGCGGTTGTGCCCGCAGCGTGGCGCGTCGAGGTGTCGCCGTCGAAGCCCGCGAAAGAAGACTTCTTTCTACACGTTTTGGAGATTGGAGATCGCGGCGATACGCGTACCCCACGCGTTGAGTTGGTGGATGGATCAAATCTGGTTGGTGCCCTGGTCGAAGGTGGCACTATTACACTCTTCGCCACCATTGACGGTCCCGTAACGGAGGGTGAAGTGACAATCCCGGCCGTGGACACGAACTCGTTACTGATCTCTGGACTGAAGCCCCATGCAAAGTATGAACTCCAGATGACCGGCGGCCGGGCAAACTGGCGCGGCGGTCTATTCAATGGAGTGCCCGGCGGAAGCTACATCGGAACGGCTAATAGTTCCGGCGTTATGCACTTGCCGTTCAAAGGTCAAAAGGACGGCAGGCTGCGATTGCGACTGCTTTCGTCGGGGTAAATTTTCAACGAGCCGGCGGAGCAGGCGGAAGCATATAGCCTGGGGCGTGAGCCCCAGGTTCATGCGACATCAAATCCTGAGCCCGTGGAACGGGCGACAGCTTTACGAATGCTATGTCCACAATTTGGAAAAAGGGGTCCCCGCTATCGCCCACTTCGCGGGCTGGGTTCGCGACACCGCTTAACCTGGGGCTCACGCCTCAGGCTTTACGCTGTCGCCCGCTCCCGCGGGCTGGTGGCGGGGCTTTGTGTGACGCACTACGTCACTTGACTATGCTTATGAAAAAATCAACACCGCTACTAAGCACAGTACTACTCGTCGCACTACTTCTATGTAGCGGCGTTTTTGCGCAACGTCGTCAGGGCCAAGCTGCTCGAGCATTTCGCGCCCTTCATGAAGTGAACCAAGTGGCACGGCCGGATGCAAACCACGTCGTTGCCATTGTCGGAGCGACCTTGGTTGACGGGCGCGGCGGCGCGCCCGTACTTGATGCCGTCGTAGTCGTTCGCGGCGAAAGAATTATCGCAGTTGGCAAGCGAGCCTCCGTGAGCATTCCGGCGGGGGCGGAAGTCGTCGACGCGAACGGGCTCACGCTCGTGCCCGGATTGATCGACTCTCACTTTCACATTGATGGCGACGACCCGTTGCCCGCACTCTATCTTACGCATGGAATCACTTCTGTCCGTGATCCCGGCCAGTGGATCGAGGCCTACGATGTTGCTCGCAAAGGGCCCGCGGCAGTGCCGCGCTTGTTCCTGTGTGGGCCCCACCTTGACTCGCCGCCGCCCGCTTATCCGAGAGATTCGTTCATCGTACGGGACGCGGAGGAAACCCGGCTCGCGGTAAATCGCTTCGCCGACGATGGCGCTTCCGCGATCAAAGTCTACTTCCGTCTGCCGCTCGCGCTGATCAGGGTCGCAACGGAAACGGCTCACGCACGCGGTCTTCCCGTTATATCGCACCTGGAGATTGTGGACGCGACTGATGCCATTCGGGCTGGCGTTGATGGCGTAGAGCACGCCACCTCATTCGGAACAGCCCTGCTGCCATTGCGCGATGCTGAGAAGTACCGCCAGGCAGTGCTTGCTGATAACAACGCGCGCAGTGAAGGGCGGTATCAGGTGTGGAACGCGATCGATCTCGATTCGCCGCGTGCCAGGGCGGTCTTCAAGTTGATCGTCGAGCGCGGCACTGTTGTCTCACCGACACTTGCTGTCTTCGAACGGCAGCTGGGCGACAAAGATACGACCGAGATGCACGTGCACGCTTTTAAGCAGATGGAGGCGTTCGTAGGACATGCTTTCCGTGCCGGAGCCCACGTCGTCGTCGGTTCTCATTCCGACGTGCCGCACGCTAAGCGCGGTTGGGCTTATCAACGTGAGCTTGAGCTGCTCGTGGAGTCGGGCCTTACACCGATGCAGGCCATTGTCGCGGGTACATTAGAGAATGCCCGGTACTTTCGTGCCTCCGACCGCTTGGGAAGTATCGAACCGGGAAAGCTCGCGGATCTGGTGCTGGTCGAAGGCAATCCCCTTAGAAACATCAGCGACATGCGGCGCCTCAAGCGCGTTATGCTCAACGGCGAGTGGGTGAATGGGGTTGGCGCAGGAGAGAAATGAGAATGGGAAACAACCGTCTATTACTCATGCGGGTACTCATGCGGGCTCTACTAGCGGGAGTCGCGTCGCTATTACTTTGCGGAGCGGCGCAGGCCAAGGGCAAGACCGTCTATGTTCACTTACTCGATGGCGACGACGCGCGGGGTGATGGCAACTACACACGTCCGTTCAAATCCTGGCGGGTTGCTCTGCGTCACGTCGGAAGCGGCGATACGATCATCGCGAAGAACGGCGACTACCGAAAGGCTGGACGGGAAGGCAGTTGGGGTGGGCTCAGTCTGGCCTTGACGATGGCCGATCAACTCGAAGCCGGCGATCCGCGTCAGACTGTCCCTCAAGGGACGCCGCCTGACGCAATCGGCATTTACCGCTACGATCCCGCGAACCCGCTCACGATACGCGCGGAGACAAAGCAAGGCGTCGTCATAGACCACGTTCGTTTTCATTTGGCGCGCGGGATTGTTATCGAGGGATTCGACATTTTCCCGAATCCCTATTACACGGACGAGGCGGGAAAGAAGCTCAACCGTCGTTGCGATGGAATTCACGGTGATAGCGTCTACGAGCCCGAAGATACTTACAACCACGTAAAGACCAACGATCCGCCAGGCGGACATACTGCAGCCTGGTATGACCGCGCGCTCTGGACCAGCTACATCACCGTGCGTAACTCGAAGGTCCATTACGCGTGCCCCCCGGGCGGCTGCACGCCCGGCTACGATCCCCTGCAGGACGATGATCGCCTTTATCTTATTAAATTCAACCAGGCACACCACATTACGGTGGAAGACTGCGAACTGTTCGACGGCAAGAATTTTCAACGCAAGCCAGCCATCGACCTTCCCTGTAGCGACGACGTGGTTGTGCGTCGCAACCTGATCCGCAATTGTCATCGAGGCGTGGTAAGTAAGGGCGGCGGCCGAAGGGTACTGATCGAGGCCAACGTCTTTGTTGACAACTCCGGCGCAGCTTTCTCGGGCGGCTCGACCGATCCAGATCTTTTCATCGACGGGCGCTTCGGCGACCCTTGTTCGTTCGCCTTCTTCGAATCTTATGACATGACGGCGCGCGATAACTTAGTTGTCTCCACGCGACCGGGTGAACGCCCAGTTGAATCCGTGTCGATCTGGGCGGCGAAGAACGCGAGCATCGTCAACAATACTTTTATCGGTATTGGCGAGCGTGGCGTGTTACTCGTACGTCCAGGGAACGAGGTTGACAGTCCCGCCAAAGAATGTGGGCGTTCAGTCCGTCTGACGCGGACCGAAGATCTGACATTGAGGAGTAATATCTTCATCCTTTCGGGAGTCGTAGACGAAACGATGCTTTATCAGACCTCCGGTGTAGGCACAGCCGTACTCAGATTTGATCACCGCGACAATACTTTCTTCCAGAGCGGCCACGACGTGCCTGTCGGAGGACTGGCCGATCCGAATCGCGAGTCGGGCTTCAGCAAAAGCGATCCGCAGTTAGCCGGCTGGCAGGGTGCGGGGTCCCCAGCCGGGCAGCCCGGCTGGGGTGCTTGGACTGATTACGCGACGTGGATGGCAGCGGCGAAACTCAAAAGCAATTCGTCGTCGCTCGGTCGTGGCGTGCGCGGGGCCGGTAAATAAGCAGAGCTGGTTTATATGCGTCGCAGATCCTACGCGATAACCGCTATCGTTCTGTTGCTATCTCTTATGGCAAGTGTGTTGTCGGCTCAGACGCAGACAGCGGCCCAACGCGCGTTTTACCTCGATCCTTTAATCTATCCTCACAGATACACGGCCGCCAAAAACAGTTTCATCTTCCAGAACTTGAAGCGGGGCGAACGCAAGACTCTGGCTGAGCTTAAAGGCAGTGGCTCGCTGAGGCACGTCTGGACGACGTGGGCGAGAAGCTTCGATCTAAACGCCATCGCTGAAGATGGCCAGGTAATCTTGCGCATCTTCGTTGACGGAGAGAAAACACCGTCGGTGGCTGGGACGATTGACGAAATCTTTCGGGCCGCTGAAGCGACGGGTGATCGATATGTGCCTGAGCCCGCATTTAACTACGAGGGGGCGTTCAATATTTATCTGCCGGTCTTTTTTCGACGGGGCTTGCGTGTCGAGATTGAAGCCCTGAATAACCTAGATGAGTTTTACGCGCAGCTTGATTACCGTCTGACAGCGCGGCCGGAGAGCGCGGCGCGCCTCGTGAGCCGGCGGACCACCTCCGGGATGACTATTAAATACCTGGGTCATGGCGCTCCCGGTTTCGGATCATCGCGAAGACCGATGAAGGAGGAAGTGCCGTGGCAGTATCGAGAGATAACGCTGCCGGCCGGAGGCGAGCATGACGCCCTTGAGCTTCAAGGTCCGGCGATCATGCATGGATTGTCGATCAAGGGAGATAACCTGGACAACCTGCAACTGATAATCTTCTGGGACGAGGAGCCCGCGCCCAGCGTGAACGCGCCAATCAAGTATTTCTTTGGCGGGTTTGACACGCTCGCCTTGCAAGCGGCGCCCGGGAAGTTCTCGTGTTATTTTCCGATGCCCTTCCGCAAAAGCGTGCGGATCAAGATCCGGAATCAAGAGGCGGTGCCGAAGACGATAACTATCGGCTACTCAATCGAGCCAAACGCGAAACTACCGGTCGATGTCCGTTACTTTCATGCTTTATTCAACCATGTCGCGCAAACCACCGGTTACCGCGATTTCAGCGCGCTAGGTGTGCATGGGGAAGGCCACTTCGTGGGGATAAGCCTCTATGACAGCGGGCATAATCATGGTGGTGGCGACACAGCTCTGATCGACGCCGATAGTCATTCGCCTCAGGTTCTACACGGGATAGCCGGCGAAGATTATTTTTCTTTTGCGTGGCACAAAACTGGACGCATGCACTTCTTTGCCGGAGCACCGCAGCACGAGCGGCGTTACCGCTTCCACCTGGAAAATCCTTACCCGTTTCACACTTCGCTACTTTTTGACTTCGGTATCTTCGCCGGCCTCCATCCTATGGCCGTTACCTACTGGTATCAAAAACCGAATTCGCGTCCGGCGAACAACTGGACCGCGCCCGACATACCATGGAAGGTTTTCGGGCCAATCGACGAAAGGATGTCGATTCCAGAAAAGATAGACGAGGAAACCTATGACAGGGAAGTGACACTCGCCAAGCCGGAGCAATTCGCGGCGTCCTGGAAAGACGCGCAGATGGTCTCTGGTTTTCTTGATCTGACACACCACTACCGCCACTTTCTGACAACAACGAAAGGTACGGGCTTTGTTGCAGGCAACTGCCAATCAAAAGCCGTGACCTACGTCTACGCTCCAAAGACACGAGACGTTGAAGCGATAATCGGCCACGACGATCTGGTAGAGGTTTTCATCAACGACAGCAAGGGCATCAAGTTGCCAGAGCAAATCGGTTTTCGCCCGTCGCGCGTGAAGCTCACACTACGTCGCGGTTGGAATAGGCTGACAGTTTTGATTCACAACCGTGAGAATGTTACCTGGCGCTGGGCAGGGATTTCGCTGGCTCTGTCGGGATCTAAAGCCTTCTTACGCGACTTAAAATTTTCCACCGCTCCGGAAGTGTTCGGATTCTGAAGTCTTGTAACGCAAACTGCCAATTGCGCACTGGAAGCGACTCTCAGTTCTAAGAGCAAAGCCTCCTCCTTAACAGTTGGTCCACGGTCCATTAAAAGAATGAAGACTGAACCAGAAGTTATCCGCGACACCCAAGAACAGCCACACCTGTTGCGACGTTTCGGCTTGCTTGAGGCTACCGCACTCAACATGACGAACATGATTGGCATCGGACCTTTCATCACGATCCCGTTGCTGTTATCAACGCTCGGCGGCCCGCAGGCCATGCTTGGCTGGCTCGTGGCTCTGCTCATCACGATTTCAGACGGGATGATTTGGAGCGAACTCGGCGCAGCAATGCCGGGCTCAGGCGGCAGCTACGTTTACCTGCGCGAGGGTTACGGCCGCGAAACGTTCGGCCGATTGATGGGCTTCCTTTTTATCTGGCAGTTCATTCTGAGTGGCCCGTTGGAAATAGCGTCCGGCTACATCGGCTTTACGCAATATCTCGGCTACATCTGGACCGGCATTACTAAAGTGCAGTCAATGGTCGTCATTACTTTCCTGGGTACTTTGAACATCATCCTGCTCTATCGCAAGATCACTTTTATTGGCAAACTCACGGTCAGTCTCTGGGTCGGAACGATCCTGACGGCGCTCGCCGTGATTGTTACCGGCGCACTGCATTTCGACCGCCGGTTGGCGTTCGATTTTCCGCCCGGCGCGTTCAACTTTTCTCTTGGCTTTCTTTTCGGGCTCGGGGCAGCGGCGCGCATCGGGATATTTGATTACCTCGGATACTACGACATCTGTTACATCGGCGAAGAGGTGCGCGAACCGGGCCGCACAATCCCGCGCTCCATCATCATCAGCGTGATCGTGGTAGCGCTGATCTACGTTGCCATTAACTTTTCGATCATCGGCGTTGTTCCGTGGCGGCAATTTGTCCCGGCAGACAAGCACCCTGAGTCGGCCTTCATCGTCTCGATCTTTATGGAGAAAATCTACGGCGCCAGGGTTGCTACAGTGTTCACTGCGATGGTGTTATGGACCGCGTTTGGGTCCGTCTTCGCTCTGCTCCTCGGCTATTCGCGTGTGCCGTACGCCGCGGCAGTGGACGGCTATTTCTTCAAAATCTTCAGCCGTCTGCACCGAACAAAGAATTTTCCTTACATCTCACTTCTCGTCATCGGCGTCATCTCGATCATTTGCAGCTTCTTCTCGCTGGGTATGGTGATTGATGCGCTGATTACGACCCGGATTCTAGTACAGTTTGTCGGTCAGATTCTCGCCGTCTCCTTATTGAGAAGAAACGAGCCAGACATGAATCGTCCCTATCGCGTCTGGTTGTACCCACTACCCAACCTGGTCGCCCTTGTCGGCTGGATATTCGTATTCGCCACTACCGACTGGCCCATTATTCTTTTCGGGATGGGAACGCTCGGGCTCGGCCTGCTGAGCTTCATCATCTGGTCCTGGCACACAAGGCAATGGCCATTCGCCCGGGAACTGCCAGGTGGATTGCGATGACAAGAATGAAAGGTCTGTGGCTAGTTGAGGAAACTGTTCAGAAATATCAGAACGGTCGGCTCGAAGTCAGCGAGGATCAAGTCGTCAGGCCAGACGGAAAGCCGGGGACCTTCGCCACTGTCAGAATGAAGCCGGGCGTGTCAGTACTCGCCATCGACGACTTGGCCCAGGTTTATCTAACCAGCGAATACCGATACGCGGTCGAGCGGGAGAGTATTGAAGTAGTCAGTGGCGGAATTGACGAAGACGAACCGCCGCTCGTCGCCGCCCGGAGAGAGCTGCGCGAAGAGCTTGGCATTGAGGCGGCTCAGTGGATCAATCTTGGCTTGGTTGATCCATTCACATCTGCCATTCATTCACCTGCCACGCTGTTCCTCGCGAGGAAACTAAGTTTGGTCAAGCCTGAGCCTGAAGGTACGGAGCTCATCAAGGTGCTGAAGTTGGACCTGGGTGAGGCAGTGCGGATGGTGATGGCGAGCGAGATCACACACGGGCCAAGCTGCATTTTGATTCTGAAGACATATCATTTTCTGAACAGCGAGAAGGCGGACATTTCAAGATGAACAGGCAAAACAAAATGTTACTTATGGCCCTGGGCGTTGGGTGTTTGTTCACTCTCACGGCCAAAGCTCAAGCGCTGCGGTTGCCAGTCTATCAAGTCGGGCGAACATCGGGACCGATCAAGATAGATGGCAAGCTCGACGACACCGCGTGGATGAAAGCTGCGCCCGTCGGCGATTTTCTGAACAACTCGGACGGTTCCCAAAGTACGTACAAGACCGAGGCGAGAGTGCTCTACGATGACAACTACCTTTACTTCGCTTTCCGCTGCGCAGACGACAATATCTGGTCGACCATGAGGCGCCGGGATGAACACCTGTGGGAGGAGGAGGTCGTGGAAGTTTTCCTCCAAGCTGATCCTAATCAGCCAAGCTACATCGAACTGGAGGTAAATCCACTCGGCACCATGCTGGATATCTATCTGCTCGCCGCGCGTAAACCGTTGCACTACGAAAGTTGGAACAGCGAAAAGCTGCGGTGGGCAGTGCAAGTCGATGGGACGGTAGACGGAAAGGCCGGTGACCGTGAGTGGACCTGCGAAATAGCTCTGCCAATGGAAGACATTGTGACCGCACCGCACCGTCCGCCGCTACCTGGAGATCGCTGGCGGATGAACCTGTATCGGGCGGAGCAGCTTCCGAAACCAGCGGGCTTAGCATGGTCGCCGACCTTACGAGATGATTTTCATATCCCGCAGAGATTTGGCGAGATAGTGTTTAGTGGTCGGTAAGTTCCTCGCAGGCTACTGCGGGTAACTATTGCCATTGCAGCCGCTCGCAATTGAATTCCGCTGCACTGAACGAGACTGTTACGCCAAGATATTGCTCTGCGAACTCTGCTCCTCGGCGGTGAACTTGTTTAAAGAATCCCGCAAGCACTCAGGCGCCGAAAACACACAGAGACGACGTTCTCGGCTAGGATATTCAAATAGACTCTGAGAGAAAACCTGATTGCAGAGCCATCATTTCCAATTGGCGACGTCCGATCGCTTTGATTTGGGAGTCTGGCCACTTCTCGAGGCGCTGGTAACTAGGGTGATTCAACTTTTCTCGGCAGGGGTTGCGCGCGGCATTGTAACTACAGATGAGCGACCAGCGTGGATTTGGGCTCCTATTCGCGTCGGAGCGATGAAGTAGATTGCAGTGGAAGAAGAGTGCAGTCCCCGGTTCCATCTCACACTGGACCAACTCCAGATACTTGAGTGCTTCCCTTACCCGCTCCATGTCGGCACCCTTTTGTTCGCCCGCTTTGCCGTGATCAATGCGGCCCATGTGATGTGATCCCTTGATCACTTGTAGGCAGCCGTTCTCCGGCGTTGCGCGATCAATCGCAACCAGGCAACTCGCCATATAAGGAAATAGACAATCATTGGAGTACCAGTAACCATAATCCTGGTGCCACTCCCATGCTCCGCCCACAAAAGGCTCCTTGAGCATCATTTTGTGATGGTAATGGTAAACCTCACCACCTAACATTTGCTCTATAGGGTCAACGATACGTGGGCAGCGGACAAAGGCGCTGTAGATGTCTTCACCCAACGAACTGGTAATCCACAACTTGCTTCGTCCACTAGACAAGTCGAGTCGCTCTTGTGCTTGTTGCTCTATTTGCTGATCACTCTTCGCGATATTAAGGAGTAAATCCATTTCTTCCGTATCGAACAGACCTTTTACCATCAGATATCCGTCTAGAGTGAATTGCTCGATCTGTTTTGCGGTCAACTTGGACATAGAATATTGGGTTTTTCTAGAACCCGCTGGGCATAAATAGCAAAGTCGAGTCTCGTATCGGAACCACCTCCGCACTTACGGCCAACTCCACTCTGAATCCCGCTCGGCTGCTGCATGTCTTATCATGTTCTGACATCTTACATTGTTGCGCATGACAGGCGTGAAGTGAGAATGGCAGAAGGCAGAAAAGGGAAAGCTGTCGAGGCGCAGAGCTAGATTCAAGGAACAAGATTTCATGAAGCGTCAGTACCAGTATATTTGTAATACGCTAGTGTTTTTCCAGGCGTTTATTTTGACCACAGATTGGCCACACACGAAATACGGCCGCCACTACTGGCAGCCGTAAGTTGTTGATTTAACTGGTCGGGGCGAGAGGATTCGAACCTCCGACCTCTCGGTCCCAAACAGTAACTTTGCCTTACCACCATGTGCTACGGAGTAACACCTAACGCAAAATTCCTGAGTGACTTGCGGGAGGTTTCAGTACTCAGTAGCACTGCATGGTG
>DIYZ01000215.1:8431-8610 GCA_002427845.1 Chloracidobacterium sp. UBA6041 | reverse complement strand
TTTGCCGTTCCGCGCAGCGAACCAGACGCAATCTATATCGGACTAAACGATCGCGATCCCGCCTGGCACGATCTCTACAAAGTGAAAATTTCCACCGGCGAACGCACACTGGTTCGCAAGAATACCGAACGCATCACCGGTTGGGTTTTTGATCTGAAAGATCAACTGCGAATGGCGAC
>DIYZ01000215.1:0-8199 GCA_002427845.1 Chloracidobacterium sp. UBA6041 | reverse complement strand
AAAGATCAACTGCGAATGGCGACTCGCTCCGCAGATAATGGCGACACTGACGTTTTGCGCGTGGATGATAACGGCTTCACCAAAGTTTATTCCTGCAATGTCTTTGAGAGTTGCGGACCCGTGCGTTACCACAAAGATGGGCAGCGAGTTTATTTTGAAACCAACAAGGGCGCGAACGTCGATCTGACGCGACTAGAGCTTTTCGATCCGGCTACCGGCAAAGAAGAGTTGGTCGAATCGGATCCACTGAACCGCGTTGACTTTGGCAACGCTAACTTCTCGGAAGTAAGCGATGATCTCATAGGCACCTCCTATAACGACGAGCGCCAGCGAATCTACTGGAAGGACAAATCCTTCGAAGCCGATTACAAGTTTTTACAGAAGAAATTGCCGGGCAAAGAAATTGGCTTTGCTTCGAGCACGAAAGATGAGCGCCTCTTTCTGATTGTTGCCAGCAGCGACACCGAACCGAACGAGCGTTATCTGTTTGACCGTGACACGAAAAAGTTGACCCTTCAGTATCGGATCCGCGAGAAGCTTAATCGCGACTATCTCGCGCCGATGACGGCGGTCCGCTACAAGTCGTCTGACGGACTCGAAATTCCCGCGTATCTAACATTGCCTAAGGGAGTGCCTGCCAAAAATCTTCCGGTGATTGTGTTACCACACGGCGGACCATGGGGCCGTGATTCGTGGGGCTACAACGGCCTTGCACAGTTTCTTGCCAACCGCGGCTACGCAGTGTTGTTGCCGAATTTTCGCGCGTCCACGGGCTACGGCAAAAAGTTTCTCGATGCCGGCAACATGCAATGGGGCGACAAGATGCAGGACGATGTTACCTGGGGTGCGAAATATTTGATCACCCAGGGAATCGCCGATCCTAAACGCGTTGGCATTATGGGTGGCTCCTATGGCGGCTACGCAACCCTGGCCGGCGTGACGTTTACGCCGGACCTTTATGCGGCCGCGGTAGACATTGTCGGGCCATCAAATCTGGTCACGCTGCTGGAAACTATACCGCCTTACTGGGAATCCATCCGCAAGCTTTTTTACGCGCGCATGGGCAATCCAGCGACGCCTGAAGGCAAGGCGCAATTGGAACGCCAGTCGCCGCTCAATCATGCCGGCAAAATTAAGACCCCGCTTCTTGTAGTACAGGGCGCCAACGATCCGCGCGTGAACAAGCGCGAGGCCGATCAAATTGTTATCGCCCTGCGCGATCGCAACTATCCGGTTGAGTATCTGGTGGCGCCGGATGAAGGCCACGGCTTCGCGCGGCCCATCAACAACATGGCCATGTTTGCCACTACCGAGAAATTTCTTGCCAAGCATCTTGGCGGCCGTTATCAGGAAAGTATGACGCCGGAAGTGGCGCAGCGGCTAAAGGAAATCACGGTTGACGTGAAGACTGTCACGCTGCCGAAGAAAGCAGAGCCGGTTGCCGCCAGTGCTCCTAAGCCGATTGCCGATCTGCAAGCGGGCACTGCCAACTACACCGCTGCAATCGCGATCGGTGGACAAACGATCCCGCTGAGCGTTAAGACCGAAACGAAAGAAGAAAATGGGGCGTGGGTCGTGACAGAAACGATCGTCACCCCGCAAGGTGAAATCACTGACACGTCCACCATCGAGAAAGGCACGCTCGTTCTCAAGCATCGCGTGTTCAAACAAGGCCCAGTGGTGTTTGATATCGACTTTAAAGACAACAAGGCCAGCGGGTCGGTGAGCATGAACGGACAGGCGAAACCTATCGCCTTAGATCTGGGTGGCTCTATTTTTGGTGATGGAGCCGGCAACTTTGATGTTATTGCGGCTTTGCCACTCGCCGAAGGCTACGTTACGAGCTTTCGCAACATGGACCTGCAAAAGCAGAAGTTGGAGCTAAAGAACCTGAAGGTTGTAGGCATTGAGAGTGTGACGGTTCCGGCCGGCACGTTTGAGGCGTACAAGGTCGAAATCACTTCCGCTGACAATGAAGCAGACAAGACAACTGTATGGATTGCAAAAGACTCGCGGAAAGTGGTTAAGATCAGTGCCGTGCTAACGCAACTCAACGGCGCTATACTGACGTCGGAGTTGACGCAGTAAGTTGGTTACATAGGTAACCCTCGCAAGCCGCAGTGGCACAAATGGCCACTGCGGCTTTCGCTTTTCGGTCCGTTAGGACCGGAATGTTTATAGAGCTCGTTTTTTCTAAACTGCTCAGCTCCGTCAGGAGCGAAATGTTTCTTAGGAATTTTGCCGCTCTGCCGCCGATCTGCAGCAAGGGCCTCCCTCTTTGCTCCGCCAGGAGCGAAATGTTTACAGAACTTGTTTTTCTAAACTTCCCAGCTCCGTTAGGAGCGAAATACGACCTCTCGTTGCGAGCCCTCCCGTTTGATGTTCCTGCACACAAGCGTGCAACAAGTCTTGCTTCGGTTCTGCCACGCTTGATACTACTGCCCTCATTCCCTTCGACTCTGTTGCTGCTAGGCTAAAGCGTGGCCCGCGCTATGTGGCTCTAATCGACGGCCCTGATGTGCGGCAAGGCTTCCTCTTCGCTCCGCTAGGAGCGAAATGTTTATAGAACTCGGCTTTCTCAACTCCCTTAGCTCCGTCAGGAGCGGAATGTGTGTGAATCTTCATGGCAAATACCTTCTCCCAAATCTACATTCAAACCGTATTCGCGGTTAACAATCGGCTGTCAATTATCAAGCCAGAATTCAAAGAGGACGTCTACAAATACATCACTGGAATTGTCAGAAATCAGGGACAGAAGTTAATCTCCATCAATGGCATGCCGGACCATGCGCATATTTTGATTGGATTGAGACCGGCCATGGCCCTGGCTGATTTGGTTCAAGAGATCAAGGCTGACTCGACGAATTTCATTAACAAGAATAAATGGGTCAATGGAAAGTTTAGTTGGCAGGAAGGTTATGGCGCTTTTTCTTATGGTCACTCCCAGCTAGACACAATCATCCGTTATATCCAAAATCAGGAAAAGCACCACAAGCGCAGGTCATTCAAGAACGAGTATTTGACGTTGCTTCGGAGATTCGACATCGCGTTTGAAGAGAAGTACGTTTTCGAATTCATTGAGTGATTTCCGAAAGCTTGTTTAGAGCCCCGTTAGGGGCTTGATGTTTATAGATCCCGGAAGGCCTCCAGAAACACTAAGCTCCGTTAGGAGCGCAATGTTCACGGGTTAACATTTCGCTCCTAGCGGAGCTAATAGTTGACTTGAGAGCTTCGGTGCTATAAACATTTCGCTCCTACGGAGCGAGGAACATTATGTGGAGTGCCGTCCGGCTATAAACATCTCGCTCCTAGTGGAGCGAAGGCAAGGCCTTTCCGCACATCGGACGGCACAGCCGCAAAACTAAATTTGAAAATGTCTAAAGAAGAACCTCTTCACCATTCCGGTATCTGCCCAAACTGCCCTGCGGACACAGATCAACGTTTTCTCTATAAGGCGGATGAGCGTTCAGGTAAATACCGTGAAGCAGGAAAAGTCTTACTCTATGGAAGGGTTGAAATTCTTTCGCTGTTTTGCTGTGTCGGATGCGGAGCCATTTTGGTCTACAAAACCTTTCTGGAAGATATCGTGGATGTGGATAATCCGAATCTTCATGATCCCAAGTGGCTTTTCAATCTCGCTAGTTACGAATTCCTTAGAGATTCCTTCTTAATTTATTCAACGTTGAAGAAAGAACACTTGCATCCTTCTACACCGGAGGATGTGAGACAGTGATTGCGATTAGAGTTAAACCGATCTCTAACGATCTGTACGCCCTCCAACTTAGAAAGACCCTAGAAGCGATCTGTAAAAACCTAGGAGCTGATGAATTTCTACCGCAGTCCGGAAAAAGAGCTATGTTGTGGCAACGGCTAGACCAACTTGGTGAGAAGCATATTATCAGCCCCCTCATTTCGGAGGCGGCACGTGAACTAAAAACTCTTAGCAATATTGGCGCGCACTATTCAGAAGTGCCTGTCTCCGCCGATGACATCCGTAAACTGGAGGCTCTTATTCAACTGATCGTCATTTACGTCTACGAGAAAAAAGATAGTGGATCAAAAAGTGCTGAAACAATTCAATTGGAAGACAACGTTCACTAGGCCAGCTTACGTTTCGATTGAATATATGCAAAAGGAGATTCATTCAGATGAAAACCTTAATCCGTAACGGTCGCATCATCACGGCAACCGACGATTACAAAGCTGACATCCTGATCGAAGGCGAGATCGTTTCCGTCATCGGGGCGAAGCTTGAGATGGAAGTGGACAAAGTGATAGACGCCTCCGGCAAACTCGTTATCCCCGGCGGCATCGATCCGCATACGCACATGGAGCTTCCCTTCGGCGGCACGCAGTCGTCCGACGATTTTCTTACCGGCACACGAGCCGCCGCGCATGGTGGCACAACTACCATCATCGACTTCGCCGTCCAATACAAAGGCGAGTCGCTGATTCAGGGCATCGACAACTGGCACAAGAAAGCGGAAGGCAAGACTGCCATCGACTACGGCTTTCACCTGATCACGACGGAGCTTGAAGATAGCCAGATTGAAGAACTGCACACCGCCATGGACGAAGGCGTGACCAGTTTTAAAATGTTCATGGCCTATCCCGGAGTTTTCCTGGTTGACGATGCGACGATCTTTCGCGCCATGTCGGCCGCCGGCGAGCGCGGCGGTTTGATTTGCATGCATGCTGAAAATGGAATCGTCATTAACGAGATCATCAAACAGGCCCTCGCCAAAGGTCACACCGCGCCGAAGTATCACGCGCTGACACGCCCGACGATTGCGGAAGCCGAGGGCGTGCATCGCGCGATCGCGATTGCGGAAATGGCCGAGTCGCCTGTTTACATCGTGCACCTTTCGTGCGCTGACGCGCTGAACCAGGTTCGCCAGGCGCGCGATCGCGGCATACCGGCCTTCGCCGAGACATGTCCGCAGTATCTTTTTCTTTCGCTTGATAACTACGATGAACCAGGTTTCAACGGCGCAAAGTATGTGATGACGCCGCCGCTAAGGGACAAATCCAACCAGGCAGAACTTTGGAAGGGTTTGAAGATGGACGATCTCCAGATAATCTCGACGGATCATTGTCCCTTTTGTATGAAAGAACAGAAAGAACTCGGCCTTAACGATTTCACGAAAATTCCCAACGGCGCGCCGGGCGTCGAAAACCGTGTGCCGCTAATCTATAACGGCGGCGTGGTTGAGAATCGCATCAGCCTAAATCGTTTCGTCGAGCTGACCTCTACCGCTGCGGCCAAGATGTTTGGCTTGTTCCCAAAGAAGGGCACGATCGCTGTCGGTTCAGACGCCGACATCGTCTTATTCGATCCGGAAAAGGAACAGACGCTCAGCTTGAAGACAAGCCACATGAATGTTGATTACAACACCTACGAAGGCAAGAAAATTCGCGGCGTTGTAGAAACTGTTCTCTCGCGCGGCAAGGTTGTAATTGAGAACGGCGAATACAAAGGCCAGCCCGGCGACGGACAGTTCCTGAAGCGGGGAACGTGCGTGGCAATGTAGAATTGAGTCGGCGAGGAATTGCTTGATGCAGGACGACGATTTAAAGGACTTCCGAACACAATGTGAGCGCAACCTGCACCGCAGCGTTGAAGAGCGAATGCGCTACGGATTCTGCTACGTTTACAAGCCTGTTCTTGACGACGCACCATGGCGGTCGTTCGATTCGACTGCTGCCTACCGCAAGTGGTGACGTGACAATCTACCGAAGTATCTCGGCTACGGCGAGCCCGACTCGCTACAAGAAGAGATCCTCGATGCCTCGTGATCAATTCAATCCTGCGCAGGCTCAGGAGGTGGCCGCAGCGTTCGCGACGCACAGCGTGGACTACATGTTTCTCTCCTCGAAGCTTTTCGGGAAGTCTATGAAAAACGCCAAAAGTGAACTCGATCTCCAAACACTTGTAGCTCTTAGTGCGCTTGTCTTACTATGCGCCTTGTCTAAATCCCTTCAGAACACTCCACGGAGAATTGACGACCAGCCGCTGGGGTGATGCCAATCACAAACGAATGATTAAAAACATATTGTTGGTTCTCGCAATCGCGCTGTCCGCAAGCTCCGCCCTCGCGCAAAGCACGATTGACCGTCCGCTGATTACCGTCGTCGGCCAGGCCGAGATCATGGTGGTGCCGGATGAGGTCGCATTCAACCTGCGAGTTGTCACCATGGACAAGGATTTGCTGGCAGCGCAAGCAAAGAATGACCAGACTGTAAAAGCCCTTCTGGCACTGGCGCGTCAGTATCAAATTCCGCCAACCCAAATGCAGACAGATCACATCACGCTGAGCGAAACATATACAGACGAAGACGTAACGAAAAAGCCCCCGGTGTTTCTCGGTTACACTGTCTCTAAGAGAGTTGCCATTGTGCTCCGAGACGTTAGCAAGGCAGAACAACTGCTTGCAGACATCTTCAAGTCAGGTGTGACCAGAATAGACGACGTCGACTTTCGCACCACGCAGATTCGAAAGTACAAAGACCAGGCCCTGGGCTATGGCAATCAAGGCCGCACAGGAGAAGGCCACCGCGCTAACCAGGGAGATTGGTCAAACAATTGGTAAAGCGTATTCGATCACTGAGGAAGGCCCAAACAATAGTAGTCTGTCCAGCAACGCAAGGAACAGTATCTCTTTCGTTGGCGGATCGTATTCGGATGAAGAAAGCACGATTGCTCTCGGCCAGATTTCCATCACCGCGCGAGTCGTTGTTAGTTTCGAATTGAAGTAGGTTCACCAGGGGATCCATTGCATGCCAACTGACTACTCCCCCACTATCGCTGCCACCCAGCGCGACTTCGTCGAACTGACGAAAGACGTTTCCCGCAGTCCGCTCTGGAACAAGGATCTCGCTCCGACGACAATCAAAGAGCGCACCTGGTCGACCTGGAACATCGCCGCGCTCTGGATTGGCATGAGCGTGGTCATAACCACCTACACGCTCGCCGGCGGTTTTATCGAAGCGGGGATGAACTGGTGGCAGGCAATGATCACGATCCTGTTGGGCAACACGATCGTGCTCATACCGATGATTCTCAACGCGCACGCCGGCACTAAGTATGGAGTGTCTTTCCCTGTTCTTTGCCGTGCTGCCTTCGGAACGAAGGGCGCAAACATTCCCGCGATCCTCCGCGCGATCGTTGCCTGTGGCTGGTTTGGAATTCAAACGTGGATCGGTGGCACAGCAATCGATGCTTTGTTCAGTGTTATGTCTCCAGGCTGGGCGCATCTGCTCGGCGACGCAACCATCTTGAATGTTGCCGTCCACACGTGGATTGCGTTCTTTCTGTTCTGGGGGATTCAAGTCTTCATCATCTTGAAAGGCGTGGAGGGAATCAAACATCTCGAGACCTGGTCGGCGCCTTTGTTGCTTGCGGGTGGATTGACTGTTCTGGTCTGGGCGTCATGGCGCGCGGGTGGGCTGGGCCACGTGCTGACCGCTTCTGCCGCTTTACAAAAACAGCATAACAACTTCTGGCATATTTTCCCGGGAGCTTTAACTGCTTCGGTCGGTTATTGGGCGACGCTCAGTCTGAACATCCCTGACTTCACGCGCTATGCCCGTTCGCAGAAATCACAAATGCTGGGTCAGGCCCTGGGACTGCCGTTGACCATGACCGCCTTTGCGTTTATCGGTGTAGCCGTAACAAGTGCCACGCTCTTGATCTATGGACAGGCGATTCCGAATCCGGTTGAGCTGATGACCCGCTTTAATAGCGTCACGATCATTCTCTTTGCAACCGCCGTAATCTTCGCCGCCCAGTTGACTACTAACATGGCGGCAAACGTCGTGTCGCCTTCAAACGATTTTTCTAATCTAAATCCGAAACGCATCTCTTACGTCACTGGCGGGCTGATCACAGCGCTCATAGGCGTCCTCATGATGCCCTGGAAATTGATGGCCACGATGGGTGCGTATATTTTTACCTGGTTAATTGGGTATTCAGGTCTGATGGGCGCAATTGCGGGCATTCTGATTTGCGACTACTGGGTGCTGAGAAAACAGAAACTTGATCTCGCCGGCCTTTTTGAATCTGACGGCCCGTACAAATACACGAATGGTTACAATGTTCGGGCGATAACAGCGCTGGTACTTGCTGTTGCTCCGGTCGTGCCCGGCTTTCTGCGCGCGGCGACCACACCTGGCGGCCAGGTTGGCAACCCGGATTTCTTC
>DIYZ01000194.1 GCA_002427845.1 Chloracidobacterium sp. UBA6041 | reverse complement strand
ATACAGCCGGCGATTAGTCTCCCTTCGCTCGCTTGCGGCCAACAATCATGCTGGTCGGAGGGCAATAGATCTCGCGCTCAACCTCGACGAAGCCCGCCTCTTCCATCCACGTCCGGTAGGTTGAAGCAGAGCGTTCGACGTCCGGTGCTTGCCAGTTGATATCCTCGAGGCAAAACAGCACAGGGATAAGCGGGCTGGTGCGAGTGTCATCCAGGATCCACCCGCTGAGAATAACTGCGCCGCCATAGGGTAAGCGCCGGTAAAGCCTTCGCAACAACTCGCGGTTTGTCTCCTCGCTCACCGTCGAGAGCAGATTGGCCAGCAGCACCACATCAAATCCCGTGGGCAATTCATCTTCCTTGAAATTCCCGGTCTGAACCTCTATCCGGTCGGCGAATTCACTTTCGCGAACGAACTCACGCGCCACCTCAGCAATGGTTGGCAGATCAAAAATGACGACGCTTAACTTGGGATTCGTCCGGCAGATGCCCAGCGACATGGCCCCGGTTCCTCCCCCCAGATCCAGCAACTTCTGGTGAATAGAGAAGTCATAAGCTTGGCCGAGGGCATGACCCACTAAGAGCGAGAGATTATGCTGCGCGCTCATAGAGGCTTGACCTTGATCGGCTGGCGGCGCATTGTCAGTTGCTCCGGGTAGCCAGTTGCGGAGTTTGTTCGGAAGATCGGTCCAGTTCGGATAGGACGCGTGGTCGTACTTCCGTAGCTGATCACCCAGGTAGGTCGTTTTGCCTTTTACGAGGAATGTTTCGGAGAGAACTGTGTTGCTAAAATTTGCTCCGGCGCGGTTAAGGAGGCGCAGCGCCACGCACGCATTCAAAAACCGGTCAGCGGCTATTTGGTGAATGCCGAGTGAGCGCGCAATCTGGTCCAGCGATAGTGTTTGACCCGCCAGCAGCGTGGGCAACCCAAACTCAACCAATGCGAAGAGAGTTTTTGAGCGCTGGTATCCCGTGGCTAGATCCAACAACTCAATTGGCGGATGTGGCAGCGATTCATTCTCCATAGAGGAGTATACCTTTCAGATGACCGCTCGGGTTGCTTTGAGCTCGCAGACTTGCTACTCAAAAGCTAAGTCATCCGTTATTCTTTCGCTTGAGCAGACGGAGCAGCGCTCGCTCTGCCTGGTGCAGATGTCCTCCGCGATAATTGACCAACTCCTCCACGGTTTCAAAGTAGCGCTGGATCACCTGACCTCTCTCGAAACTATCTAGAACGTCCGGGCAAATATAAGCCGAGCGGCAAACCGCCGGGGTGTTGCCAAGGGTTTCGGCGGTCTCCCGGATGGCTGCCATGATCTTCTTTTTCTTGCCGGTCTTAGTGTCTGTCAAATCAATCCCTGAGCGGGCCAAAGCGCAGGCGCAAACGAGCGTGCCGGCCCAGGTGCGAAAGTCTTTTGCGCTGAAACCCTCACCCATCACTTCTTTGATGTAGTCATTGATATGAGGCCGTTTGATATTGACGAACTCACCATCACCGTTCTCATACTTGAAAACTTCCTTCGCCGGATGCTTGAGCAGTTCGCGAACAACTCTGGCGACCTGGCGATTTTTCAACTCTTGATGCTGCTGTACCCGGCTCTTCCCTCTGAAATCGAAGGCAACCAAATCACCTTTAAGGCTCACGTGTTTGGGCCGGAGGGTGGCAATTCCATAACTGCCATTTTCGCTGGCATAGACCTGGCTGCCGGGTCTCATGAGACAGGTGGACAAAATGCGCAGGATGCAGGCCATCACTCGTTCGCGCCCGAGTCCGGGCTTTCTCAGCTCACGGGCGACTGCCTTGCGCATGTTTGGCAAGGCTTGGGCAAACTTCAGTAGTCGATCAAATTTCTTCCGTTCGCCTCGGGCGATATGGTTCGCGTGATAGAGATACTGCCATCGGCCGGCAGCGTCCATGCCCACGGCTTGAAGCAAACCGTCCGGAGAGCGATTGATGGCGACATCGGTCCAGGCTGGTGGGATTCGCAGGGCATTGATCCGGGCAAGATCCTCGCGACCGACTTTTGCACCGTCAGCGGCGGTGTAACGAAAGCGTTGCCCAGACGTTCCGAGTCGGCGAATGCCGTGCTTTTGCAGTCTTTCAAGTTGCGTCATTCAAAGTGCGCCGCTCTTTTCTGGCATTGGATTTCGGAAATATCAGCGGTGAAGGTCGCACCGAGAGCGCCTCCCGTGTTACCGGGTAGCGTTGCCAAGACATGCGGCGCAATTTAATCGATCACCGGCAGATCATGATTTCCACCGTCTCTCATGGATCTGACTGTCCTCACCGCCAATGTCTTCGAGCATCTTCTCGGGTGCCCTCAGCCATCCACGTTCTCCCTTGCGCGTGAGAGAGGCTAAGGCGTGCGCGACCGACTACGGCAGTGCGTCCTTGAACAAACTGTCGAAGGCCGGAAGTGATTCGCTGCGCCGATCCTGTCGAAATTCACGAACCCAGGAGCGAACTGCTGTTGACCATCTGTTCGGGTCGACGAAAAATCCCGTCTCGGCCCGGACCTCACTTGAAAAACGTGATGGTTTTCAAGAACTCCTTTGTCTATGTCTTGCGCTTGATGAGTTCTAGTAGCCATTCTCGTAGGACTCACGGTAGTACCGACTGTATAGCTCGCGGTCGCCGAGACGTGCGTTGTAGTCTTTCGTGACTTTCCGATAGGCACTACGATCGCGGGCCATTGATTCTTAACCGCAAGGTCGGAAAGTTCAGTGGCTACCGCTGTGACCAAAACGTGTCCAGAATTTCTGCCAAAGTATGGTAAAACGTGTAAAAGCTTGCAATGCGTCGGCGGCTGTAACCTATTGAAAATGTTAATGATTGTCAAGGAATGTCAAAGAAAAGACTTCATACACCCCTTAGGCTGATTCGCAATGCGGAGGTCAAAAGTTCCTAGGAGCCTGTCGGAATAATCGGCGCAAAGACTTTGCTGAAAAAATCTTGGCCCACATTTGCCCTCTAACGAGTTTTTCGATTGCGTCGAATGGTTTTGGATACCCCGTTTTCTGCGATTCTTGATTTTTCCGACAGGCTCCTAGTGGCGCGTGGTATGTCGCTCAGGACTGTGGGGAAAACTGTGTCGGTCTTAACCGTAAACAGGCCGTAGTAGGTGCATACAAACGCAAAGTCAACAGGCTGCGATCACCGGTAAACGTTAGTAAATGTGGTCACAACGTAACAGGCGCACTGTTAGGTTGCAGGTTTCATAACCCTAAGCTCGGTCCGTCTTAAGAAGTCATTATCCAATCGTCTCTCAACAATGCTGACTCCATATCGCCACCGCGAGTTGTCGGTGCCTCAAGGGCACACTCTCTTTCAGGCGGGTGACCCCGGCGACTCCCTTTTCATTGTCCAGAGCGGTGAGATCGAGCTCTTCATTAAAGACACGGTCGGTCAGAAGATTGTGCTTACCACTGCTGAAGCTGGGCATATGTTTGGCGAACTGGCGTGGGGTGAACCCCTCCATTGAGATCGAACCGGAATTGAATAAGGGTTTTGCAGAATCGGGCAGCGTGTTTGCGCAAGTTCCGATCTGTTATCTTGTGCCCATTTTTGTTGGCGTCTCTGACATTTTGTGTTTGCGTATGATCAGCCAAATGCGGGCATGTTGTGACTGGTAGTGACCCACCAGTGGACCCAACGAGATTCACGATCATGAAGTTTGCCCGTCAGCATACATTACAAGATTTCTCCACGAGCTTTTTTCATCGGCCGCAGGCCCCGCCTTTACCAAAGAAGACTCGAAGGATGTCTCTTTGCCAGCAATGCATCGACTCCAAGTGTCCTTCCGGCGCTGCCAATAACCAGCGCGAGCGCGACAGCCATCGGCACCAGCAGTTCCCAAATCCACGCCGTGCCCCATTCCGAAACCCACAAAGTCGTGAGAAAAAGAAAAGCCGCCAAGGCCACGGGCCGAGTCAGCAATCCAATCAGCAAGAGAATTCCAAATGAAATCTCAGTTGCGCCCTGCATCGGTCCGGCGACGTTTGCGTGAGCCGCCATGAATGACTGTACTGACTTTAGCAACTGAGGCGCATGGCCCTTTTCAATGTAGTAGTTAATCAACCCGGCGTAACCCGACGCGCTATAGAGCCCTTTATTCAAATTCTCAAAAAACACGCTGACAAAGAGCGCGCCTAAAACTATTCGCAGCATCGACAGTGCGCACCGCGGGCTGCTTCGCCTTTCAGTGTTCCCGCGAAAACTGTTATCAGCGTTGCTCATTTCTGTTTCCCCCGACTGATTTGTTCTGAGCTATTACGGCGTAACCAAGAACGCCTGGAACCTGATTACACAAGCTCTGCGAAATAAGTGATAATCGATCTACAAGAGTGGGAAGCATTATTGTTCAGGCGGTGTAAATCAGCAAGTGTTTTCCACGTTTCATTTACTGGGGAGGAATGACAACGTTGAGCCGTTCAAAGACGATCAGTTTCCTGGCCTTTGGGGTGCTGATCTTTACTGCAAACTCTTGCTCGCAGAAACGTTCGGCGGTTCCCGAACAGACTGCCAAGATCAATGCCGAACAGATCGCCAGGACCTATGGCCTTGATTCTTTCGATCAGATTGACGCGATCCGTTACACCTTCACCGCTCCCGCAGCGAATCTCTCCCGTTCGTGGGAGTGGGAGCCTAAAACCGACAGAGTCTCGTATGAGGGGAAGGATAAAGACGGTAAGCCGATCAAGGTTTCCTATATGCGGTCAGAACTCAGCAGCCAACCCGACGCCGTGAAAAACGTAGTCGATCCGGCTTTCATCAACGATAACTATTGGCTTCTGTTTCCCCTTCATGCTTACTGGGACACGAACGCCACTGTGACCGATCAAGGCATGCAACAATTGCCGCTGGGCAACGGCTCGGCCGAGTTGGTCGCGGTGAAGTATCCCTCGGAAGGCGGTTACACGCCCGGCGACACCTGGGAACTCTACGTTGGCAAAGACAACCGCGTCGAGCAAATGGTCTACCGCCGGGGCGGGTCCACGAAGCCGAGCGTCGTCACCGCAACGTGGGAAGGCTATAAGAAAGCTGGACCTCTCCTTATCTCGACGGACCATCACGGTACAGCAAACGGAAACCCCTTGCGGATTTTGATTTCAGATGTGTCCGTTAAATTGACGGGATCAGAAAACTGGATAAGCGCACAATGAATATTGGAAAGGTTCGTTCGCACGGTTGATTTTCGTGTTTCACGGATCGGTTGTTTGCCGTTCCTGATCCCGTGATGAACCTCCGATGGCTACAACAGCAAAAGAGGCAACAGAAGAGACGCGACGATTCGCTCTCGGCCTGGCGTTAACGAACGAGTGCAATCTGGCTTGCTCGTTTTGTTATCGCGATCCCGATCGAGTGGATCGACTGACGCTTGACCAGGTGCGCGCCGTCATGGAGCGTCTGCCGATCCGCTCCGTCAATTTGGGCACGGGCGAGAATGGAATGCACCCGGACTTTCAAAGCATTCTCACCTTTCTCAAGTCCCAGCCGGTGAAACTCACAATCACTTCGAACGGTCACAGCATCGCAATCCTGAACGATGAAGATGTACGCGCTTTTCACGATGTCGAATTCTCGCTGGATTATCCGACCCGGGCTGAACAGGACGCGCAGCGCGGCGCGGGCAATTGGGATCTGATTCACGAACAAGCCACACGCTGCCGGCGACTCGGGGTTCCGGTAGCGATTGTCGCGGTGATGATGAAGGCCAATTACTCGCGGCTGGCCGAGGTTGCGCGAGTGGCGAAGCAGTTCGATGCGCCGTTGCGTGTCAACGTGTATCAGTCTGTCAGGACCGATGTATTCGCTCTCAGTTACGAAGAATACTGGGAGGGCTTCCGGCGACTATTCGCTGCGACTGACGTGATCATGATCGGCGAACCACTCGTGCGAGCCCTGTCAGGACTGCCGCCGTTGGGGGGCGGATGTGGAGTCGGCACCGTTCGCGTTACGCCGCGCGCCACGACTCAAGCATGCGTTTACTGGAGTGGCATCGGTGAGCCACTCTCACGACTACTCGAGGCGGGCGAAGAGATCGTAAACACTCCGGCCTTTGTCGCGGCGCGCCTTCTACCGCCGGCTTGTGAGCCCTGTGATTTTCGCGAAACGTGTCACGGCGGCTGCGCAGGTCGCCGCCAATTGCATGGCGCACTGGACGAACCTGACATCTATTGCCCAATCGTGCGCGGCGAGCGCCCTCAGCTCGATATCAGAATGGTGAAGGCGCGCGATCTCCCGAAGATCGGCAGCGCGTGCACCACAGTAGTCATAGCCCGGGATTGAGTTGTCTGCGTAACCAAAGCTACGCAGCCATCGTGAATATGTCATGTGATAACCAAAGGCGGTCCGCTGCTCGCGATCTCTTCCTGCGCAACTTGCTCCTCTTCGTCTCGGTGCTGGTGCTGCTTGGTTGCGCGACCACTCATTACACAAACCGAACGACTAATCTTGCCGCGTCTCCTTCGCCGGCGGTTGCAAGCGGGCAGGATCAATCAGATGCGATCAATCGGCCGACGAGTAAGCCATACACGGGCGAGCTTTCGATCTTCGAAGATCCAAAGCGTGACGAAAGACTTCAGCCCAATCGGATCATGGACATCCTTGGAATCAAGGAAGGATCTGCTGTAGCCGATATTGGCGCCGGATCCGGTTGGTTCACCGTTCGGGCGGCGCGACGTGTGAGAACTGGCGGCGCCGTTTATGCCGTGGATATCAATCGCGCTTATCTGGACTACATCGACCAGCGGGCCAAACGAGAAAACCTTGCAAACATTCGCGTCGTGCTCGGCAAAGAAGACGATCCGCTGTTGCCAGAGAAGAGCGTCGATGCAGTCCTTCTACTGAAAACGTACCACGAAGTTGCGCAACCCATTCGGTTGTTGAAGCAAACACGCAAGGCGATGCGCGCGGGAGCATTACTCGGCATCATCGATCGAAACGGGAAGGGTGACGATCATGGACTCGACAAAGAAGTGGTGATTGAAGAAGCCAAGCGCGCGGGATTTGTGCTGGTCAATCAATACGACTTTGTGAAGCCGGACAACGTTGATTATTTTCTTGTCTTTCGATCTAGCCCATAGGCTCGGGCACGGAGAGGCCATAAGTGCAGCTGCTGTCTTCGCGCGGTCATAGCATTCCTAATCATTGTCTCTGCACCGCAATGCGCGCCAGCGTAAACAGAATGCGGCTCGCGGCTTTTATCGAACCCAAGACCGTGCCGGCAATCTTCGACTCGCCGCCGGCTCGGCGGCGATAATCGACCGGCACCTCCAAAATCCGCAGGCCTGACCGCGCGGCTTTCATCTGCATTTCCAAAGGCCAGCCGTATGTCTCTTCGCGCAATTGCAGATTCTCCAACGCCTCGCGACGGATCGCGCGGAACGGTCCCATGTCGGTAGATCTCACTCCGTATAGAAGGCTAAGGAAAAATCCCACCATGTATCCCGCAAACACCTGATGAGGGTTCATGCTGCCGCGCTCGCGTCGTCCGCGCGTGCGCGATCCAATCACAAAGTCATGCGTTCCTTCGATAATAGGTTGCACCAACGTACTCATCATCTCGGGACAATCACTGCCGTCGCCGTCGAGGAAGACTACAATCCGGCTGTTCGGCGAAATCGCACCCAAACCGGCACGATATGCGCGACCATAACCGCGCTGAGGTTCATGAATCACCCGCGCTCCGGCGGCGCTCGCGACTTCTGCCGTGCGATCAGTGCTGCCGTTATCGACCACTACTATTTCGTTGGCGATGTCGCGAGGAATGCTACCGATCACGTGACCAATAGCCTCTTCTTCGTTGAGCGCAGCAACCACAACAGAGATAAAAGGGTTCGCATTGTTCTGTGCCGTTTGCTCAGGCATGATTTTCAAGAAGGGGCATTCTTAACCGCTGGGATCGTGGTCTTGAATTTCTCACGCGATCTCAAAAGCGAGATCGCGACCAGGAAAAAGAAAGGGACAAAGATCGCCGCTTTTATTCTTAGGGCCTGATCGTCGGTCCAATAGATCCAGGTCAGGTAAAGCAGAAAGCTGCTCAACGTCAGATAAATTACCGGCACCGAGGGGACTAGGCAGAGGAAAGGTAATAGCCAGGCGAAATACCATGGAAAGTCCGGGGACAACAAAACTGTGAAAGCAGTAGCGATCAAAAGAGCCTTCGCGACATAGTTTTCATGTGCGGCGGTTTGTCTTCGTAACATCCAGACTGTGAGAAGCGCCAGAATCAAAATGGCAAAGACCACAAAAACGCTGGTTGGAATGTGAAAGCCAAGCGGCAGCCGCCGCACCGCGGCTAGAAGGAAGAATTGTTCGCCGCTTAAAATCCCTCGCTCCTGGGCATAGCCGGGCAGATAACCGAGAACGCCTCGCGCGCCGACTCCGAGATAAGGTAGATAAGCAACTGCGATCGTGAGCACCCAGACTAACGGCATCTTCCAGCTACCACGCTTGTACAAAGCCGGAAGCAACACGATAGGAAAGAGTTTTACCAGTGTCGCCGAAGCGAGCGCGAGCCCGGTGGCAACTTCAGCATTGCGACGGCGCGCCAAAAGCGCCAGACAGATGAACGCAATCGCGATTGCGTCAACATGTCCGCTGCCGGCAAACTCCCAAACGGCCAATGGGTGCCACGCGTAAAGCAGGATTCGCTGCCGTGGCAATCCAAATGACGCAAGCAATTTCGCGATGGCCCAGATCGCGATGGCTTCAAACAAAATCATCGTGGCCTTCATCCACGTTACTGATTCACTGATCCGCGTAGTGAGAAACCAAACCCCTTCGGCGACGGGCGGATATATCGTGTGGGCATTGTCGCGGTGATTGATTCGCGGATAGATTTTATCGTCGCGTAAATTTGCCAATTCAGGTTCAGCGGGAATGTAACGATAAGGATTTATCCCGGCCGCTTGCACTCGACCATCCCAGATGTACCGATAAATATCGTCGGAAAGATAAGGCGGCGCGAAAAGCAAGCTCAAACGAAACAGGGCGGCGAAAATTATAACGATGAAAAACATCGAACGTGTTGCTTGCGCCCTCAGCGTCACCCAACACGCAGCGATGAACAGACCGCTTTCGATTAGAACGAGTTTCAAAAACCAGAGTATGTCAGTGCTGGAATGCGCTCGCAGGCTCCAGAGATAAACCGTTAGCGACGCGCAGCCAAGGACGATCAGCAGAAGATTTGATCTCTTGAGTAAGGAAACCAACATCGTCGCGCGAATGCTTTTCATCGCCCTCGATCCCGTAAATAGGATTTCCCCCAAGTATGCAGGTCCTTATTTTCTTTCAACAGACTGGCTAGATATTCGCGCGTATGAGGTGCTGCGAAACCGCTGCGAAACTCCGACCGGATGTCATCGCCATCTGAGGACAAAGATAGTTCGTCACAAAGCAGGCGCAGACTGGATGAATCGTCCACGTCATACCAGGTGGGCAGCAACTCAACCGGCAGGTTGATCTCGGCGGCCCGCTCGATTGTGTGTGCGAGTACATCCGCGGTGCTCCACGCAATCCGCTCAAAAAGATTCCGATGAGGACGTTTAAGACCGATCAGGTAATAACCGCCATCCTCGCTTGGGCCAAGCACGACTCGATCTCCATTCCGGGCCAGATGGGAAACGGCGGTTTCCAGTATTTCACGAGGCAGCGTTGGGCTATCTGAGTTTATCAGGCATACCGACTCGAATCCATTGCTTAGGAGTTCATCAGCAGCATTGATCAATCTCTCGCCCAGCGTCTCACCACGTTGAGCAACCAACTTGAAAGTATTCGGAAGCAGTTCCCGTAGCAACATTTTGGAGTTTGCCGGAGTGTAAAGCACCACGCCCTCAGTTCCGCCGGCATTCAGACTCGCAAAGTTCATCGTCATGTCACGCAGAAAGCATTCGCTCAGGGCCGCAGCTTCCTCTGGAGCAAGTGGTGGAGTCAGACGAGTTTTCACGGAGCCGGCGATTGGCAGCTTTGCCATCAAGGCGAGCGCACAGCCTGGTGCAATCGAGGTCGGGTTAGGTCTGGAATCGCGGTGCATTCTGCAAGCCGAAGTTGGCTGTAGAGTCGACACTGATGCTTCAAAACAGCGTGAGAAGGACTCCGGCACTTACCGCCAGGGTCCAGATCGAAATCGCTACGATGGCGGCAACTTTCCAATTCGTCGAGCGCATGATCGTAAACAGCGACGGAAGATTTACCGAAGGACCGGCAATTAGCATCGCTACGGCTGCGCCAAGTGGCGCACCTGACGCTACCAGAATTAAAGCCAGCGGAATCTCGAAGAAGGTCGGCAACGCCAGCGGCACAGCCACGGCGGCAACGACCACGATGGCCAGTAGTTTCGCGGCAGTCGAATCAAACGCGCGCACGGGAACCATCTGCGCGATAACCATTGAAAGCACGACCCCGAGAATTATTACCGGAAACAGGCGGATGGCGACACGAACGCAGGCACGCAGAAAATGAACGAAGTCTGCCGGTCGGGCTTCTGCTTGCCAATTATCTGTATCGCAGTGGACTCTGGTCTCGCCCAAGATCCTGTCGGCGATCAATCCCGTGAACAGAACGGCCGCTATGCCGGCGCCAAGACGGACCATCCCGACTTTGTAGTCGAACAGCATGAAAGTAAGTATCAGCGCCGCCGGATTTAATGCGGGGGCCGCAATCATCAATCCCAGCGATGGCCCAAGTCGAGCCGAACGTTCGTAGACGCCGGTGAAGATCGGGGCGACACAACATGAGCAAAGCATTAAGGGTGCGCCGGCGAGCCCGGCAATCGCCTGCGATCGAAGCGAACGCTTTCCCAGCAATCTCCCCAACCACCGCGGAGAAACAAATGTGCTGACCGCTCCACTAATCAGAACGCCAAATACCAGCGCCGGCCAAATAACCAGAAAATAGTTCAGGGTCCGAGTCAGGACACCTGCCTCTGAAGTCCCAACTCGAGGAATCACACTGCCACGCGGAGTAAAGACCCCGGTTGAAGAGACCTTCCCGAGCACCGCAAGCGCCGCTGAACTCTTGTAAGCGATGAGCGCCCCAATGATCAGAAGTACCGGCATCAAGAAATACAGTACGCGCCACAGTTTCGTTGGCGACGATTCGTTTCTTGGGTTGTCGATTCGTTCCGCAGCCATGAGCGATGTCTTGCCGGTAACCAAAAATAGCGCCATTCTCGGTGAGGTTCAAAACTCGTCGCCTCGGACCAATGAATCCGAGGGTCCGTTGGCAACCGTGAAGGCAGAGTAGTTGGCAGTTGAGGCTTGCGATTTTTGACCTGAAACGATGATCATTTGCGCAGGGAAACTCATCTGGCCATTCGGGAAGAATCCTCGCACATCTTCTTTTACGTCCTCAGCAACCTGACAAACTTGTGCATCAGGAAAACTGGCAAGCTTCTCTCGCAAGGTGCTCGAGGTCGCCGAGCGTAACTCCCAAAACTCATGAACTGAGATCGGCGCTTCAATGTGAAACTCGAGTATACGTTCACGCACCTCAACGGCGCCGGCATTTCTTAGAATGTTCGCGAGCTTACCCGGCTCAGCAAAGCGAAACGCGCCAGGAGCGCCGGGATCGACCGGCGGCGTCTCGACGTAATGCGAAAGTACTTCGCTGACGCTGGTACAGAATGGGTTCAGGTCACTCTGGTGCCACGCTGCGAGCGCCAACATTCCTCTCGGCTTTGTGACCCGCAACATCTCGCGCAGAGCAGACAAAGGATCGGGGAAGAACATGACGCCCAGCCGGCAGACGACCACATCAAACGAGTCGCGATCAAAAGGAAATAGATCAGCGGGACACCGGCGAAAACTAACGTTGGTAATTCCGCGACCATGGGCGGCGCGCTCGGCAGCCTGGACCATCTCGGCCACGGCGTCAGTGCAAATGACAGAACCGCTTGGTCCGACGGTCTCTGCGATGGTTAACGATGGCTCTCCGGGACCGCCGGCAACGTCGAGCACTGTTTGCCCTTCGCGAATACCTGCGTCTTCGATAAGAGCCGCGGTGACCGGCGCAAACATCGTGCGGATGAAGGGACTGTACTTCTCCCAATACCGAGCTGATTCGGTCCACTCTCGCAGTGTATCTCCGGCCTGGATATCGCTCATAGCTTCAGTTTGTCTGCTGGCTGGTTAGTCTTATTGATCCTCCAGTCCTGAATTCACTGGCCAGGCGCACCTCACACCTGATCAGATTAATCCTGCGTCCCTGGAGATAACCGCGCAGAGCGCCTCAATGGCGGAGACGAGCAGCGTATTCACCGATCAGCAGAAACAGATCGTTGATAAAGAGCTGCGCGAGATTGTGTTTCAGCCCAATCAATATCCGGAAATCGTCTTCCGCAGTACTCAGGTCAGCGGAAAGAAACTGAGTGCCGATCAATACGACCTTAACATAACCGGTAACCTGACTCTGCAAGGGGTAACGCGGCCCATCACGATTCCGACGAAGGTCACCCTGGCTGGCCGCGACCTTCGAGCAGTTGGCGAATTCTCGATCGATCGCAGCGATTTCAAGGTGAAGGCGACATCAGCCGTGCATGGATGGTTCGCCTGCGGGACAAAATCAAGTTTACCTTGGACATTGTCGGCCATCGCGTCTAGTGAATAAAGGTTTTCTGCTCTTCGTCGGAGCCTTTTCGCACATTGCGTCATGGGCAAAAGCGTGAATTCTATAGCTTTTCAATTTCTTGCGGCTACTTGGCGTTCACCAGATTTCGTGTTGTTTCGCTTGGAGGTGACTCAGCAGTGACCCAACCAAAAATCGCCGACTTCGTAGGTATCCGCAAATTATTGACTTACTTGAGGTTTTGGAGGCGGCGATCGGAATCGAACCGATGAATAAAGGTTTTGCAGAAATTTACCAGCGCCGTTCACAGAAGATTACCGAAGTCCAAGTAGGAACAAGAACAACAGCTTAGGATTTTTCGTGTTCTTCCTTGGCCTTCAGTGAATGCAGGTGTTTACTACATTTTTTACTACAGTCACAGTCTGTGGCTTCATTCACTTAGTGATGATCTTTGGTTTGAGTTGTTCAGAGTTGCTCGGCGAGCTTATAAGCACCATCGGAGAATCTATATACTTTCACTTCCTCAAAGGGCCGAAGGCCTAAACTGCCTCTCACTTTAACTCTTCTTTTTCCTCTCGTTGTTACTCTAATATCAAAATAAATAGGATGACTGCCTGAACTGCACCCTTGACTGACA
>DIYZ01000026.1:33373-59264 GCA_002427845.1 Chloracidobacterium sp. UBA6041 | reverse complement strand
TAATCACTATGGCGGAAACGAGAGGCGAAGCGAAAACCGTAGCGACGCCGCGCGTGACTGCCTTGAACAATCGACCGGCTCAGATCGAGAGTGGCTCACAGATACCAGTCCAGACTACGCAAGCTGCAAGCGGGACTGCGGTTGTGACAACCACGTTCGTCTCCGTGCCTTTGCGCCTTTCAATCACCCCTCAGATCACCGACGCCGGTACGGTAATTCTCCGCGTCACGATTGAAAACAACACGATCAATACTGGTATAGCAGTCGGTGGCGTCCCCGGCATTGATACTCAGCGCATGCAGACTGAAGTGCTCGTACCAGATGGTGGCACGACTGTGATGGGCGGTGTCCTGGCAGATACCGAGGGCGAGACTCGACAACGGACGCCCGGACTCGCATCCATACCGGTAGTTGGCAATCTCTTTAAGCGCAAGCTTGTTACCCGCCAAAACAGCGAGATCCTGTTTTTTATCACGCCGCACATCTATAGACCTGACTATCAGGGACGTCCAAGCACCACTAATATCCAGAATGGACCTCGGACTACGACAATCTCGCAACCAGTGCCATTGGGTAATCCGCCAAGCAACACGCCGACACCGACGCAGTTGCAACAGCAACAGGCAGCGCCGCAGACAACGCCACAGGGCTTGAACGCGCCGACGCCAAGTGCTCCGCCTGCGAACACTCCGAGCGCACGGCCCGGAACTCTGGGTGGTCAGCGCCCGTAAGGCCCTCGAGGCCTAAGAGGTAGGTCGACCATGTTCAAAGAAGTACTTGAAGCGATAATTGAGCGCACCGACGGAAGCCTCGGTGCACTCATCATGGGTCTCGACGGCATTGCTGTGGAGCGGTTACTCAAGGAGACCGGTCAGGAAGCAAACCTCGATGTAGCAGCCGCGGAGTTTACGTCGCTGGTGAGAAGTGCACAGCGCGCCGGTAAGGATACAGGACTCGGCGACCTGCGCGAGTTGGTTATATCGCTCGCTGGTGCGGTAGTCCTGATGCGACTGCTGGGCCGAGACTATTTTGTGGTTCTGGCAATAAGTCCCGAAGGCAATTTGGGCAGGGCACGTTTTGAACTACGAAAGGCAGAACTGCAAATAGCCAGCGAGTTTGCTCTATAAAAAGGTCCTAACCGTGCAAGCAGGAAAGGCCGCTTCTTCGGACGCGGCCTTTTTTTTGGCAAAACAGCAAACTGCGTTTCAAGGTAAGCGAACGTAGGGCATTCCGCGCGCGATGATTCTTTGGCGGCGCGCGACGCGGCGCGGGTTAACCTGGGGATTGAACACCGTTCGCGGATTGGGGATCATCGCCGAAAGAAAGGCTGCCTCATTCCCATTGAGGGCAAGCGCAGGCTTGTGAAAATAATGTTGAGATGCGGCTTCGGCGCCATAGATCCCATCGCCCCATTCAATGACATTCAGATAAAGTTCAAGAATGCGACGCTTGGTTAAGCGGCGTTCAAGAAAGATTGTCAGAATTGCTTCCTGTCCCTTGCGAAAGAATGAGCGTTGCGACGAGAGGTAGAGGTTTTTTGCCAATTGCTGTGAGATGGTCGACGCACCGCGTTTGAAGTCCGGAAGGTTTGGCAACCAATCATCATTTTCACCTTCCTTCTTTGCCTCGCGAGCGGAGTCGCGCAGGGCCTGGTCCCAGGCTTTCTGGATAGCTTGGTAATCAAAGCCGTGATGTGTCGCGAAGTTTGTATCTTCGCCAGCCAGAACAGCGCGTTGTAGGTTTGGAGAAATTCTGTCGAGTGACACCCAAACTTGTTCACGCTTCGGTTGTTGCCCCTGCGCCTGCGATTCTCTTTCGCGAGCTTCGATCAGCGAAGTGGTGACAGGGATTTCCGAACGCAAACGCGATACGCGAATAAACATGATAGCTTCATAAGCAATGAAGCCGATCAGCACGCCAAGGAAAACCAGGAAACTATTCTTAATAATTTTGCGCATCGCCGGCAATGTCTTTTTTGGGCTGAGCATGAAAGATGGTTGTCGTTAACGGGAGCGTTGCCGCGGGTCGAGATATTCACGGAGCCCATCCCCAATGAAGTTAAAGGCAAGCACGGTGAGCGCTATAGCGATACCAGGAAATATCAATGCATGAGGCGCGGCCTGTAGAGTGGATAGATCGCGTGCCTCCTCAATCATTACACCCCACGAGGGTGCCGGCGGGGGTACCCCCAGCCCTAAAAACGACAGGGCGGCTTCCGACAACACGGCGCCTGCCATTCCGAGGCTTGCTTGAACAATCAGCGGCTGGATCGCATTCGGCAATATATGGATCAGCAGAATGCGCGCATCGCTCGCGCCCAGGGCCCGCGCTGCTTGCACGAAGTCATACTCGCGCACCTTAAGAACCTGTCCCCGAATGAGACGTGCGTATCCGACCCAACCAATTATACAGAGAGCGAAAATGAGCTTGTTGAGACCGGCACCCAGGAAGGCCACCATCGCAATCGCGAGCAGCAGGCCGGGGAACGCCAGGAACACGTTAAAAACATAACCGGAAATAATTCGATCGATCCATCCACCGTAGTAGCCTGCGAAGGCTCCCAATAAGGTACCAACTAACGCCGACACGGTTACGACGACAATGCCAACCTTCAGCGAAATACGTGCGCCAAAAACTACACGCGAAAATATGTCGCGCCCCGTCGAGTCAGTACCAAAGAAGTGTTGCGCAGAAGGGGGAAGGTAACGGAGCGAGAGGTTTGTCGCGCCCACGTCATGCGTAGCGATCCACGGTGCGAAGATCGCAACGATGACAAGCAAAGTGACAATGATCAGGCCGACTATAGTAAGGCGGTTCATATGCTCGAGCGCTTTGAACTTCGAGCGTTGTGCTTTGATAGTCTTGAAGCTCGACTTCCAAGTTCAAAGCTCAAAGAATCAAAGCTCGCTCCACTCTCACGAAACTCTTATCCGAGGATCTAACCAGCGATAAATCATATCCGTTAGCATGTTTGCTATGATGTAAGTCATGCTAATTACGAGGACGCAGCCCTGCACCACGCGGTAGTCGCGTTTACCAATTCCGTCCTCCACCAGCAGTAGTCCTAAGCCGGGCCAACCGAAAATTTTCTCAGTAATAATTGCGCCTGCCAGCAAAACGCCAAGCTGCAGGCCAAGGATTGTAACAACTGGAATCAGCCCGTTTTTCAAGACGTGCTTATATACGACTGTCCTCTCGCTCAGCCCCTTTGCGCGCGCGGTACGGACGTAGTCTTCTCCCAACTCCTCAATAACGGACGAGCGCACCATCCGAGTTAAAATCGCGGATAACGCCGCGCCCAGTGTGAACGCTGGCAGAATCAGATCTGTCCAATCGAAGCGTCCTGACGGCGCAAGCCAGCCAAGCTTTACCGCAAACACGTAAACCAACATCGGACCGATAACGAAGCCGGGCAGACTGATCCCCACCAAGGCAATCACGGATGCGACGTTATCGATCCAAGTACCGCGATTTTTCCCGGCAATCACACCCAATGGAATCGCAATTAAGACCGCGAACAGAAGTGCAGCAACTGCGAGTTGGATGGTTGCGGGATAGCGCTCCAGAATGAGTTCGCTCACCGGGCGATCGGTGCGAAAGGATCGGCCCATATCTCCGTGAAGGAGCGCGACCCAATATTCAGTGTAGCGATTGTGAACTCCATGCCATTGAAAGTGTCGCTGATTCTGGGCATCTCGGGGGAACGAGAAAAAGAAGGCAGGACGATCGAGACCGTGCTTCTGTCGAAACTGCTCAAATTGTTCAGGTGTTGCCTGCTCGCCTAAGACTGAAACTGCCGGATCTCCTGGTACCAGCTCAATCAGCAGCGTGACAAGCGAAACTACAGTCCAGACTACCAGCAAAAAGATCGCGAAGCGCCGCAACCCGCTAAGAAGTTTATGCTTGAAACCTGAACGCACTCTGGCATGTCTCTACGAAGAAAAAGGAGATGAAATTCGTGAGGATAATATCACAGCAAAGGCCGCGGCCAGGCGCTTTACGGTCCCAAAAAGAACGTAGCCCGAGAGGAAAACCAAAATGAATCGCGTGGCCCCGACAACCGCGCGCTTCAGAAGGCAATCCTTCGGGCTGCGCTCTTATGGTTGCAAGCGTAGTCGATTGCAACCAATCCTTTTAATTAATGTGGGCGCGTGCCGAGATGCAGCGCGGCAATTCCTCCAGTTAAATTTCGAAAAGTAACGGCCTCAAAACCGGCCCGTTCCATGATCGAAGCGAGTTCCTTTTGATCCGGGAATCGCGACACCGAATCCGGCAAATATTCGTATGCGCTCCTCGAACCGCTTATCAAACCCCCAAATACCGGCAACAGCTTCGTAAAATAGATTCTGAAAAGGGAACGCAAGACCGGTGTTTTAGGTCGCGAAAATTCCAGGACTGCAACTGTGCCCCCGGGCTTCAACACTCGTAAGAGCTCGTCGAAGCCAGCCTCCACACTAGTTAGGTTCCGCAATCCGAACGCGATTGTGGTCGCATCAAACGAGTTGTCACGAAAAGGCAGCGCAAGCGCGTCGCCTTCAATGAACGGAATGCGAAAGCGGTGTCTTGAAGCCTTTGACGCTGCGATTTCGAGCATCGGCCGGCAAAAATCAGTGCCGACTACCTGTGCCTTGCCGCTTTCAAGCAGCGTGATCGAGAGGTCGCCCGTGCCACATGCAACATCAAGAATCTTCGCTTCATCGCCGGGAAGAGTTGCGTAGACCGTCTTCGCGACGAGACGGCGCCACTTTTTATCGATGTTGCCTGACAGCAGATGATTTAAAAGATCATATCGACCAGAGATGGTCGCGAACATTTCGCGAACGCGGCGCGATTGCTCATTCGTCGTGGCGCTTTGTTCGTCAGGCACAGTTAACCGGAAATTGGTAGTGGTTAGGTTGCAGCTAGATTGCGAATGATTTGTGATTACTTAAGGTTTCACAGCAGGTTTAGTTTGGGATTTAGTCGGCTTCGAATCTAATTTGGTTTCGGTCTTCGGATCGATCTCGCCCATCAACTCCACTTTCCCGTAACGTTCAATCTGCGTCTTCACTAGTTCGGAGTTGCCTACAACTACGGAAGCATATGCACCGTCGCGGAAAAGCCGTTCGGCAGCGCGCTGAAGATCGTTCTGTGACACTGCACTCAAGGAACGGATTTGTTCAGCGATAGTGGGGAGCCCATATGTATCCACATCTAACCAGGCATCAGCCACGCCCTCAGGCTTGGCCAATTCTTTGTTCAGCAACGCCATCATCTCGCCCTTCGCCTGTTCTAATTCACTACTTGTGACCGGCGAACTCGCGAAGGATCTGATAGCTTCCTGCCCAGTTGCGAGAGTCTTGCCGGCGAGCAAACCGTCTATTGTCGTGCCCATAACAAACCTGCCGGGAAGTGCAAAAGCTTCATGTCTAACGAAAACAGGGCCGCGGGCGAGTTCCGGTAGAAGCTTCTCCCATCGCTGGAGTGTTACGCTGGCGAGCATTGTCGCCGCAGCCCAGTCAGGATCTTCCCGAGCGAAACCGCGCACTGCCAAGCGCACCTCGACACTCTGGTCGGCGGGCGCGTTGAGTATTAAAGTGCGCGAGTCGGGCGCGGTTGGCTGCCGAAAAGTCGCAGGAACGAGTTGGTCGCCCTTACGCCAGGGGCCTAGAAGTTGACGCAGAGCACGCATCGCTCGATTAGGCTGCACGCCTCCAATTATGACCAGGCTCGAATTGTTCGAATTCAAAAAACGATCGCGCGCCAGCATCAAATCGCCTCTTTCCACGCGTTCGAGAGATTCAATCGTCCCCATGTAAGGACGTCCATACGGGAAATCGCCAAACAGCCGCGCGGCAATCGCGCGGTCCGCCAGCATCGCTGGCGAGACGCTGCTTTCCCTGATCACCTTAATGCGTCCTTCGCGAGCTTTTGCGACATTTTCCGGGGTCAACTGTGTGGCCACCAATGCGGTTCTTAATATCTCGATGATCTGTTCAAACTCGCGGGCCCGGCCCTGCAAGGTAATTGTTATCGAATCGTAGTCAGTCGTGACGTTCAGGCGACCTTGCATCTCCTCGGCGAAGTATTCTCGCGTTGTCGGGTCGGGAAATAGAATGTCTCCCAGGAGTGCCATGGTTCCCGCCTTACCGGCAAGGTCAAAGGCCGCGCCGCTATGCACGCGCAACTTAAGGAGAACGTCCTGATCACTCGGGCGCGCCCAGAGCTTTATGCGCAAGCCGTTAAGCAGGCGCTTCTGCTCGGGCTCGGGCGAAGGCTGAGCCATAACGCCGAGCGGAAAGGCGGTTAAGACACATAGGGCGAAAAGCGCGTTTCTTATTAAGCTTTTTAGTAAAACTGGGTTCATAAATTCTAGCTGGGCGTGGCCGACGGATCACATTGGCTTTGAATAGTTAACAGGGGAGCAAAAACATCTTAGTTGCGCGATATTTACCCGTCAACCGTTTGGCTTCTAAATGCATCCAACGCCATGGTTTGAACAGTATTGGCCACGTTTGGGGTTTGGCGTTCTCAGGTCGATTGCCGGCAAACACAGCTTTCAGGGGATGGTATTTGAAATAAGGCGCTCCACAAACGAGGGAAAAAGTTTGATGGGAAGGCCGTATCTTTTGGCCATTTGCAGGTAATATTAGTAGGAAGCGATTCCTACAGAATCGAGTGCCGAGTGCCAGACAGAACCACAGATGAACTTTTGCTTGAAAAGGCAGGAGCTGGTGACCCGGCGGCTTTCCTTCAGTTATACGAGCGACATCGTGACCCCGTTTTTCGTTTTATCTACCGGATCTCAGGGACTGTTGAAATGGCCGAAGACATAACCCACGATTGTTTCCTGAGCATAATAAGAAAGCCTGAGAACTTCATTCCCGGCCGAGCATCTATGCGCACGTATCTTTTTTCCGCGGCGCGGAATCTTTGGCTGAAGCAGCTTCGGAAACTGGGTCGAGAGTCGGCGATGGACGACTTCGCTGAAGATAAATTCATTGCCGTAAACAAAGAACCTTTGCGCCAACTGCTGGACGAGGAGCTGTCTTTGAAAGTGAAAGAGGCGGTTTGCGGTCTGCCGCCTTTGCAACGAGAAGCGCTGGTTCTTTTTGAGTATGAAGGTCTGACGTTAGGCGAGATCGCCGGCATGGTTGGTGCAGACGTTGGAGCGGTAAAAGCCCGGCTCCATAGGGCGCGCGAGCGACTAAGAAACGCGCTCCAACCTTATTTGAATACCAGTCGGGAAATTGTTACTTTGGAGAAGGCTTAAAATGAGCAGCACCATTGAGCCCGAGGGCCCTGCAGATAAGTTCATTTCTGAGGACGAGCTGAAGAGTTTGCTTGAACGCTGGAGAGCTCCCGAGCCTTCAAGAGCTCTCGATCAGCGAGTCGTAAACAGTTATCATAGGGAAATTGGAAGAGCAGATTCAGCGGTACAGTCAACACTGTTCCCCCAAAGCCAAAAAGAGGTAGTAAAGATGAAGTCTTGTTCCACATGTAGGGAAGAGTTCGCGGACAAATTTAGTTTTTGCCCCGTCGACGGCACTCCGCTGACAGTAGCTGAGTCTAAACCCGAAATAAGAGTTGCCCAGAGCGCCGCGCCGGCAACGCCAAGAGCGACGAGCGAGGCTGTTTTTGCCGGCGCGGGCTCCGCTGCGCTGGCGACTGTCGGTGAATTTCATCTGACCATAATCGACGACGCGGGACTGGTCGGCCGTCTGGCTCAAGAAGTGAAAGACGTGGCCCACGAATACCAGTTGACCTGGCCTGAATTTAAGCGTGACCCGTTTGGATTTACGAAACGGTCCCTGGTGGGTTATGGGCAGATGGCGTCGCAGTTTTTTGGTAATCGTAACGTCGTGCTGGCGATGGTAGTAGCGGTCCTGGCAGTGATAGGTTTGATTGCTATTGTCGGATTTTTTGATCGCTCCCAGTCTACGGGTACCTCTCGAGCTGGCCTGGTGTTATTTGGTCTGATTGGCGGCGGAATCCTGATTACCATTTTTGGAGCCTGGCTTCGCAAGAATCAGAGCGCTGCCGTATTAGGAGCGCCTGAGTCAGATTCGCAGAACGCAGTCTTTGGGATGATCGCGGCGTTTTCGGTACTCCTCCTTTTGGTAGGCGGTAGTGTTCTTTTCAACTTCTGGCAGAAGAAGGTAAGGGACAACGCGCAGGCTAACGATGACCTGGTCGTCCAACAGATGTTTGATATTCCAAACGAGCAGCCGACTCCCGACGAAGGCACTGCCGGACTTAACAAGGGCAACGGTGGCGGAAGCAAACCGAAGCAGGAAAAGCCGGGTGGCGGTGGCGGCGGCGGCCGCGAAGAGCAAAAGCCTGCCTCGTTTGGCAAGACTCCACAGGCTTCGCTGACCGTGCCGCAGGTGGTCGCACCTGACCCACATCCCCCGGCCATAAAAAATCCAGCGCTGCCGGTAGCCGCGACAGTAGTTGCAGATCCGATGCTGGTTCCACCTGATGCGCGCGCATTGCCTTATGGCCTTCGCGACTCCAAGAGTACTGATCCTTCTTCCGGACCCGGCACCGGCAACGGTATGGGAACCGGCAAGGGTGGCGGTATGGGACCAGGCGAGGGCGGTGGCCTTGGACCTGGCCGTGGCGGCAACATGGGCGGCGGTGACTACCACGAAGGTGGTGGTGGGCCGGGCGGTGGCGGCGGCGGAACTGACTACAATAAAGTCTTCCCCGGCAAAGACGTCAGTTCAAAGGCTCGCGTTCTTTCCAAGCCGGAACCGCAGTACACAGAGGACGCGCGAAAGAACCAGGTAACCGGAACGGTAGTCCTGCGAGCGGTATTTACGTCCGGTGGTCAGGTGACGAACATTCGCGCGGTCTCTGGCTTGCCGTACGGTTTGACCGAGCGCGCAATCGCCGCGGCGCGGAACATTAAGTTTGTTCCAGCTACAAAGGATGGACATACAGTTTCGATGTACATCCAACTTGAATACAACTTCAACCTCTATTAAGAACCACCGTTCATAAACTAGAAGGGCGTCGATTAGTAATTAGTCGATGCCCTTTTTGTTTGTTGATTGATCCAACGAAATCGGCCGCGGATAAACGCGGATACGCACGGATACGACGACGACGGCAAGAGATAATGAGTGGTTGCTGGTTTCTGATTCTTACCAGTTGTTGGATTCCAATCCGCGTGAATCTGCGTTTATCCGCGGCCGACCTCTTCGATCAAGTATGCAAACGTTCCACGAATCGCTTGATTCGAGTCACACCTTCCCGCAACTGCTCCATTGAAGTGGCGTATGAAATTCGCAAGTAGCCGTCAGCGCCAAAGCCCGCTCCGTCTGTAACGACAGTTTGCTCTTCTTCCAGCAAGCGCTGGGCGAAATCAGCGGACGTTTTTGCCGCGGAACCCAAACACTCGCGCACGCTTGGGAAAGCATAAAACGCACCTTCGGGTTCATTGCAACTAAGCCCCGGAATTTCCCTCAACGCGTTGAGAAGCCAGGCACGCCGGGCCGTATATTCCGCCAACATCGCCGCTACCGAATCCTGCGGTCCGTTTAGCGCTTCGACGGCCGCGCTCTGCGCTATCGAATTAGCATTGCTGGTCGAATGACCCTGCACTTTGAGCATAGCCCCGGTCCATTCGCGCGGAGTAAGCGCGTAACCGACGCGCCAACCGGTCATCGCGTAAGTCTTCGAAAATGACCCGGCGATACAAAGACGGCCGCGCAGTTCGGTTGGCAGGCTCGCAGCGCTAAAGACCTCAGCAGGCGGATAAACAAAGCGTAAATAGCACTCGTCAGAAATGACGTAGATGTCGCGGTCCGCGAGCAGCTCCATGATTCGACGGAACTCGGCCGGTGGGATCACTCGACCGGAAGGATTGCAGGGTGAATTGAGAATTATGAGTTTTGTGCGCGGCGTAATTGCGCGTTCAACCTGTTCGGCGCTCAGCACGAACCCGGTCTCTTCGGTTTCAATAAAGATCGGCGTGCCGCGGGCAAACACTATTATCTCCGGGAAGGTTACCCAGTAAGGCTTAGCCAGTAGCACCTCATCGCCAGGGTTGATGAGACTGACAACGGCATTGAAGATCGCCTGCTTACCGCCAGAGGTAGCCATTACTTCGGTCCGGTCGTAAGCCATACCAAATTCTCGTTCATAGAACTTGATTATCGCGTCGAGGACGTCACGAGTTCCGGCTGTGGGTGTGTACTTGGTTTTACCAGCCCGCATCGCAGTTTCCGCTGCGCGCTTGATGTTTTCCGGTGTATCAAAGTCCGGCTCGCCGGCGCCGAAATCCACCACGTTAACGCCCGCTGCGCGCATGGCATCGGCCGCCTGCATTGCCGCAAGCGTTGAAGATGCCTGCATCTTCGCTACGTTATCTGAGACCTGAAAAAGGGAAGCAGCGGGTTTTGCCATCATAAACTTCTGCCATCAGGCAAGCGACGCCTTAGCGATACGGACTAGTCCGATCTCATCAACCACCCGAAACTTTCTCCTTCATGCGCGACTCCACGAGCGGAGGAACCAGGCCGGCAAGTTCTCCGCCCAACTGAAAGACTTCTTTTACCAACCGCGAGCTGACATACGAGTACGTCTCGGCGGGCATCATGAACACCGTCTCAATGCTCGGCTCGAGGCGCCGATTCATCAAAGCCATCTGCAATTCGTATTCGTAGTCTGAGATGGCGCGAATCCCGCGCACAATCGCGTCGGCCTTCTGCGCCAGAGCGTAATGGACCAGTAAGCCTTGAAAATGATCAACGCGCACCACGCATTTTCCGCGGGCGATGCCTTTTAACACTTCTTCGAGCATGCCGCGGCGCTCTTCAATTGAGAAGAATGGCTGCTTTTCAGGATTTACCAGGATAGCGATGATGATCTCATCAAAGAGTTTGCAACCCCGCTCGATGATGTCGAGATGGCCGTTTGTGACGGGATCAAAGGAGCCGGGATAGATGGCGCGTCGCATCGGGGTGAATGGTAATTGGTAAACGGCGAATCGTAAATAGCGAATGGAGGCTGGTAAACGTTTTGAAACGCGGTTTGAGTTCGCCTTGACAGGTTAATGGCGCAATGTTTCAATAACGCTCGGAACAGACGTGGTGAGTTAAGGCGACTTGCGGCCACGTAAAATAATCCGCTAAACAGCTCGGCGAGTCTTTCCCGCGAGACTAATCGAATAGGGTTTTAGGAAAGCCCCGCGTTGTTTAGCGCGGGGCTTTTCCCATTGCCGATTTCCGATTGCCGATTGGGCAATCCGAACTGAAACTTAGTCTCAGTCGTAGAAGGAACCGCAAATTCAAAATTGGCAATCGGAAATTGGCAATCGGAAATGAAGAACTTTCTGGACACCCTAAAAGAACGCATCGTCGTCTTTGACGGCGCGATGGGCACGAACCTTCAGTTGCAGAATCTTACGCCTGACGACTTCGGTGGGCTGGATGGCTGTAACGAATATCTCGTCGTGACCAAGCCTGCGGCTGTAGAGAAGGTCCATGCGGAGTTTTTCGAGGTTGGCTGCGACGTTGTCGAGACAGACACGTTTGGCGCGACTTCGATTGTGCTGGCCGAATATGACATCGCCGATAAAGCCTATGAACTGAATCTAAAAGCAGCCCAGCTTGCGAAACGCATCGCTTCGGATTTCTCGACGAAAGCGCAACCGAAATGGGTCGCAGGCTCGATGGGCCCAACGACGAAACTTCCTTCGCTGGGCCACATCTCCTTCCTCGACATGCGGCGGTCTTACTACGAGCAGGTGCGTGGCCTGCTGGATGGCGGGGTCGACGTTCTTATTGTCGAAACCTGCCAGGATCTTTTGCAAACCAAGTCTGCCTTAACGGCAATCTTCGATTACTTCGGAGAAATCAAGAGACGGGTGCCGGTTATTGCTCAAGTAACAATCGAAGCCTTCGGCACGATGTTGATGGGAACCGAGATCGGCGCGGCGCTGACTGCGCTCGAGCCCTTTCCTATCGATGTAATAGGAATGAACTGTGCGACCGGGCCGAAGCAGATGAGCGAAAACGTTCGCTATCTTTGCCAGAATTCGACGATACCCGTGTCGGTTATCCCGAACGCGGGGATTCCGGAGAACGTCGGTGGCCATGCCCACTACAAAGAGACACCGGAATCGCTGGCCCACGACCTGGCACACTTCGCGCGCGACCTGGGAGTAAATGTTGTGGGCGGCTGCTGCGGCACTACTCCGGCGCATCTCCGCGCTGTTGTCGAAGCCGTCAAAAACGTTACGCCCGTGAGGCGAAGCGTACAGCGCCTGCCCGCAGCATCTTCAAATTTCATTCAACAGCCCTACTTACAGGACACGTCGTTCCTAATCGTGGGCGAACGCGTTAATGCCAGCGGCTCAAAAAAGATGCGCGATCTTTTGGGCGTTGAAGACTGGGATGGCCTGGTGTCGCTGGCGAAGGAACAAGAGCGCGAAGGCGCTCATGTGCTTGACGTGAACGTAGACTTCGTCGGACGCAACGGCGAAGCCGATATGCACGAACTCGCCTCTCGCCTCGCGACAAACATAAAAATTCCGCTGATGTTTGATTCCACCGAGTGGCAAAAGATGGAGGCGGGACTGCAACATGCGGGTGGCAAGTGCATTCTGAATTCAACTAACTACGAAGACGGTGTGCCACGGTTCACGAAAGTCATTGAGTTGGCCAAACATTACGGGTCGAGTGTAGTCATCGGCACCATCGATGAAGAGGGGATGGCCCGTACGGCAGCGGGCAAGTTCAAGATTGCCCGCAGAGCCTACGAGCAGGCGACTCAGGAGTTGGGTCTGCCCGCCGCGGATATTTTCTTTGATCCTTTGGCATTACCCATATCAACAGGCATCGAGGAAGATCGCAGGAATGCGCTCGAGACAATTGAGGGAATTCGCCGGATCAAGGGCGAGTTGCCCGGCTGCTTCACAATCCTCGGCGTCTCCAATATTTCGTTCGGCCTAAATCCGGCGTCGCGCGTAGTGCTCAATTCAGTCTTTCTGCATGATGCTGTCGAAGCGGGGCTCGACGCCGCCATAGTCAACGCCAGCAAGATTGAACCTTTGAACCGAATCGGCGAGAAGGAGCTGAAGGTCGCTCGCGAGTTGATTTACGACCAGCGTAAATTTGAAGGCGATGTGTGTACCTACGATCCGCTCACGGACTTCACGACGCTTTTCGAAGGAGTGAAAGCGAAGGGAAGCAAGAAAGCCTCAAAAGGCGCGACCGTTGAAGAGAGACTCAAGAATCACATTATCGATGGGGAAAAAATTGGCCTCGAAGATGAACTCAAGGCCGCCCTAGAAAACTATTCAGCGCTGGATATCGTCAACAACATTCTGCTCGAAGGCATGAAAGTCGTAGGCGACCTGTTCGGGAGCGGACAAATGCAGTTGCCGTTTGTTCTGCAGTCGGCTGAAGCCATGAAGGCTGCTGTTCGATTTCTCGAGCCGTTCATGGAGAAAAAGGGCGGCGCGACTACAAAGGGCACGATGGTGCTGGCCACCGTTAAGGGCGACGTGCATGACATTGGCAAGAATCTTGTTGACATCATCCTGACGAACAACGGCTACAAGGTAATCAACCTCGGCATCAAGCAACCCATCGAGAACATTCTTCAGGCCCACGAAGAACACCGGGCCGACGCTATCGGCATGAGCGGCCTGCTGGTTAAGTCGACGCTCGTCATGAAAGAGAATCTGGAGTTGATGAATGAGCGCGGCATCGATGTGCCCGTTGTGCTCGGCGGCGCCGCGCTCAACCGTCGTTATGTCGATGACGATTTGAAGCCACTATATAAAGGACAGCTCTTCTATGCGCGCGATGCGTTTGCCGGTCTACATACGATGGACAAACTGGCGGGCGGTAACGGAGAGAAGGTTATCACTGCCGACCTGGCGAGGGCTGCGGCGCCAGCAGCGGGCGCGGACGGGGAACCGCAGGATGATGTTGAAGATCTGGTAGGCGACGAGGCGAAGCTGGGCATTCGAAAACCTCTGAAGCCTCGTGGCACGACAAAAACCCTCGGTGATACGACGCACACCAACCGCTCGGAAGTGCGTGCAGAGGTGCCCATTCCGCAAGCGCCGTTTTTTGGTTCGCGAGTAGTCGAAGACATTCCGCTTGATGATGTGTTTTCCTTCGTCAACGAGACTGCTTTATTTAAAGGTCAGTGGCAGTTCAAACAGGGGAGACGCCCGGCGGAAGAGTATGACGCGTTAGTTCGCGAAACGGTGCGGCCGATCTATGAGGAGTTGAAAGAGCGAAGCAAGCGAGAGCAACTATTAGCACCGCGCGTTGTGTATGGTTACTTTCCGGCGCAGTCACTCGGCAATGACCTGATTATTTATGAGGACGATCAGCATACTGAGCGAATGCGCTTCACGTTCCCGCGTCAGCCAGCGGGGAAACGTCTGTGCCTGGCGGACTTCTTCGCGGCAAAAGACTCGGGGCGAGTTGACGTCGTAGCATTCCACCTGGTGACCATGGGAAGTCGCGCGAGCGAGTATTCACGCGAGCTGTTTCAGTCGGATAACTACGCCGACTATCTTTACTTCCATGGGCTAAGCGTTGAGGGTGCGGAAGCCTTGGCGGAACTCTGGCACAAACGCATACGTGCAGAGTTGGGCATTGCGGGTGAAGACGCTGAGGACGTGAGGAAGTTGTTCCGTCAGCAGTACCAGGGCTCGCGCTTTAGTTTTGGCTATCCCGCGTGTCCAAACCTGGAAGATCAGGCTAAGCTGTTTGAACTGCTGGATCCGCGACGCATCGGTGTCGACTTGACTGAAGAGTTTCAGCTCGATCCCGAGCAATCGACCTCGGCAATCATTGTTCATCATCCGGAAGCGAAATACTTCTCAGTCGACTAACAACGACGTCCAAAGTCCAATGTCCAAAGTCCAAAGTTTAAAGTTCAGATTTCAAAGTCTGATTATCCAGATTTACGAAATCGAAGGTCGGTGGCATAGCGAAAATATCTTGCGGCTCCGCCGCTCTCCGTGCGGAAAGGCTACGCCTTTCCGGAATGCTTCATTTATTGTCTGGAGGCTGCGCCTCCATCCGAGGCACAGCCTCTTTGTCGTAATAACACCACACGGAAAGCCATAGGCTTTCCGCACGGAAGGCGGCAAAGCCGCAATCGTAAGTTGTCCGAACCATTCCAAACAGCTTCTTCTCTCCAATCCGATATCCACGGATCGTTGACCTCCCGCTGCGACCCAACTCCCGAAGAGTTCGAAGTGTTGAGCTGGTTCGAGCGCTTCGCTTTTCGTCTCGTGCGCCGAATGAACCAGGGACGCTGGAAACGTTTCTGGACGTGGTGTCAGAAGACAATCGGCGCGGGTTGGATTCATCTTTCTACTTATAACCTCATGCGCGTTTATGGCCTGGAAAACGTAGCGGCCGCGTCACGGGGCCGCCCGATTCTGTTAGTTGCCAACCATCGATCGTTCTTCGACATGTACACGGTCTCGACCGTTCTTTTCCGCAACACCTCCTGGCGCAAGCAACTTTTCTTTCCGGTGCGCGGACGCTTCTTCTATCAGTCTCCTTTGGGCCTGTTCGTCAATCTAGTGATGGGTTGGTGGTCCATGTATCCGCCGTTCTTCGCATCCGGGGAAAAGCCAATTCCGGAGAAACGCGCTTTCGATAAATTCTCGTTTTGTCTGCTCACCAGCCTCTGTCGCGAAGGAGCGGGCAACGTCGTCGGCTTTCATCCTGAAGGCACACGCAACAAGGACTCGGATCCGTATTCTTATCTGCCGGCGCAACCAGGGGTTGGGAAATTAATCAAAGACGCTGCGCCACAGGTCATTCCGGTTTTCATCGCAGGTTTAGGAAACGACTTGCCGAAACAGGTATTGGGCAACTGGCTAGGTGGTGAAAAGATTCGGATACATTTTGGCCCACAGCTCGAGGTGTCAAACTACTTGTCAAGACCAGATCGTGTTAGGACGTATAAAGAGATCGCTGATTTTGTGATGCAGAAGATTGCGGAACTTGGTGAACAGGATAGGGCACTGAACTCTGAAGAGAATGCACTGAAAGCGGGGGCAAGCCCGCCTTCCCAACCATGAGCCGCATCTAACTTAGCACTGGAGAATTAGACTGGAAGGCTTTCAAGCGGAGAAGATTCCAATCACGTGTGGAAGTCTCTGGGTTGGGAAGGTGGGATTAGCACCCCAGCGGCTGCCCCGCTGGGGACCCCGCCTTGCCCCCGCTCCTCGGCTTGTTATGAAGCTTTCACGACAGACAAATGTCTCTTCCACTAGTCATCATCAATCCAGAATCTGCCGGCGGCAAAACGCGCGACGCCTGGCCGAAGATTGCGAGCGCGCTCGCGACGCACTTCGGACCATTCATTCCTAAATTCACCGAAAGCGCCGGTCAGGGAATCGAGCTTGCCTCGGAAGCCGCGCGAAAAGGCACAAAGCTGATTATCGCCTGCGGTGGTGATGGAACCATTTCGGAAGTAGCCAATGGGATTTTGTCTGCCGGCAGCGAGGCCGAATTAGGAATTCTTCCGAGCGGGACGGGTGGCGATTTCCGCAAGACTATTGGTATTCCTGCTCGGAGCAGCGATGCGGCCAGGATTCTTCGAGATGGCCGTACGCGGCAGATCGATGTCGGCAAAGTTACGTTTATTAAAGAGGACGACGAGCATGATTCGCGTTACTTTCTGGGTGTGGCATCGTTTGGCATGAGTGCCCACGTGATCGCGCGCGTAAAGGAAGGCGGGCCTGAATGGCTACCTGCAAAAGGACCTAAATGGTTAAGTGGGCGCCTGTCTTTTGGTATGGCGATGTTGGAAAGCGCATTTCAAACGCGGGCGACGCGCGTTATCGTTCAACTCGATGACGATCCCGCGCTTCACCTGACTGTCGCAAATCTTTGTATTGCGAATGCGCGATATTTTGGCGGCGGCATGAAGATCGCACCGAACGCAAAGCTGACGGATGGTAAGTTTGACGTAATCAGCATTGGAGATCTGGGCGCCGCCCGCATTCTGGCTAACGCGCCCCGACTATATCTGGGCTCGCATCTCAGCATGGCTGATGTCGGTCACGCGCTTGCGAAAAAGTTATCCGCCCGTCCTGTTAATAAGGAACAACGCATCCCGATTGATGTGGACGGCGAACTTCCCGGCTACCTCCCGGCGACGTTTCAGATCATTCCTGAAGCTCTCCGCATTCGTTGTCCGCGAGGGTCTTGAGGACAAAATTAGAAATTTCTTGCCAGTAAATTGGGAAACAGGGTATAAATACCACCACCGAGCCCCGATTATATGATTTTTGTTCGGCACGGCGCTCTTCATGTATAGGCAAATAATTTGTTCTTGCGCAGAGAGTGATCCCTGCATTGGGGGAGTTGTATGGTTTGCACCCTTTGCCGCGTTGTAGTGTATTTGCTAAATCCGATCGACCGGAGGACTTGCATAGTTGGATAGTCCAATCAATCAAGAACTATCCGCCAACAGCGATACTATCGTGCAACCGGGCGAGATTGTCGCTGCGGGAACACCCGCAAGTGTGCCCCTGCCAGCAAAGCCTCCTCTGCCCGCAACGGCGAAGACTCCACCGGCGCCCGTCGGGGCTGTTGTCGAGAGCGCACCAGATCCACCGGTAAACAAAATGCGACGCCGGATCGTTTGGGCAAGCGTCACCGGTTTTCTCGTTACTTGCTTCCTGATGTTTCTGCGGTTTTTCCTGCCGCGTTCGATTCTTGAACCGTCCAGCGTCTTTCGAGTGGGCTATCCGTCCGACTATGCGCTCGGCGTAGACACTAAATGGCAGCAGCAATATCGCATCTGGGTAGACAAAACTTCCGACCGAATTTTTGTGATCTACGCGCGCTGCACCCATCTCGGTTGCACGCCGGACTGGAAGCCGAGCGAAAATAAGTTCAAGTGTCCGTGCCACGGCAGCGGCTACGACAGCGAGGGCATTAACTTTGAAGGTCCCGCCCCGCGGCCGATGGACCGCGCGCATGTGGAATTGGATGCCGAAGGACAGATTCTCGTGGACATAGGGCGGCTCTACAGGTGGCCCAAGGGCGAGAAGGACGAATTCAACGATCCGGGTGCATACATACCACTCTGAGAGGTTGCTGTAGGGCGGACTTAAGTGTCCGTCAAACGTGCGCACGTAGTCGCGCCCTACGACATTGGTAAATCGCAAAGAGAATCATGGACGATAATCCTGACAAAAAAAGCACTAAGCAGTTGACCGCCGGCGAGGAAGGCCATCCGAGTCTTCTCGAGAAAGTTAAAGAAGGCGGGACTGCGCTCAAGCAGCGGGCGATTGAAGAGGCCAAAAGCTACAAGGACGTACAGGACACGCAACTGTGGAAATCGATTTTTCGCGTTTCACACGATCGTTCCGACCCGCGCAATCGTTCGTTAGCTGTGCTCTCAAACGTCTTTCTTCATCTTCATCCGGCAAAAATCAATCGCGACGCAGTGCGCTACCGGTACACCTGGGGAATGGGCGGCATCACGTTTTATCTCTTTATCGTGCTGACGTTCACGGGTGTGCTCCTGATGTTTTACTACCACCCCACTAAGGCCGACGCATTTCGCGACATCCTTTACCTGGAGCATGACGTTCCCTTTGGAAAACTACTGCGGAACATGCACCGGTGGGCTGCCCACTTGATGGTAATTACAACGTGGCTGCATATGTTTCGGGTTGTCCTTACCGGATCATATAAACGACCGCGCGAGTTTAACTGGGGTGTGGGGGTCGTGTTGTTGGTTTTGACGCTCCTGCTGTCGTTCACGGGTTACCTGCTGCCGGACGACCAACTTGGTTTCTGGGCGGTAACAGTCGGCACAAACATGGCGCGCGCTACACCGATGTTTGGTTCGGAGGGGCCTTTCGGCGTTCAGCTTGGGATGACTCCGTTCAATGATGTTCGTTTTGGGCTGCTGGGGGGTTCGATCGTCGATTCGAACGCCTTGTTGCGTTCCTACATCTGGCATTGCATCGGCATCCCCTTAGTGGCGTCGATTTTTATGGCGGTGCATTTTTGGCGCATACGTAAGGACGGCGGCATCTCTGGTCCGGCGCCCGTGATGCTTGAATCAGAGATGAAAGCGGTGAAGAAGAAGTAGTCTGATCAAAGTCCGACAAACTTCAGTTTGTCGATATTTGATCGAGCGGCTTTTTATTGAGTGACCAGCGACAAACTAAAGTTTGTCGGACATACGTGAGATGGCGAAACCGAGATTTCACTTAAGCAAAGGCAAACTGATAACCCTTGGAGTGGTTGTCGTCATTGTCGTTCTTGCCATCTTCTTCGTCCAGGATTGGCATCAGCTATGGACCATCTCCTCGGCGCCTGACAATGTGCCCATTGTTGCCATGCTCTTCCTGGTGCCGTTCTTCACCTGGCTCGGAATCAAGCAGTCGAAAGCGAACGACCGGCTGATCGAGCAACTGGAACAGGATCCCAAGCTCGCGAAAACGCATCATCGAAAAGCAGAACCGTGGCGCCCGGGTTGGGCACGCGAGATTCACGTCTGGCCATATCTGGTGCGCATCGAATTTCTCGCGGCTATAATCGTGACTGTCGTCTTGTTTGTCTGGTCCATCACGCTAAACGCTCCGCTCGAAGAGCCGGCAAATCCCAATCTCACAATGAATCCGTCGAAGGCGCCGTGGTATTTCCTCGGACTTCAGGAAATGCTGGTCTATTTCGATCCCTGGATCGCCGGCGTGGTGATGCCGTCGATCATCATGATGGGGCTGATGGTTTTCCCCTACGTCGATTCAAATCCACTCGGCAACGGTTATTACACGCTCAAGCAACGGCGCTTCGCTATCGGGATGTTTGGCTGGGGATTCCTGATGTGGATTCTTCTCATCGTGATTGGAACTTTCATCCGGGGACCCGGCTGGATCTGGTTCTGGCCCGGTCAAACCTGGGATCACAACGCCGTGGTGTTCGACAAAAACGTCGACCTTCATGATTGGATTGCGACCAGCCGCATAGGCAAGACGCTGCACTTGGGATTTCTTTCCACCAATCCTTTCAAGTTTATCTTCGGCATGCTGGTCGTGGGCGGCTTCTATATTTTGGGAGCGTTGTTTTTCCACTGGTTGATGACCGTGGATTTCAAAAGAATTACGCTGCGCCCCCTGCACCTGTTTCCGCAGGACGAGTTTGAGAAGAAACTGTTGGCGCGGACAAGTCTCCTGCAATACCTGACATTCCAGTTTTTTGCGGTGAGTGTTTTGCTCGCTGTGCCGGTGAAACTGATACTGCGGCTGGCGTTAACGATCAAGTATGTTTGGGTAACGCCCTGGTTCAATATCTGACAACATTTGACGAGCGCGAAGGGATGATCCGGAGTGGCTGATTCTGCTGAACCTACCGAGTCGCTGGTAAAGAAGGAGCCCGAGGTCCCGCTTAACGATCCTATCGTGAGTCGCTCGACGAGCGGCATCATGTTGATCTGCGCGTTACTTCTCACCGCATCGCTCGCCTGGTCCCTCTACGATGAAGCTTTTGGGCAACGTCCCTGGAAAGGCATCCAACAACAATTTGTCAGCCGTTACACACGATACTTGAAAAGCATTCGCCCTCAGGCGGGCAAGACAGAGGCGGAAGTAAAAGAAAGCTCGGAGTATCAAACGCTCGACGCGGAAGCGCAGGCGGCGCTTGAAAAAGTCAAACCCGACATCAGCGATATTGATCACAAGGTCGGGCAAATTCAAAGACAGCTCGACGCCGTAACCGATCCTTTCCAAAATCAACGCGGTCGTCTCACCGTCATCAACTACAACGTTGAAATTGCGTCCGGGTCAGCGAAAGACAAATATCGCAAACAAGCGGCGCAGAAACGAGCTGAATTGGTGGAGGTTGATTTACCGGCGGCTGACGGTTCCGGGAAGACCGCGACGCAGAAGATGAATTTCGATCAGCTTGAGAAGTTTTATAACGACCTGCGGGATGAAAAGGCTCAGTTGTTGGGACAGAAAGCAGAATTGCTTAAGGAGCCCACGGAACTTCAAAAGAAACGCGACGATTATCTGAAGCAGCATTTGACGGGTTTGGGACCCACACAAATCGACGGCCTGATCCGCAAGATGGAAAAGTTTGACTATTCCATCCTTCCGCATCAAATCAGCGTCAACCAATACAACATCGTCGATCGTTGCGAAGTTTGCCACGTAGGCATTCGCGAGCCGCTTGATCTGCGCCCCGCTGACCTGGCGCCGGACGGTCCCGGCAAAAAGCCTGACAATCTTTCCCGCGCGTTTGTCAGCCACCCAAACAGAGAGTTGTTGCAAATACACAGCCCCGACCGGTTTGGATGCGCGAGTTGCCACTGGGGGAATGGCCGCGCGACGACGAGTGAGCTCAAGAGCCATGGCCAGAATAAGTTTTGGCTCTGGCCAATGTTCGAGAAAGACAATACCGAGGCCGGCTGCCAGCAGTGTCACTCAAAAGATCGGGTGACGCAGGGCGCCGAGACGTTGAATTTAGGACGAGACCTCTTTGCTCAGCGCGGTTGCATGGGATGCCATCGCTACGAAGGATTCGATCGCGAGACAGACGCGCTCGGCAACACGCGACAGAATATCAGCCAGCTTGAAGACCAGATTACGGCGAACGAAAAACAGATTCGCCTGGACACGGAATCGTCCGGATCGGTTGAAGACAACTCTGAAGCGCAGCGTTTGCTCGCGCATGCCGATTCGCTGCGCGTAACCAACAGCTTGCTTGCCGCCAGAATCGACCAGTTAAATTTGCAGTCGAAGTATTTGATGCAGGACCAGAAGAAGGTTGGGCCAAACCTCAAGGACGTGCGTTTGAAACTACGCAAGGAATGGGTGCCCGTTTGGCTTTCTAACCCACAGGCTTTTCGTCCCGGCACAAAGATGCCAACGTTCTGGCGTTTTGCCACGCCCGCCGAAAATGGTGGTCCCGTTATGCGCGACAAGGACGGGGAACAGCAGATACAGGCTATCGCCGCCTATCTGTGGCAGGACAGCTTCGAAGGACAACTTCCGGAACAACAGCGCGGCGATGCCGCACATGGAAAGGAACTCTTTGAATCGCGTGGCTGTCTGGCGTGCCATTCGATCGGCGAAGGCGATGGCCTGATTGGCGGAACGTTCGCGGCGAATCTTCAGAAGGTTGGAGAGAAGGCAAACTTCGATTACATCGTTCGCTGGATTCACAACCCGCGCGAACGTTGGGCGCCGTATTGTCCCAAAGAAAAGCGTGACTTGACCCCGGAAGATTACTCGAAGCACAACCTGCCTTTTGTGTTTGATACCGAGTTGCATTCGCGTTGTCCCAATGATGGCGCGGAGCTCCAGGTGCAGAACATGACGGTGATGCCGAATTTCCGCCTGTCCGAAACGGATGCCCGCGACATTGCCACCTACCTTTTCTCGCTATCTTCGCCGCCGCAATATGAGAATGCTTCGTTTATGGACAGCCCGGAACTGCGAGAGAAAGGGCACGCCTTAATCAAACAATACGGTTGCGCCGGCTGTCATGAAATCAAGGGCTTTGAGGACGAACAACGTATCGGCAAGGAATTAACAGTTGAAGGGGCAACTCCGATTGAGCGGCTCGATTTTGCTTTGTTAACGAAGAAGGCTGAAGAAGGCAGCGATCCGCTTGGCTTGCATCCGCAGGAAAAAGAGAAGCCCTGGTATAACCACAAGGGGTTCTTTGAGCATAAAGTTACCGAGCCCTCCATCTATGATCAGGGCAAGGAAAAGGATCCCAAAGACCGTCTACGCATGCCGCGGCCATATCTGACTCCTGAATGGCGAGCCGCGTTGACCACTTTTCTTCTCGGCAGCGTTGGCTCCGAAGGTTCAAATGTCCCGCAGTCGCTCTTCTATACCCCGGAAGACCAACGGCGACAGGACATTCAGAATGGTTGGTGGGTTATCAAGAAGTATAACTGCATGGGTTGTCACCAGCTTCAGGTGGGCCAGCGTTCAGTAGTCATGGATTTACCGTTTTACCAGACGCCGGAAGGGAAGGATCTGTTGCCGCCGCGTCTCACGAGCGAAGGTGCGCGCGTCGATCCAGGTTGGCTGCTGAAGTTTCTACATGATCCCTCGCTTAGCGGTGAAAAAACGCCGGCTGAAAACGCCGCGATAACCAAAGCCGAGCAGAGCGCTACGGGCGGGAGCGCTCCCCAGGCGGGAACGGAAAACGCAACAACCGCTAAGGCTGCGCCGACGGGCGGCAAACTAAAAGCACAGCCCGGTCTCGATCGAAATGGCGTGCGGCCCTATCTGAAGTTTCGCATGCCAACGTTTACCTTCTCGCCAAACGAGTTGCAGACGCTGGTGCGCTTTTTCATGTCGATGTCCGGCCAACAAGAGCCTTACATTAAGGAGCCGCTGCAGCCGCTCACCGAGCAGGAGAAACTCGTCGCGCGACAAATGTTCACCTCAGGCACGCCGTGTTTGAAGTGTCATATTACGGGCGAGCCGGCCCACGACGAGAAAGCAATCGCGCCAAACTTCCTGTTGGCTAGCGAACGTCTTAAGCCCGAATGGACCTTCCGCTGGTTGTTGGATCCTTCGCAAATCAGTCCCGGCACTGCGATGCCCAGCGGACTGTTCAGGAAGGAAGGGGAGCGTTGGGTAATCAATTTGCCGAATCCGCCCGCCAGTGCGAATGAATACCATGACGACCACGCCAGATTGTTGGTGCGCTACATGTTCTTAATGACGCCCGACGAACAGAGACGTTTGCTGGCAACGGCGCCGGTAGCGCCCGCTGCTTCGGCGCAGCCCGCCCAGAAAGCGCAAAATAATTCACAGAGCAAGGGTCGGGAGGTCGGCTCAAATAGGGCACGGCGCTCACGTCAGGCAAGGCGGGCCACCATTGCACGCAGCACAACTTTTAGAACTAACGCCAGGGCGCCGGGCATGTAATTAACTGCGTCAACTTTGACGGGTCTACTTATCATAGCCTCCCGTGCTAAAGTTATGCGAAAGTTATTCTAATTTGGAGGAACTGATCATGTTTATGAAGCAGACGAAAGTCTGGTTAGCACTAACGATAGCGCTCGCGCTTATGGCGCTCGCGTCAGCGTGTGGGAATAAGAGTGAGGCGCCAACAAATGAAAGCGGACCTACTGCGACCACAGGCACGCCTTATGTGCCCAAGGGCAACGAAGGCTCGGTAAGTGGTGCCATTGCCTATAACGGAACGCCTCCGGCGCCCAAGAAGATCGACACCTCGGCCGATCCCGTTTGCGGCTCGAAGAATCCGAACCTTAGCACTGAAGATACTGTCGTAACCAACGGCAAGCTGGCCAATGTGTTCGTCTACATCAAAGACGGCACGACAGCCGACGGCAAGAAGATTGTCGAATTCACTTTTCCGACTCCTTCGACACCGGTCACGCTGGATCAGAATGGCTGCCATTACCGGCCGCACGTGCTAGGCGCAATGGTTAACCAGGACATCCAAATTACTAACAGCGATCCGACCACGCACAATATACACTTCACCCCGAAGAACAACGCTGACTGGAACCAGTCGCAGCCAAACGGCGCCCCGCCTATGATGCATAAACTGACGCGGTCTGAAGTGCTGGTTCCGGTGAAATGTAATCAGCATCCGTGGATGAAGGCATACGTCGGCGTCTTGAAGCACCCATTCTTTGCTGTTAGTGCGGAAGACGGCACCTATACGATCAAGGCTGTTCCACCAGGAACCTACACAGTAGTGGCCTGGCATGAAGGCGGAGCTACCGGCACCGAGAAACCGATGACGGTTACAGTGCCTGCAAACGGCACCGTTAAAGCTGATTTTGCGTTCGGCGAGGCTGCGACGGCCGGCAGCAGACCCAGTCTGGAGATGATGCCGGCAATGGAATTCCCCATGTTGGGCAGGCACTAGGGGCGATTTTAGATTTTCGATTTGCGATTGCAGAATGAAACGTCCGGGGTGACAGGATTTCTGCAATCGTAAATCGGCAATCGGCAATCAAAAATATGGATCAGGGTGTGCATCGGTTTGCGCTACTAGTGGCTTGCGCAACATTTTTTCTGATCATCGCCGGGGCGCTGGTCACCAGTCACGACGCGGGGTTGGCAACGTCCGATTGGCCGCTTTCAAACGGACAGGTGTTTCCAAAGATGGTCGGCAATCTTTTTTGGGAACATGGGCATCGGCTGGTGGCGACTACCGTCGGTTTGCTGACCATCGGATTAGTAATTTTTCTATTTTTAAAGGAAAGGCGAAGCTGGATCCGTCGCCTCGCAGTGCTTGCGCTCGCCGCAGTGATTGCTCAGGGATTGCTTGGCGGCCTAACGGTGAAGCTAATGTTGCCGCTGGCGGTTTCAGCAGCGCATGCCACGCTGGCCCAGCTCTTTTTCTGCACCACTGTTAGCCTGGCGGTTTTCACCTCCAGTAGTTGGATGAAAGACCGTCCCACGGTGGAAGAGCAGGGAAGTCTGGCTGTCCGATACACGTGCGTGGCTGCGGCGGTAACGATCTTTTTGCAGTTGATAATCGGAGCAACGCTGCGACATTCAGCGACCTGGGACAAACCACTGCCGACAGATCTATTGTTAACCCACATCGCCGGGGCAGTCGCGGTAACGCTCTTGCTGGGAAGCGCTTCATTGATGATCTTGCGACGGCATCGCGGCGAAACGTTTCTGACCCGGCCGGCGCAGATCGCACTTTCTCTGTTGGTGGTGCAGTTGTTTCTGGGTGTCGCGGCTTACCTGACGAGGGTGGCTTCGCCAAATGATCCGCAACCGTTGAATCCGATGGTTGGCGTGACGGTGGCCCACGTAGCGTGCGGCGCGCTGGTATTTGCCACCACTATTGTCTTAACACTTAGGGCGTTTAAGGTGCTGCGTTCACACGCTTCATCCTTTGAGTTTGTCACCGCCGAGCGTTGATGAAGTTTAGAGTTC
>DIYZ01000026.1:2515-33138 GCA_002427845.1 Chloracidobacterium sp. UBA6041 | reverse complement strand
AAAGGTTGTACTCTAAACTTCGGGCTTCTGAACAAAGTTCAAAATGAAAGAGTTTGCGATAGAACTGAATAGCGCCGGCGTTGTCGAGCTTGAGCGTCTTAGCGCGCGCGAGCGAGTGGCGGCGTTCGTCGAGCTTACGAAACCGCGCATTACTTTCCTGATCGTGCTGACCTCCGCCGCGGGATTCGCGCTCGGCTCGCGTGGGCGAATAGATTATGCCGCCCTGAGCAGCGCGATGTTAGGCATTGCGCTCTTGTCGTCAGGGATTGCCACGCTCAATCAATATATGGAGCGAGACCTCGACGCTCTTATGAGGCGCACTGCCAACCGTCCACTGCCGTCCGGAAAACTTCTGCCGTGGGAGGCTTTGGTTTTCGGCGTGGGTTTGACGGTAATGGCGGAAGTTTATCTGGCCGTACTGGTGAATCCTTTATCGGCGTTGCTGGGCCTGACCGTTATCTCCGGCTATCTGTTTGGCTATACGCCACTCAAAACGAAAACGTCCCTTTCGACGCTTGTGGGCGCCTTTCCCGGAGCAGTGCCGCCGCTGGTAGGCTGGGCCGCTGCTCGCGGCAACATTGGCATTGAAGCCTGGGTGCTGTTTGCGATTCTATTCCTGTGGCAGTTTCCACACTTCCTGGCCATCGCCTGGATGTATCGCGAAGATTACAGCCGCGCCGGAATCCTGATGCTGCCCGTAGTTGAGCCCGATGGACGGGTGACCGCGCAACAGATCGTTATCTACACTTTATTGCTATTGCCCGTCAGCTTACTTCCCACTGCGTTGGGTGTGTCCGGCAAAATTTATCTCTACGGCGCCATCATCCTGGGATTGCTCTTTCTTTACAGCAGTGTGCGGGCAGCACTCTCCAAATCACGACAAGAGGCGCGGCGGCTGTTGCTCGCCTCCGTTATCTATTTGCCTCTATTGTTTATTGTGATGGTTTTAGACAGGTAAATCGTAAATAGATCGCGCGCTGGTATTACTCGAATTAGGTTTCAAGCAAGATTTCTTTACTATTTACGATTTACGATTTTCTATTCACTAAGGAGCGTAACCGATGGGACGAGCTCTGGCGGTTATCATCTGGATCCTGACACTGGGTTCAGTGAGTCTCTTCTTCGTGAAGAAGTGGTGGTTTCCTGAAGCCATCTCTTCTCACGCGGCCGCGCTTGATCGTCAGTTTCTGCTGACAATAATCGTGGTCGGCATCGCCTTCACCGCCGCCCAGGTTGGTCTGGGTTACATGGTTTGGAAATATCGCGATCGTGGCGAGGGCACGCGGGCGGTCTATTCGCATGGCAGCAATCGGCTGGAAGTTGTTTGGACGATCATGACCGCCGTGATCTTCATCGGTCTCGCCGTCATGGGCCAGAGCGTCTGGGCATCGCTTCATTTCAACAAAGCTCCCGCGGGCGCATTCCAGGTTGAAGTGGTCGCGCAACAGTTTCAATGGAACTTTCATTACGCCGGTAAAGACGGCGTCTTCGGCCGCACCGACCCCAACCTCATCGATGATTCGGCGCTTAATTACATTGGCCTGGACCAAACTGATCCAAACGCCAAAGACGATGTGACGCACAGCGTGATTGCGGTTCCCGCGGGCCGCCCAGTCGAGCTGATTCTTCGCTCCCGGGACGTTATTCATGACTTCTGGGTTCCGCAACTAAGGTTTAAGCAGGACCTGGTTCCGGGAATGATGATTCGCGTGCACTTCACGGCAAACCGACCAGGCAAGTATGAACTGGCATGCGCAGAGCTTTGTGGACAATTTCACTTCCGGATGAGGAGTTTCATGCTGGTGTTGCCGGCGGACGAGCATCAGGCCCTGATGGCTCTGCCGCAAGATCAATTTCAGACTCGCGTCACCGAGCTGCTAGCGAAGTATCAGTTGCCGACTTACCAGCAGTGAAAACGATCTCGGATTGTTGATTCAGCCTAACCACTAGGAGATTAGAGATGTCAGGTGAAACGCACGAAGCAGTGCACCGTCATGAGGCGCCCACGAGCTTCATTCGTAAGTACATCTTCAGCCTGGATCATAAAGTCATCGGCATCCAGTACATCATTCTGGCGCTGGTCGCAGTCGTGGTGGGCATGACTATGTCGGTGCTGATGCGCTTGAATCTGTCGTGGCCGGGTACGCACTGGCCGATCCTGGGAACGCTTTTTCCGAACGGTGCGCCGGGCGGCGTTATGAATCCCGAGTTTTATCTGTCGCTCGTGACCATGCACGGAACGATCATGGTTTTCTTCGTTCTCACCACCGCGCCCCAGGGTGGCTTTGGGAACTATTTTCTTCCCATTCAGATCGGCGCGGAAGACATGGCTTTCCCGTTTCTGAACATGATGTCGTTTTGGATAACGCTTGTCGGGTTCATCGTCATACTCACGGCCATCTTTGTTGAGGGCAATACGACGATCGCTAACTCGGCACTCGGAGTGGCCTTGGGCGGCGGCAGTGGCGCCACCGTAGGCCCGATCGGAGGGTGGACTGGCTATGCGCCTTTAAGCGCCGTTGGCATGGCGGCCGGTCCGGGCCAGGGCGCAGGCATGAACCTCTGGATCGTAAGCATTGCGATCTTCTGCGTGGGTTCGTTGCTCGGCGCGCTTAACTTCATCACGACACTGCTCAACATGCGCACCAGGGGAATGACCCTCATGCGCATGCCCTTGACGTGCTGGGCCTGGTTCACGACCGCGGTGCTGGCACTGCTTTCGTTTCCAGTCCTACTCGGCGGCGGCATCTTGCTCTTCCTTGATCGAGTTGCCGGCACGAGCTTCTTCATACCCGGCGGCCTGGTCTTCGGAAGCTCGGTGCTGACGGCGCACAGCGGCGGCTCGCCGATTCTCTGGCAACACCTGTTTTGGTTTTTCGGTCACCCGGAAGTTTATATTGCGATTCTCCCCGGCATGGGCGCGACGTCCCACATCCTTTCAACCTTCGCTCGCAAACCCATCTTTGGTTATCGCGCCATGGTGTTTGCTATCTTTGCCATTGGCCTGTTGGGGTTCTTTGTTTGGGGCCATCACATGTTCATCAGCGGTATGAGTCCCTACTCGGCAATGACCTTTTCCATTCTGACGCTATCGATTGGCGTACCATCGGCGGTGAAGACCTTTAACTGGCTCGGTACGTTATGGGGCGCGAAAATTCGCTTCACCACGCCGATGCTGTTTGCCATAGGCTTTGTATCGCTGTTTGTGGCCGGCGGGATTACCGGTCTGGTTCTTGGCCAAACATCGCTTGACCTGCCCATACACGACACTTACTTCGTGTTAGCACACTTTCACCTGGTGATGGGCGTGGCGTCGATCTTCGGTATGTTTGCCGCGATCTACTTCTGGTTCCCCAAAATGTTTGGCCGTTTTCTCAATGAGCGGCTCGGGAAAATTCATTTCTGGATAACTTTCGTCGGCGTTTACTGCATCTTCGTGCCGATGCACACAATGGGCATGGTGGGCATGCCGCGGCGCTACGCGCAGTTTACTGAGTACAGGTTTCTCGACTCGCTTCACCCGCTGATTGTGTTTGTGTCGATTGCCGCGATTGCCACGGTGTGCACGCAAATTCTTTTTTACTTCAATCTTGTTTGGAGCGTCTTCAAAGGTAAGAAGGCGAGTGCGAATCCGTGGGAGGCGACCACTCTCGAGTGGACCACATCCAGCCCACCGCCGCACGACAATTTTGCCGGCGTTCTCCCAGTCGTTTACCGCGGGCCATATGAGTTTGCCGTGCCCGGAGCGCCAAACGATTTCGTTATGCAGACGGAACCCGATGCGAGTGAGGTCCCGATAAGCGAAGGAGTGGGTGGTGATGGCCACAACGGTCACAGGCGCTAGGCCCCTAACAAAAACAGCGATCGGTGGTGGGCCGAAACCTCGTGGTCCCAATGGTAATGGTGCGCCCAAACGAAACGGCCATGAGCGCGCTTTCCCGGACTTTCAGTCTTCAGCAAACCGCTATCGCATCGGGACGTGGGTGGCGCTGGCGTCGATCCTGATGATGTTTACAGCGCTGAGCAGCGCTTACATTGTGCGCGCAGCTTCATCAAATGATTGGCAGCCTCTGAAGATGCCGCGAATCCTGCTGCTAAGCACGGCCTTAATACTCATCAGCAGCGGCACGCTTGAAACTGCTCGACGCAAATTGAAGAGCGCAAGTCATAGCGCGCATAGACGCTGGCTGCTGGTGACCGTGGCGCTCGGATTCGGATTCTTAGGATCGCAACTGCTTGCCTGGCGACAGTTCGTGCAGCAGGGAATCTACGTTGCGAGCAATCCGCACAGCTCGTTTTTTTATCTTTTGACTGCAACGCACGGCGCGCATCTGCTTGGCGGATTAATTGCGCTTGTTTACCTTGCCTTTCGGGTTCGCGCAGCGCGAGAAGACTACTTTGCCGTAGAAAAGGCGCAGGCGGGCACAGACGCAGTAACGATCTACTGGCATTTTATGGACTTTTTGTGGCTCTACTTGTTCGTGCTGCTTTTCTTTGTGCGGTAGCAGTAGGCGGCACAAGTGCCGCCTCTAAACAGCGGACTGTATTGAGGAGAAACACGGACTTCAATCTGTGGTAGTAAGGGCGTTTTCAAGCTCGCAGACTGATACCCTTTGGAGGTGACAGGTGAGTACAGAAGCAAGCTCAGTGCATTTTCCGGCAGCGGACTGGGGCGGGGGTGTGCATCCCTATCGCATTGGTCATCGCAAACTCGGGATGTGGTTGTTTATTGTTTCCGACTCATTGACGTTCTCAGCGCTGCTGATTGGCTACAGTTACCTGCGCGCGTCAAACGTGTGGCCCACGCCATTTCCTTTCCGTCCGAGCATCCTCTTTTCATCCGTCATGACCTTCTGTCTGCTCTCGTCCAGCTTGACGATGGTCTTCGGTGTCTCAGCGTCGAGCCGCGGAGACAAGGCGGCGGCCCGCAAATGGATTCTGGCGACGATGTTCTTCGGCGCGGCGTTTGTCATTCTGCACCTTATCGAATGGAACCATTTGATCAGTGAGGGCCTGCGACCGTTTAGTTTACCGGCCCACTGGGTATCGACCTTTACCACGTCAGATGGAAGATTGCCGTCGCCTTTGTTTGGCGCCACTTTCTTTACCATTACCGGCCTGCACATGTTCCACGTCGCCAGCGGCATTATATATCTGGGAGTGGTGGCCGCGCGCGTTAAGAAAGTGAATCACGAAGACGTTGAGATCAGTGGCCTCTACTGGCACTTTGTTGATCTGGTCTGGATGTTTGTGTTCCCGCTGATTTACATCCTGTCAGTGGATGTGGGTGGCCACCTGGCAAGGTAAATCGTAAGTCGCCACTTCAAGCTGGCGTTAAGAATGGCTGGAGATTGGACCGGAGGAATCGAGCATGAGCGAACACGTGGAAGAACATTTTGCCGGCAGCAATAAACTATTTATTTCGATCTGGGGCTGGCTGGTTCTGCTGACAATGGTTGAGATCGGCATTGCTTACAGGCCGATGCCAATCCATTTCATGTTGACGATCCTGCTTGGTCTTTCAATCATTAAGGCGGCCCTGATCGTGGCCTACTTTATGCACTTGAAGTTTGAGCGCTTGAGCTTGATTTTGACTATTGTTCCGATGTTAGTCGTTTGCATCTGCCTGCTTTTCGTGTTCTTCCCTGACAGCTTCAGATCGGCAGGCTTGCGCTATCAATTTAAAGAAAATCCGCCGGCGTCGGCAGAGGAACCTTGATGAATAAACGTTCGAAGCTTAAGGCGGTGCTGCCAGCCATAGCGGGAATTGTGGCCTTGTTGTTGTGCTCCACATCCGCGTTCGCCCAGTGCTCGATGTGCAGGGCATCGCTGGCGGGTTCGAACAACGCGTTTTTTATCAGGAACTTCAATATCGGGGTACTGGTGCTCCTGGTACCACCGGTCACCATATTCTGCTCAATATTTATGGTGCTGAGACATTACCGAACAGGGAGCACTGAGAAACAAGCAGAAGGTACTGGGCCGTTCGGAGAGACGAAGGAAAATTGAATTCGTGTTTCTGAGTCTACTAAGACTCGAGACTCCCGACTCCCGACTGTTTCAGTTATGGCTGAGGAAAATCTCCTACGCATCGATGTTGAGAAGCGGACTACTCGCGGGCGTGTCTGTCCGCGGTGTGGTGGAAAGATAATTCCGTCCAACCGCGCGGTTTATCAAAGCGTCGCCGATCCAACCGGCACATTTCCGATTTGGCAGTGCGAAAGATGCGGTTACGAAGAGATGTCGGAGCGTCCGAAACCCGCGGGGAAGGCCAAACATTAATGGCGAGGATTGCTGAAAGGCGGGCCTTTGAAATATCGAGGCTGTTTGGTGCAGGATGGTAATGGAAACCAGCGGGATAAGAGTCATGAAGAGCGAAGCGAAGTTACTGAATCTGATCTGCATCATTGCGGCCCTCATCTTTATCGCCCTCGCCGTTCTGAACGCGCTTTTCTCCGCTCAGTTTTTCACAACTGACAATCTGTTCGTCACCGCCGTCTGCCTGGTTATGGCGCTTATGTTTGCAGCGAACCCCTTGTTGTACATGAAAAACGAGGGGAGACTTCCGATTCCTTTTCGAAAAAAGGCTGTCCTCGATAGGCCACCAGTCATCGGAGGCGGTGCACCATTGCTGGACTCGAAAGGCCGTGCAGTTCCCCCTGATGTGAAATCGATGGTTGCGAATATGCAGCAAAAGCAACCGTAGCCCACGCGTATCGCGTTAATCCTGCCGTGAGTAAAATCGAAAAACTCGTACTGGGAAGTTTTGAGCACTGGAGCAAGGACAAGCTCGATCTGCACACTCTCTTTGAGGTCGGTGAAAACGATCCTGACGCGCGCACCGCGGTGTTTGATGCGGTCGAAAAATTAGCAAGTGAAGGTTTGCTTCAGGAGGAGGGAAACGATTTCTATTCGTTGACTGAAAAGGGAAAAGAAGCGGCAAAGCAATCCAAGACTTAGCGAGTTTGTCGTCTTGAGGCCATCGTCTGGTCCCCCCAGGAAACTAGCGACGCAATGTTTATGGTTTGAAGGTTGTTTGCTGATTTGAGCTCCGTAGGAGCGATATGTCGCTCCTTACGGAGCTTTGAGTTCTCAGAAGAGCCTTGTGCTATAAACATTGCGCTCCTCTGGAGCGCCGCTCTGGCCTGAATACATTTTACCTGATGCCTAAATATATTCACTACCTTCCCCATCTCAACGCAGTTCTGAATACCACCAGCGCGATTCTTCTACTGGCTGGCTTTAGATTCATTCGTCTCGGCCGAATCCGGGCCCATCGAAACTGCCAGCTTTCGGCCCTGGTTTCTTCAACCCTTTTTCTAACGTCATATCTGACTTATCACTATTTTCATGGCTCGACGCGTTTTCTCGGACAGGGAATTGTTCGTCCAATTTATTTCACTATTCTGATAACTCATACGATTCTAGCCGTCGTGATTGTGCCCTTGATATTTGTGACGCTCTATCGCGCAGTACGACTGGATTTTGTCCGGCACAAAAGGATTGCCCGCTGGACACTGCCGCTGTGGCTGTACGTTTCAGTAACGGGCGTGATTGTCTATTTGATGCTCTACCACATTTATCCACCATCTTAATCCAGTAGGAATGCTGGTCTGTGCGCACGTGATGGACGCGCAGTTCGGTTCTGCGAACAAGGTTTCATCGCAATAGGATATGGACAACGGAAACCATCCCGGCGTAAACGTGGCGCCCGCCCCGGTGAAGCGCGTGCGCGCGTCGGGACCAATTCTGATCCTCGCCATCCTCTTTGTGGTCGCTTCTTTCTTGACCTGGTACTTCACGTGGTTTGGTCGTGATTTGTCTGATGCCGAAATCACACAGTATCTCGTCGACGAGAAACATCCGCGCCACGTGCAGCACGCGCTGCTGCAAATTCAGCAACGCATCGAGCGTAGCGACAAGACCACGAAGCAATGGTACCCGCAGATCGTTGCGCTCAGCTCAAACCCGGAGACAGAATTCCGGTTAACTGTTGCGTGGCTAATGGGCGCCGACAATAGTTCCGAAGAGTTTCACAATGCGCTCCGAAAGTTGGTTTCAGATCCAGAACCGATCGTCCGGCGTAACGCTGTGCTGGCCCTTGTGAGGTTTAACGACGCGAGCGGCCGCGCGGAGCTTATCGGCATCCTGCAACCTTTCATGATCGATACACCTGTTGGCGGGACAATTGTTAGTAGCGTTTCGAGTGGCGCTTACGTAAGTAGAGGGGCTGTGCTTGCGCGCATCCAGGAACCAGGCAGTGAAGTTGCCACGGTGCGTTCTCCGCTGACAGGAACTGTAGACCGCGTCTTAGTTTCAAATGGTGCCGCTGTTTCCCAGGGCGAGCACTTGTTGACCCTCAAGTCAGATGAGCAAAGTATCTGGGAATCACTGCGCGGGCTTTCGGTAATCGGAACGAAGGAGGACCTTCCCCTCATTGAGCGTTACGCGAATGGAGCGGAGCCGGTGAGCGACCGCATAAAACAACAAGCCGCTTTGACAGCCAAAGCGATACGGAGCCGGGCTCAATAGTTCGCCGGTAATTCAACGCAAACAGACATTCCAGAACCCCGTAAGCCGTAGCGAGCGGATCCGGCTACTGTTGCGAAAACCCGGTCGCTACTGGGTTCGGTAACACAAAAAATTGTAGATGAGTTCTCCTACGCAGCGGGGGGCGGTGGCGGAGCGTCCGGAAGGGCAATGCCGTGCACAGCTTCCCAGTCGTCGGTCGGCACCATCTCGATTGCGTCCCAGGGACAACCGTCGAGAAAGGCGCCGTCGGGACCTTTGCTGATACACTTCTGGCAGCCAATGCAGAGATATGGATCAACTTCGATACGTCCGAATGGCGGATGATCTTCGTCCGGTATCCAAAACATGCAGGCCTCGATAGGGCAGTACTCGATGCAAGCCGGCGAACCAGCACAGCCGGTACAACAATCCGTGGTGATCGCAAGGATGCGCGGCTTCTTTTTCCGAGTAGCTTTCCCGTCACCAACTGACATTGGCCAATGCTTTTCTACAATGTCGTACACGCTTTTATTCCGGCCCTTTCCCGATCGAATCGTGGTGCGACTCTAACATAGCTATACTAACTTCCTCAACGATCTGTGTCGCCCAGACGATGTGCTTGCTGAGAGACTAATGAAGGTTTAAAAAGGTAAACAAAACTTAAAGGAGGGCAGCGATCATGGAATCAGTAGCCGGAGTTTTTCAATCACGCGCGGATGCCGAAAAAGGGGTGCAGCAACTTCAATCACAAGGTATTCCAAAGGACCGGCTGGCATTACTGACGCCGGGCATGGACGACGAACGTGTCGAGCAGGCGGTGCCCACTGCTGACGCCGAACAGCCGGGTATGGGCCAGGCGCTGGGAGGAACAGTGGGCGGTGCGATTGGTGTCGCCGGTGGAGCTTCGTTGGGAGCGGCGGCGGCCAGCCTGTTAGTGCCGGGCGTCGGTCCCGTTATCGCTGGCGGAATTTTGGGCGCCGCTATTTTGGGCGCCGGTGGAACGGCAACGGGAATGGCTGCCGGGAAAGCGCTGGAGGAGTCACTTGTCCAAGGACTCCCGCATGACGAGTTGTATCTTTATGAAGATGCCCTCAGGAAAGGTCGCTCGGTAGTAATTGCTTTTGCCGAAACCGACGAATTGGCCGAGGCGGCGCGGCGGACGCTCAAGAGCGCGGGGGCTGAAAGCATTGATGCAGCTCGAGAGAATTGGTGGCTGGCACTGCGTGACGCCGAAGCGGCAGATTATGAAGTCACCGGCCGAAGCTTTCCAGACGACGAGGCAAACTATCGGCGCGGCTTCGAGGCTGCTCTGAAAACGCCGAGAAAATCTGGCACGGGTTCAACCGCTGAGGAGCATTCCCCGGGTGAATCTGACGAGGCATTTCGCCGCGGTTACGAGAGAGGGAAGAATTACCGCAAGAGTCTGCAGGGGAAATATAATACTTGAAGAATTTGCTACTAAACCTGGCTGTGTTGGTTGGAGTGCTCGGGTTAAGTGCGATCATCACAGCCTGGTTTGCCCGCGCTATGTACATTCGTTGTGCCGCCTGCGGCACGCTCAATGCGAAGCGACGCGCGCATTGTCGTTCATGCCAGAAGGAACTATCCTGATGTCGCTGATCAAACCGTAGATCGAGAACGATGTGCAGATCATCCACCGACTTCCTGGACGAAGCGTGCGCAAGAAACTAATGTCGCGAGTCGAGTGTTTTCGAGCACTCTCCTTATCGATCGCACTCTTATTAGTTTTCCACGTCAATACGATGTCACAGAATCAAACTCCGCCAGTGCCGTCCGAGTGGCTTACCGACGCCGAGAAAACAGATTACCGCGAGACGCCACGATACGACGCAACGATTGCATATGCCAGGCGGCTGGACCAGGCGTCGCCTTTAATAAAGTTCCAGACCTTTGGCAAGAGCGGCGAGGGACGGGACCTTCCGTTGCTGATTGCCGCGGAAGGCGAAACGTTTACACCTGAAGCCGCCAGACGCGCTGGTAAAGCCGTAGTTCTGATCCAGGCGTGCATTCACGCCGGCGAGCCTGACGGCAAGGATGCGGGACTCGCGTTGTTGCGGGACATTGCCATTACCAAGAGCCGACCCGGTTTGCTTAAACACGTGGTCGTGCTCTTCATTCCCATCTACAACACAGATGGCCACGAGCGAGTCAGCCCCTATAATCGCATTAATCAGAATGGCCCCGCGGAGATGGGCTGGCGAACCACAAGTAGCTACCAAAACCTCAATCGCGATTACATGAAAGCCGACACCCCGGAAACACGGGCGTGGCTAACGCTTTGGAACCATTGGAAGCCAGATCTCTTCATTGATTGCCACGTCACCGATGGCGCTGACTATCAATACAACATTACGTTTCAGCATGAACATCATGAGGGCGTTGCGCCGAGCGTGCTCACCTGGGAGAAGAGAGTGTTCGACGAGCGTGTAGCCGCAGCCACTGAGGCCGCGGGAAATGTTGTCTCATGGTATTTGGAGTTCATCGATAACCGCGACCTGACCAAAGGCATTCGAGACTTCAATGGCAGCCCGCGATTCTCCACTGGGTATACGCCGCTCAGAAACCGGCCGGGAATTCTGATCGAGACGCACATGTTGAAACCCTATCGACCGCGCGTCATCGGCACTTACGATTTTTTGCGCTTCGCTTTGGAAGAGGTCAATCGCGATCCCCAAAGCCTGCTGGCCGCAGTGCGCGAAGCCGATGAAAAGACTCTGGCAGACGGCCGCACCTATGACCCCGCTCGCCGCTTTCCGCTTGATTATGAGCTGACCGAGAAAGCGACTCCTTACAAGCTGCGAGCCGTCGAGTATCACACGGAGATGAGCGACATTTCGGGGGCGCCGCGCGTGGTGTTCGGTACGAAGCCGCTTGATCTAACCGTGCCGATGTACAACGATTTTCGCGTTACGGCCGCTGTGGCGCCGCCGCTTTACTACATCGTCCCGCCGCAGTGGCACGAAGTAATTGCAGTGCTCAGATCGGACGGCCTTACGTTGCTGACCACACGGGAGGCGGCTACGCTCGAAGTTGAGAGTTATCGCTTTGTTGATGTTAAGTGGGCTAGCGGTCCGTTTGAAGGTAGATTGATGCCTTCATTCAAGGTTGAACCGGTTCATGAGCGTCGCACATATCCTGCGGGGTCCATTGTTGTTCCGCTGGCCCAGCAATTGGGACGACTTGCGATTAATCTGCTTGAGCCGCAAGCGCCAGACTCCCTCGTGCACTGGGGATTTTTCAATGCCACGTTCGAACAAAAAGAGTATGGCGAGAACTATGTTTTGGAAAAGCTTGCGCGGGAGATGTTAGCGAGTGATCCGCGTCTGCGCGAAGAATATGAAAAGAAGCTGGCCAGCGACCGGAAGTTTGCGGCGAGCCCGAGAGAACGCCTGCAATTCTTTTACCGGCGCTCGCCATACTGGGACCGGCAGATGAATCTCTACCAGGTGGGCCGCATCATCACGTCGCTCGGTGTTCCAGTGAAACAGCTTCACTGATTAAGAAACCCGAAACGTTTACGTTAATGAGCCAACGCGTCTGGATGTTCTGAAACTTCCTCAACTGTCCGGCTTCGACCGCGAATCGTTACTATTGCTACGCCGGCAAAAATCAGGGCGCAGGCTACCATTGTTCTGGAGTTCCAACTTTCTCCAAGCAGGGCAGGGGCAAGTCCGAAGGCCAGCAGCGGCTGGAGGTAGATGTAGACGGCCACGACGCTCGGCGGCACACGCATGAGCGCCCACGCGTTGATGTAATAGGCGCCGACCGTGGGCACGAGAATAATGTAAATAACCCACAGCCATGTTTTCAACGGAACAGTTCCCAAACCGTGCGCGCGCCATGCGTCCGCCGTCGGGTCAGCGGGACAAGTCCCGCTTCTAAACGTTTTTTGATTTGAGGTCACACAAAAAGGATCGGGGGCGTTCCCGATCCTTTTGTTAAGGCAAATAACCAAATAACCTGTGCAGAATCAAACGACCAGAAAGAGGGGGTTCTCGAGAATTTTCTTAAACGTCTGCAAAAACTTCGCACCGGTTGCCCCGTCTATCACGCGATGATCACATGACATGGTGACGCGCATCATCTGACGCACAACCACTTCGTTATTTCGCACTACCGGTTTTGGCGACATCGCCCCCACGGCCAGAATGGCGCCCTCCGGCGGATTAATAACGGCGGTGAATTCGTCAATGCCAAACATGCCGAGATTGCTGATGGAGAAAGTCGCCCCCAGGAATTCTTCGGGACGCAGTTTCCGGTTACGAGCGCGCGCCGCGAGGTCCCGAACTTCAGCCGCGATTTCACTGAGGGGTTTTTGATCCGCGGAACGGACGATGGGAGTGATCAGTCCGTCATCGATAGCGACGGCGACACCTATGTCGGCATGTTCGTAATATCTAACCATCTTGTCCTGAAATGAAGCGTTGACCTGTGGATGCTGCATGAGTGCGGCTGCCGCCACCTTGATGATGACGTCGTTAACGCTGATCTTCAGTTCAGGGTCGAGTGCGTTAATGCCGCTACGCATCTCCGCCGCTCTGTCCATCTCGATTTCAGTAGTCAAAAAGAAATGTGGAACGGGCCCCAGCGAAGTAACGAGGCGCTTGGCGATCGTGCGGCGCATCTCGCTAGCCGGCACATCGCGGTAAGCGGAGGCCTCGGCAGTCGCGGATTTCTGAAACGGCCCGCTCTCAACCGCACGCAAGTGTCGCTGCGGGGCCTGTGCGGCAGAAGCGGCACTCGCGCTCTTGCCCTGACTAATCAGTGCTTCAACGTCGCGCTTGATAATTCTGCCACCGGGGCCGCTGCCGTTAACCGACCGCAGGTCGATTCCGGATTCGGCTGCCATGCGTGCGGCCAGCGGGGAAACAATCAGACGACCACCCGGCGCAGTATCTATCTGTCTGGAATCCTGTTGGCCGTTTCCTGCTGCAGCCTCACGAACGCCGAAACCAGCGGCGCCGCCTGGCGAGGCTTCAGGCTGGCTGGGTTCTTTTGCGGCCGCGGGATCTGGCGTGGGAACAGGAGATTTTGCCGGCTGCTTTGGCGCGGCTTGGCTTGTTAGCGCTGAAATATCTTCTTCGGGTTCACCAATGATCGCTATTAACTGGCCCAGCGGAGCCGATTCGCCTTCCTGAATCAAAATTTTGCGCAGTACGCCGTTGCCCAGGGCCTGCATTTCCATCGTGGCTTTGTCGGTATCAATCTCGGCGAGCGGTTCACCCATCGACACCTTGTCTCCCTCTTTCTTGAGCCAGCGAGTGAGTTGGCCCTCTTCCATGGTTGGAGAGAGCTTGGGCATGATTACCTGTGTTGCCATTTAGTCCTCTGGATCGTAAATAGGAACGCTCTTTGGTATGAGTTGCAAAACCCGAATTTCGACGTTATGTGAATCGTTTAGTCCTCGTAGATAGTAAATCGTGAATCGTAAATAGGAACGCACTTGATATGAATTGCAAAACCCAAATCTCGACGTTATGTGAATTCTAGTAGGCTTGTATTCACTATTCACGATTTACGATTCACGATTTTACTAGTCGAGATAGGCGACCTGGCGAACCGCAGCGACGATCTGGTCTACATTAGGAATAGCCAGGTCTTCGAGATTCTTAGCGTAAGGCATCGGCACGTCCGCGCCGGAGACACGCTTAACGGGAGCATCAAGATAGTCGAAGGCCCGCTCCATGATCTCAGAACTGATCTCCGCTGCCACACCACAAAATGGATGCGACTCCTCGGCCACTACGACGCGATTCGTTTTCTTTACTGAGTCGACGATTGTGCCAATATCCAGTGGCCGGATCGTTCGTGGATCGATTACCTCACAAGAGACGCCCTCTTTCTCCAATACTTCGGCTGCCTTCAACGCCACGGGCACCATCAGCGAGCGGGCCACGATGGTAGCGTCGGTGCCCTCCCGTTTTATGTCCGCAACTCCGAGCGGCACAATGAAGTCCGCATCGTCAGGAACTTCGCCCTTGTTTCCATACATTCGCTCCTGCTCAATAAAGATCACCGGATCGTCGTCGCGGATAGCTGACTTCAGTAGTCCCTTGGCGTCAGCGGGCGTCGAAGGCATCACAACTTTCAGCCCGGGGAAGTATGCAAACCAGGATTCAAGGGCTTGCGAATGTTGCGAAGACACCTGGAAGGCCGAGCCGCCAGGACCGCGAAAGACGATGGGAATCTTGAATTGGCCGCCGGACATGTACAACATTTTGGCGGCGGAGTTGATGATTTGGTCAGTAGCGAGAATCGAAAAATTGAAGGTCATAAACTCCACGATCGGCCGCAAACCGACCATTGCCGCCCCTACACCAAGCCCCGCAAAAGCCAGTTCTGTTATAGGAGTATCGATGACGCGCTTCCCGCCAAGCTCCTCGAGCAATCCTTTTGTAACCTTGTACGCGCCTTGATAAGCCGCGACCTCTTCGCCCATCAAAAAAACATTTTCATCGCGCAGCATCTCTTCGCGTAAAGCTTGATTGAGCGCCTCGCGCATGGTTACGACAGCCATTTCAAGAAATCCCTTTTTCTGATTTCCAATTGGACGCGTTACAAAGTCGGTTGAAATCTTCTAATGCTTACCCGGTTCAATCGGGTTGGCATAAACGTCTGTGAATAGCTCTTCAGGCGCAGGCAGAGGACTTTCTTCCGCGAATCGCACAGCCTGCTCAACCTGTTCTTTAACTTCCGCTTCGATGCTTTGAAATTCCGAATCCGTCAGCACCCCTTCTTCTTTCAGGCTGGCCGAAAACAGTTTAATAGGGTCGCGCTCCTGGTGTCGTTCGATCTCCGCGCGCGTGCGGTAATTCCCCGGGTCCGACATCGAGTGGCCCATGAACCGATAGGTTCGGACCTCGAGCAGCGTCGGCAGATAGTCTTTACGAGCGCGTTCAATAGCGCGCTGCGTTGCTTCACGCACGGCTAAGACGTCCATGCCATCGACGAACTCCGCGGCTATATCGTAAGCACGAGCCTTCTGCGAAATATCCTGTGATGACATCGCCCGTTCGAGAGATGTGCCCATGCCGTATTGATTGTTTTCGCAGATGTAAATGCAAGGCAACTTCCACAGCTGGGCCATATTCAGGGACTCATGAAACGCGCCCTGGTTCACGGCTGCCTCGCCAAAGAAACATAGTGTCACCTGGTCAGTCCCTTTATATTTCGAGGCGAATGCGACGCCGGTGGCCAGGGGAATTTGTCCACCCACAATCGCGTGCCCGCCCAGAAAATTCACGTCTTTGTCAAACATGTGCATCGAACCACCCTTCCCGCGTGAGCAGCCGGTGGACTTGCCATAAAGTTCGGCCATCACAGACTCCGGAGACATGCCCTTGGCTATGGCATGCGCGTGTTCACGATAGCTGGTTAACACGTAGTCATCTTTTCTGATCGCTGAGATTGCGCCAATCGCCACGGCCTCCTGGCCGATGTAGAGGTGGCAAAATCCGCCAATCTTTCCTGAGCTGTAAGCTTCTGCCGACTTTTCTTCAAAGCGACGCACCAGGAGCATCTGTCGATAGATGCTGATCAGCGTTTCCCTGTCGACGTCCGCCAGCCGGTTCTTCTGCGCGCTCTTTACGTCGCGCGTTTGTTGACTCGGGCTTCCCGCGGCTGTCTCGGCCATCTCCTGGTCCATGACGCCGGTCGCACTTGTATCTTCAGCTCCCACACGGGCTGGCTCGGGCGTTCGCTTTCTCATTTCGTAGTTTGATTTTGCCACTTGCGCTTTCGACTAAATGAACCGCCATTAACGGCGGCCATTGCGAATTGAAAAGGTTGTCCTGATAACGGTTGGGATTATACGCGAGGTATGTGACAGCGCGCAAAAATACCTTTCCCAAGCAAAAGACGCACACCGCATTTGCGATGTGCGTCGCTTAAAAACGTCCGCCGCCAACGTCATCTGAAAGCATCAAGCGTACTCATCGGATTGTTGGCTATACTTATTAGAGTCTTCCGCGAATGCTTATCGTTCTGCATGTTCCGGGCCGCCGCGGTCAGAAGCTCTTCCGTCGTTTCCCCCTCACTTGGGAAGCAGGCAACACCCATGCTTATACCCAGTTGAACGACTTTGCCGGTGCTGACCGAAAATTTCTGCGCTTCGACTGCGTTCCGGACCCGTTCGGCGATGTTCGCTGCCATGTGAGTTGAAGCCATGGGCATGATTGCGACAAATTCATCACCAGCATAGCGCGTCAGTAAATCCATTTGTCGCAGTTCTTTTCGGATGACACCGGCCAGGCTCGCAAGCACCCGATCACCGATGGCATGTCCATATTGATCGTTGACAGCTTTGAAATCATCGACGTCCATACTGAGTAATGCTAACGACTCGTAGCTCAGGCGCTGGCATTCTGCAAGGCGCTGCTCAAGTATCATGTAAAACCCACGAGCGTTAGGCAGTTCCGTAAGCGGATCGGTTAGGGCACTCTCTTTTGTTTTCTCGAAAGTTAACGCGTTGTTGAGGGCGCTGGAAGCGTGTTGGCAAACTGACTCGAGCAGGCGCACGTGTTCCATTGTATAAGAGGTCCTGCTCTTCGAATAGAGTGTGATCGCGCCGAAGGCTCCGTCTTCTCTCAGCAATGGCGATACCAGCACACCGCGATAATTCGTGGCGATTTCTTCAGGGAGTCCCACGAGGTCGAGCTCCGGCGAAGCGTTACACATGGACCGGGCGTTGGCTATAACCCATCCGGTTATGCCGTCACCCACATTCATCCGCCGGCGGTCGAAGGCGTCGTAGTTTTCACCGGCAACGTGCTCAGCAACTGCCTTGCCCGACTTTTCATCAACAACAAAAATGATGCACGTATCAAAGGGAACGATTGCCCGCAGCTTGTTGGAAACCAGCGTGACCGTGTCGCTGAGATTGAGGGACGAACCGATTGTTTGCGCGATCTCATGAAGTGCAAATACTTCCCGCTGTGCCTCGGTGATCGATCTAAAGCCGGCATCATCGTTGGGCGTGCCGAGCAGATTCGACGCGAGCCCGGCATCGGGTTTGGTCTTCGTCAGGTAATCGTGGGCCACGATCTCTGACTCAACCTGCTCTTGAATGTCTTCCGCGTCAATGAGCCTGTCAAATTCCTCAACGTGCTCGATGAACTTTTCGACAACACGCGGATCGAAGGCACTTCCGGCCATGCTCTTCAACAGGGCCAGCGATTCCTCACGCTTCATGCCTTTGCGATAAGGACGGTCACAGCGTGTGGCGTCGTAAAAGTCGACCACTGAAATGATTCGCGCAACACGTGGAATGGCCTGGCCCTTCAGGCCTTTGGGATAACCGCTGCCGTCCCACTTTTCGTGGTGATAACGTACGATGTCTTCGACCGGGTAAGGGAAGTTGACCCTTCTGAGTATGTCACCCCCAACTGTGGGGTGGATTTTCATCTTGGCAAACTCGGCTTCGGTAAGTTTGCCGGGCTTATTAAGGATGTATTCCGGCACTGCCAGTTTGCCGATATCGTGCAACAAAGCGCCGGCAAAAAGGGCTTGCACTTCCGCTCCGCCAAGCTTGAATAGTTTTCCCATCTCTGACGCATAGATCTGAGTCCGCCGCACGTGACCGTGCGTTGTTTGGTCTTTGGCATCTATCGCGATGGCCAGCGACTCAATCGTATTCATGTGAATGGTGGCCATTTCTTCCACGTGACGACGCTGCTCCGCTTCCGCGCGCCGCACTTCTTTAAGACTGTTCTCGTTGAATCGATAAAGCAGATGGACGAGTCCGGTAATCAACAGGCCGAGAAGAACTGATGGAGCACCCGCGCCATGGATAGCTGAATAGAAAAGGACCGCTGAGGCCGCTCCCGCAACCTGCGTAGTTAACGTCCAAACTATACTTTCCCGGGAAGGAAGTACGCGCGGTTTGCCCTCAACTATATTGAGAAGGTAAACCGTTGCGACGGTGCTTAGAAAATATTGAAGAATTGCCAGAATGCAAAGAGGAATGAGCAACGCATTTAGAGGGAGATCAGGACCAGCCGTCCGGTCATTGGCGAAGGCGGTTGCCAGAAATCCATAGCAGGAAGCCGCGATAAAGGTCGAGATAATGGCTATCGCCGTGGTGGAGATAGACTCTCTGCGGCTCGAGAGTCCGTAGGTTGATACGAAACCGACAATCGCCGCCAACAACGTCGCCGGTCCCGCGCTCTGCGCAGGCGGCACGGCATAAAGGATTATTGCGAGGAAAACAAGAGCTTCGGCCACCGACTTCCGACTCTGACTAACACCCACAGTGGAACTGATTGATACTGTGAAACGACTCGCCGCCAGAGTAAGAGCCAGCAGGACCAACCACGACACCAACCCGGCGCTTGTCAGGAGGGGAAGCTCGATTGTAGAGATCAAGCCGGCACATAGAAGGACGAACCCTACAACCGACATGCCGACCAGCAATAGGGTGCTTTTCCAGTTCCTCTTTTCACTCATGACGTCTTTGTCCTTAGGGAGAGCGTAGCAACGGTCCTAAATGTCCTCAGTTTTCGGGTGAATGGATCGCGTAATTACCGGAAAGGATTTGTATTGCAGCACTGCCGCGTTGGCCAGGTGCCAACACTGTTTGGCACGGCAGTAAAGATAAGCTTTTCAGTAGGTTGGAGTCAAGAACTTACTACAGGTAAATAAGGATTTGCGTCGGTCAGGGAAGCGCCGGCTGCCCACGGCGGCAGTTTCGCAGGAAGCCTAGCTTACAGCGGTCGCTTGATTTGCCAGTTGAGAGGCTAGTTCAGAGGGGTCTGTCGTGGGTTGTTTGCATACGAAGTGTTCACAAACATATACGGTGGGCTTGTCCTGAACCTGCGCGCGACCCCGCAACAGAGGGATGAGGGAGTTAGCGGTCTGATTTGTTGGAGAAGCCTGCGCTACCACTTTGTTGGGCAGGTATCGCCTCCAGACCTCTTTGATCAGAAAACGAGTTTCCTCAGATTCAGGGCTTCCGATAGACGCGATCTCTTTGGGTGTTCCCAAATAGAAATCGAGCGCGCAGAGCAGGCGACCAAAACCAGAAGGATAACGGCGAAGCGCGGCTGCGTTCAGACGAAGTATAGTAGCGGCACGCCTTTGATAGTCGCTGTTATCAGTCAGTAAGCCAATTCGGAGAAGCACGTCAGCGGCAACCGAATTGCCCGAAGGTGTGGCGTTATCGAAAAAGTCTTTCGAGCGAACGATCAAAGCTTCATGGCTTCGTCCGGTGTAGAAAAACGCGCCTTCCTGATCGTCCCAAAACTCTTCAATCATTTTATCAGTCAAGGCACAGCTTTCAGTAAACCACCGCAAGTCGCCTGACGTTTCAAACAACGTTAATAAGCCGTCTATATAAAATGCGTAATCTTCCAGATACGCGTTAAGTTTCGCCTGGCCGTCTCTGTAAGTTCGCAAGAGCAGGCCGTCTCGGCGCAGGTTCTCGAGAACAAATTGCGCATTGCGTTTTGCCACTTCCGCATAATCCGGGCGATTCAGAATTGCAGCTGCCTCCGCAAAGCTGGCAAGCATTAGACCGTTCCAGGCCGTTAGTACCTTTTCGTCCCGAGCCGGCTTAATCCGTCTTTCGCGTTCATCAAAAAGGGTCTTGCGAGCTCTATTGAGAGTCTGGCCCAGTTTCTCGGTTGTGACATTGTGTGCTTGCGCAACCTCGGCCATTTGCCGCGTGACATTGAGAATATTCTCGCCTTCAAAGTTACCGCCCTCAGTAATGTTGTAGTAAGAAGCAAAGAGTAGGGCGTCACGGTCACCAAGCAGTTTCTTAACTTCAGCCAGGCTCCAAACAAAGAACTTTCCCTCGACACCTTCCGAATCAGCATCCTGTGTGGAATAAAAGCCCCCGCGCGGGTCAGTCATCTCGCGAACGACGTAATCCAGAATTCCCTCGACAACAATTCTTGCAGCGTCATGGCCGCTCACCTGGTAATAATGAAGATACAAACGCGAAAGCAGCGCGTTGTCGTAAAGCATTTTCTCGAAGTGCGGCACAAGCCAGCGAGCATCCGTGGAGTAACGGTGAAAACCGCCCCCGAGGTGATCGTAAATTCCTCCGTCAGCCATCTTTCGACAGGTATAGTCAACAATCTCCAATGGCTGCCGATTACCCGTGCGATCAAAAGTATGGAGAAGAAATTCAAGCGTCATTGCGGGTGGAAACTTGGGCGCGCCGCCGAAGCCACCGCTTGTTGCATCGTAGTTTTTGACGATGCCTCGATACGCAGTTTCCAGCAAATCGCCTGAAAGAAGTTCTGTTGATTCGACCGTGGCCGCTGAGCGTTGGAGTTCGTTGAATACAGAAGTGGCGGTTTTCTGGATATCTTCAGGCCGTTCCCGGTAAGCGTCGGCCAGGCTTATGAGCACGCGCGGAAACCCCGGCATGTTGTAACGATCCTCGGGAGGGAAGTAAGTTCCGGCGTAGAAAGGAACGGCGTCAGGCGTGAGAAAGACAGTCATGGGCCAACCGCCGTGATGCGTCATCATTTGCACCGCATTCATGTAGATCTGATCGAGATCAGGTCGTTCTTCGCGATCGACTTTAATGTTGACGAAATTCTCATTCATGAGCTTCGCGATGGCTTCGTTCTCAAACGACTCATGCTCCATCACGTGACACCAGTGACACGCCGAGTATCCAATGCTGAGCAGGATCGGCTTTTGTTCCTGGCGCGCTATCGCGAAAGCCTCTTCGCCCCAGGGAAACCAGTCCACCGGATTGTGCGCATGCTGCAAAAGGTACGGGCTTGTCTCGTTGATGAGCCGGTTCGTAGGTATTTGTTCAGCCACTTAACGTTTCTCTCTTCTTAAGATTTGAGACATTCTACAGTTTTGTATAAGAACGACGAAGGCTGGCGGCAGACGACTCGTATGTTCCCCAGGTTACGGCGTTTCGCGAACCGCAGGCATTTGCTATACTTCCGAAAAACTGAATGGTCATTCATTTTGCTACGTAACTACCACTCGAGCTGGACTAATTGATGGAACGTGAAATCCTGGAAATGGACGTGGTGTTCGTCGGCGCCGGTCCGGCGAATTTAAGCGGCGCACTACACCTCGCCCGGTTGATAAAGAACCATAACGAAGCGGTCGAAAAAGGCAATACTGAGGGCGGATCACTGGGAGAAGTTGAGATTGGTGTAATTGAAAAAGGCGCTTCCGTCGGGGCACACATTCTGTCCGGCGCGGTGATGGATCCGCGTGCGTTGAGAGAGTTAATGCCAGATTTTGTCGAGCACGGCGCGCCGCTCGAATCGCCGGTCAACGAAGATTATTTTCTCTACCTCACGAAGAATCGCGCCATTCGCTCTCCCGTTACGCCGCCGCCGCTGAAGAATCGCGGCTATTACATCGTCTCGCTAAACAGGCTCACGATGTGGTTAGGCGAAAAATGCGAAGAGGCCGGTGTCAACATCTTTCCTGAATTTCCCGGCGCCGACCTGCTCTACGATCTAGATGATGCGGTCGTAGGCGTGCGCACCGGCGACAAGGGCATAGATAAGGAAGGGAAGCGGAAACCAAACTTCGAGCCGGGCGTCGATCTACGCGCCAAGGTGACCGTGTTAGGTGAAGGACCACGTGGCTCGCTGACCAAGCAACTGGTGCAGCGACTCGGTCTCGACGCCGGGCGGGAACCTCAAGTCTACAGCATCGGCGTGAAAGAACTTTGGGAGCTGCCGGACGATCGTTACCCGGCGGGAAGGGTTACGCACACGTTGGGATTTCCCTCCGACTCTCACACATATGGCGGCGGTTGGATTTATGGAATGCAGAACCGGATACTAAACATCGGCTACGTCACCGGCCTCGATTACAAGGATCCATTACTCGATCCGCATGCAGAGTTTCAAAAATTCAAGCAGCATCCGTTCGTCAGTCGACTGCTCGAGGGTGGAAAGATGATTCGCTATGGCGCGAAGACGATTGCCGCGGGCGGCTATTTCGCGATGCCCCAAATTTACGCCGACGGCGTACTGCTGGTCGGCGACTGCGCCGGGTTTCTTAACTCGCAAAGGTTGAAGGGAATTCATTCGGCAATTAAGAGCGGAATGCTGGCGGCGGAAACAATTTTCGAGGCCCTAAAGGCAAAAGATTTTTCCGCGAAACAGTTGCAACGTTATGAGGAGCTGGTTAAGGAGAGCTGGATTATTCCGGAGTTGCGCAAAGTGCGGAATTTCCACGCTGGTTTCAAACATGGCCGCTGGTTGGGTCTGATGAATACGGGTCTGCAGTTCATCAGCGGCGGTCGGGCCTGGGGGATTTTTGATCGCACCAAAGCCGCACCCGGTCATGAGGAGATGAAGAAGCTGTCAGCTTACGGCTACCACGGGGACGATATCCAACAGCGATATGACGGCCTTCGTTTTGACGGCACAATTGCTTTCGATAAGTTGACCGATGTCTATCACGCGGCGGTCGGCCACAGCGAAGATCAACCCAGCCACCTGCACGTGCTCGACACCAATATCTGTGCAACGCGCTGCGCGGAGGAATACGGAAACCCCTGCCAGAGATTTTGTCCCGCGGCTGTTTATGAAATGGTTGACGATGGGACCGGCGGCAGGCGGAAGTTACAGATCAACTTCTCCAACTGCGTTCATTGTAAGACGTGCGACATCATGGATCCCTACCAGATTATTAACTGGGTAACTCCGGAGGGCGGCGGCGGTCCCGATTATAAGGGGATGTGAGAACCACTCACTCCGGCCAGCGGCTCGAACGTTTACTCTTCTTCCGCGCCATCGTTAGTGACCGTGAAGTTAACGCGGCCGCGCATCACTTCTTCCAGGGCGATGCGCGTGTTCTTGTGCTTCAACGTATCAATGTCAATGCGTGGACGCGCACCTCGTTGGAGTTGTTTGCTCCTCTTCGCGGCTAAAATAATCAGGCGATATTTTGAGTCGACCTCCGGCACCTGCGCTTGTTCTGATATTTCCTGGACCTCATCTTTTGTTGTCATAATTGTTGCTGCTCCTCCAAATCATTTATAAGTTTGAATTAGAATTTCCTAACTGTTTTGCCGTAAAAGCTTCAACGACTTGTTTCACTTGTGACTCCTGACGGCTGAGCCGGGCCCGTTCGGCGTGGACTATTGCGGCCATCTGCTGGGCGGCCCGATCGGCATCGTCGTTGAAAATCACGTACTGAAAGGCGGCGTAATGATTCACTTCGGTCGGCGCATTTCGCAGTCGCAATTCGAGCTCCTCGGGAGAATCTGTGCCGCGTGATTGCAGCCTTTGCCTCAGAATTTCGAAAGAGGGTGGCAGGATAAATATGCTAACTGCATCAGCCATCAACGCTCTGATGCTGGCCGCACCCTGAACATCAACTTCAAGAATGATGTCCCGTCCTTCCGAAATCTCCAGGAAGACTTGTTGCCGAGCCGTTCCATAGAGTTTGCTGTGAACATGCGCCCATTCAAGAAATTCGTTGGCCGCGATCATCTGCTCGAATTTCTCAGTTGTAACAAAGAAATACTCGCGCCCATCGATCTCACCGTTTCTTGGGGCGCGAGTTGTGAAGGAAACAGAATAACTAAGGTTTGGCACTTTATTCAACACACGCTCGATCAGCGTGCCCTTGCCGCCGCCTGAAGGTGAACTGACGACGAAGAGAATACCGCGGCCGCAGTTTGCCTGGGACGTTGCGTTCATTTCCGCTTGTCGCTTTTCCAGCTCACTCAACATTCTGAACCTGTTCGCGAAGCTTTTCTACTTCCGCTTTTATCGCCAACGCTGCTTCCTTGATCGAAAGATCGGTCGACTTGGACAAGGTCGTGTTAGCTTCGCGGTTAAGCTCCTGCAAAAGAAAATCCAACATCTTACCGGTCTCGGCAGTTGAATCCAATGCCTCGCGAAACTGCGCCAGGTGACTTCGCAGTCTAACCATTTCTTCGCTGACGTCGCTGCGATCGGAAAGATAAGCGACCTCCTGGGCCAGCCGCGACGGGTCGATTTCGACAAGTTGTCCACTGCGGCTCAGCAATTCGGTGATCCGTTTTTGCAAACGCGCGCGGTAAGCATCAACCAATCCTGCCGCTGCGTTCTCGATAGTAGGAACGAGCCTTTCAATTCTGTCGATGCGCTCCGCCATCTCTTGTCGCAGAATTTCTCCCTCCTGCGCGCGCATTCGTTCAAGCTCGTCCAATCCCTCCGCCAGCGCCTTTTCAATGCCCGCAACCACATCATCACCGAGCCCATCGCGCGCCGGTTGCAGTGCCCCCGGTAGTCGCGCCAGCACATTAATATCCAGGTCGCCCGCAATACTAAATTCCTTTTGCATTTCGCGCAGGGCGTTAACGTAACCGGCGATCAACGGCCGATTCAATTCGTAAGCTGTTTGCGATGTCTTCTCGAAATTGATGGTCACGTCGACGCGACCACGCGAGAGCCGGGAACTAATCTGGCGCTTTATTACGGGCTCCAGCGACGACAACTCGCCGCTCAGACGCAGATGAACATCGAGAAAGCGATTATTGACGGTCTTCAAATCAACAGACAAGGCGAAATGCTCGCCGTCCGCCGATCCCCGTCCGTATCCAGTCATTGATTTCATAATTAACCTGGGCCGCGGTTAGCGTATTCCATGGTTCGCTTTCAGTACTTTGCGTTTAGTATTTCGTGCTTAGTACTTCGTGCTTTGTTCTATTACTGAAGGATGTATTGTTCAAGTTACAAAGTACGAAGCTCAAAGCTCAGTACAAAGCTCAAGTATTCACTACGGACAACTCCTCTTCTTCATCAGCAAATTGAAGCTCATATAACCGCTTGTACTGCCCGCCACGGGCCAACAGTTCCGCATGGCTTCCGACCTCGGTGATCCTGCCGCCTTCCATCACGACGATCGTGTTGGCGCGGCGAATAGTTGAGAGACGGTGAGCAATAACAATCGTCGTGCGATCGCGTACCAGATTCGCGATCGCTTTTTGTACGAAGCGTTCTGACTCGGCGTCGAGCGCGGATGTAGCTTCATCCAGAATCAGGACCGGCGCGTCAACCAGCAGCGAACGGGCGATCGCCAGACGTTGGCGTTGGCCGCCCGAAAGGAAAATGCCTCGTTCACCGACGATGGTGTCATACTTCTGCGGCAGTTCCATGATGAAGTCGTGCGCGAAGGCTATGCGCGCGGCTTCTTCTATTTCCGCCGACGTTGCGTCGGGTTTTCCGTACGCTATATTGTGGCGCACCGTGTCGTTGAAGAGAACTGTCTCCTGCGTCACCAGCGCTATCTGGCTCCGAAGGCTCGAAATGCTGGCGTCCCGAAGATCGATTCCATCCCAGAATACGCCGCCGGAGACCGGATCGTGAAAGCGCGGCAAAAGCTTCGTCAGCGTAGATTTCCCGCCGCCTGATTCGCCAACGAGCGCAACCATTGAACCCGCGAGGATCGTTAGATTAACTTCACGCAAGATGGGTCGCGCTTCATTTGCATATCCAAACGAAACGTTCTTCAGCTCTATTGCCCTGGCAAGCGGCTGCAGTTCGCGCGCGTCTTTCTTTTCCACCAACTCGGCGTGCTCATCCAATATTTCCCAAACATGATGAGCGGCGGCGAGTGCCTGTTCCATGCTGTTCTGCAATCGCGAGAGTTTACGCATCGGGTCGTAACTGCGGAACAAGAAAAACAGAAAGGTCAGGAATTGTGCTGCGTTCATGCGGCCGGAAACGATCTCGCGCTGGCCGAAGTATAAAAGGAAAACCACGAACACCACGCCGATCATTTCGATCGTCGGTGGAGCAAAACCGGAAATGCTGGCCGTGCGCAGATTAGCGTTGACGATCCGCTTGGCGACGGTGGTGAAGCGTGCTGACTCGCGCGCTTCCGAGCGATAGGCCTTGACGATAGTCTGGTTCGACAAAGCTTCCTGAGCGGTGTCGGTGAGTTGTTTATTACCTTCAAAACTTTCGCGCGAAAGGTTGCGCAACGACGTGCCAAATCTTGCCGTCAGCACGGCAACAATCGGTGCGATAGCAAGCGACCCCAGCGTCAACCGCCAACTGTAGTAGAAGGACGCGGCGAGAAAAGCGATCAAAGTAAAACTCTCGCGCAACATATCGCGCAGCGTGCTGGTAACGGAGTTTTCAATGGCAGCCGCACTGGAAACCAGACGCGAGACTAAATAATTCGTGCGGTGGCGTTCGAAGAAACTTGCCGACTGAGAGAGTAGATGGCTGTAGAGATCCTGACGCAGTTTTAGTACGGCTGATTGTCCGATGCGGGCCATCAGAAAAGTAGAAAAATATTCAGCGACTCCTTTGGCGAGAGTAAAAGTGAGCAGCAAAACCGCTATCGTTTTCCATGCTGCCAGGCCCGAATCAGGAATGATTCGTTGGAGTCCGAAGAGAGTCTGGGTACGATGGCCGCCGCCCTGGGCAAACGCCTGGTCGAAAATGGGCACGATGAGCCCGCCAATTGCGCTTTCCAGAAGGCCCACCAGAAGCATCGCAAAAGTTGCCAGCGCAAACGTTTGCCAATGAGGTTTTAAATATCTGAGCAGTCTTCTAAGATCGCGCATCGGTTCTTGCGAATCACTCCAGGCAAATCACTCTTGCGAACGGCAGCGAAAGTTCTGGTTCAGTCGGTCAAAGGAAGGGTTAAAAACGACTGCAAATCTAAAAAGCAACTATACTTATCCGCGAACGACTGCGTCAAGGCTGAGGAATTCTGGGCGGGCAACGGATTGTAGAATGAATTTTCCGAAAGTTATATAGTCAAACAAAAAGCAAAGCCAGCGCGGCAGCGGGTTGCATGGCGCGATTTTGTTTCGACTGAGTTATCGGCGATGGTAAACTTTATTGTCAGCAACTAGAGAAAGGGCCAGAAGATGAGTGTTGATACGCGCGAAATTCTTGATCGAGCAATGGAGCTTCCCGCCGTGGAAAAAGCTCGGCTGGTGGACCAACTTCTTTCCAGTCTCGATGAACCGGACGAAGCGATCGATGCGCTTTGGCGGAAAGAAGTGGAAGACCGCATCCGGGCGTACCAGGCCGGAAAGCTGGAATCCGTTTCACTGGCAGATGTGCTCGCAAAATACCGCAAGTAAATGGAAGTCCGATTTCTTGACGTCGCGCAGCAAGAGCTTGACGAGACGGTCGAGTATTACAACACCGAGTCGCAGGGTTTGGGCGATCAGTTTCTGCTTGAAATGCTCAGTTCCCTGGAACGAATCAAGCAGTTTCCACAAGCGTGGCATCCGTTCACCCAAAACAGCCGCAGATGCCAAACTCGCCGCTTTCCTTATGGCATCACCTATCAAATCCTGGAATCCGAAATACTGATTGTCGCTCTCGCGCACCTGCACAGGAAACCTGGTTATTGGCTGGACAGGATCAGCAAGCAAGCCAAGTAATGCGTCGTAACGCCGTAGTGCCTAGCCGCACGACAGTTATCCTGGAAGCTTTTCTTAGACCACGGTCCATAAACTAAGCTATAATTCGTTCCGATATTCGCAAAAATAATTCAGGGACCAACACTAACTTGGGACAGTCACAACAAGTAGCCAGCAAGTACGCCGGAAAACGACTGCTGATCGTTGATGATGATGCCGACATGCGGCTTCTGCTGGCTGAATATTTCCGCCGGCTCGGATTCCACGTGGAAGAACGCGAAAGCGGTACCGCGGCACTGGAGCCCGCGAGTGCCGGGAGGTTTGATTGTTTCGTTCTGGATGTCTCAATGCCGGGGATGACGGGATTCGAGTTGCTCAAGCGTGTGCGGAATCGGGGTGTGCAGACGCCAGCGCTGTTTTTAACGGCCCACGATGCTCTCGATTACAAAGTAGCGGGATTCGAAGCTGGCGGTGACGACTATCTGGCCAAGCCTTTTAGTCCGCGCGAGCTCGAATATCGTGTCGAAGCTTTGCTGAAACGAACCGGCGGTGTCCAACCCGCGACGGATAGCGAACGCGTTGAAGTCGGCGATCTGGTGATCGACAAACGCCGGCACGAAGTTATCCGGGAAGGCGCGCGCGTCGACCTTACGCCGCTCGAGTTTCAAATTCTGGAGCTGCTTGCATCCGAACCTGGCCGCGCCTGGTCGCGCAATGCGTTGCTCGACAGGGTTTGGAGCACCGAGTATGAAGGTTACCAGCGCAACATCGATCCGCACATTAACCGGCTCAGGAAAAAGTTGGAGGTCGATCCCAAAAATCCGCGCTACGTGTTAACCGTTCGCGGCGTAGGATATAAATTAAACGAAGCTCCGTAGCTCTCGTTCCAGGGGTTTGAAAATGTGGGTAGTTAGCGGAGCACTTTTGCTGGTTTGGTTCATTCTGAAATTTATCCTGCATAAAGGCGGCTTTATTCACATTCTTCTGCTCACTGCAATTTCCATTTTTGGTGTGCAGTTAATAGCCTACCGCAAGACCAGATATCAAAATTCTTCGCGCCGCTAGCTTGACCGTTTTCCCGCCAGTCGGCAACAATGATCCCAGCGGTTGCATCAATTACCATAAGGTCCTTTTTGGAAAAGGACCAAAGCTTTAGCATGTATTCACGAGGAGTTTTTGCTATGCCTTATCGTCCCATTCTTGCGCGTCTGGCCGTTATGTTTTTACTGGTATCTCTCGCCGCACTGAACGCGGTGCCAACTTTCGCGCAAAATGATGTACCCAGGCGCACGACCGCAGTCACGTATCCGCTTGATGAAAGTGTGTTAGTGAAATTTCGTGGCACTACGTTGCTGCCCAGATTGAAGGGCGAAGCGAAGGTGAAACGGGCAGGTCGCCGGGGAACGCGCGTGGAGCTGGCCATTGACAACCTGCCAAGGGCAAACGAGCTGGGAGGGATTTACACAACGTTTGTGCTTTGGGCCATCTCGCCGGACGGGCGCGTTGACAATCTCGGCGAGATAAAAAGAGGCGGCAGTGCGTTCATTGCCTCAAAGCTCGACGTGACGACGCCGCTGCAAACTTTTGCGTTGATTGTCACTGCGGAACCTCACTTCTTAATGAAGGTCCCCAGCCGCATGGTCGTATTGGAAAACCTGCCGCCGGAACGCCCCGGCAAGAGTCAGGTGGAAACTGTCAATGTGCAGTACATCGGAAACTCCAGCGACTATTTTAGAGACCCGCGCGTTCCCGAAATTGCCTCCACGGATTATCGTGAAATCCCGGTATCGTTACTTGGCGCGCGCCAGGCGGTGAACCTGGCGAGATTTGCCGGCGGTCAACAGGACGCGCCTGAAGAGTTGCAACAAGCCGAAGACGATCTGCTCGCCGCTGAGAAAGCGTACAAATTCAACCAACCGACCGCTGAGATTGACGTCCTTGCGCGCAAGGCCACGTCGTCAGGCGCGCGCGCCGAAGAGATGGCCCTGGCAAGGCGGTCAGCGCGCTTGCGCCGCGAGGACATCCAACGGCGCGATGAAGCTTTGAGATCTGCCGAGAAGACAGCACAGTCCGCACAACAGGACATTGAAGAGCTGCGTACGTCGCTTGACAAGGAACAACGCGCGCGTGAGTTAGCGGAGCGAGATGCCGCAGCCGCAAACGAACAATTGCGCGAGCAGCGCATCGAGGTTGCACGGTTGCGCGATGAATTGCAGACCGTGCGGGCGGAGGGCGAAGCGGCGAAGATAAATCTTGCGCGCATCGAGGGCGCAAAACACGCGGAGGATGAACGACGAGACGCCGAGGCGCGAGAACAACAGCGGCGTGCCAACGAAGCCACTTTCAAGCAGACGCTCGCAAAGTATGGAACGCTAAAGGACACATCCAAAGGCTTCCAACTGTTGCTGCCGGAATCCATCTGGAGTGGTCCGCGCGCGGCAACTCTGGTTTCGGCTGCCGCCGCAAAACTGGAACCGCTTGCAGCCCTGCTGGCAAGCAATCCGGATTATCAAATTCTCATAGAGACCTACACAGACAGCAAAGGCGACGAAGTGTCGTTGCAACAGCTCACCCAGGAACGGGCTCGCCAACTATCGGATCAGTTCCAGGCAGCTGGTGTTGATGCATCGCGCATGCAAGCCAACGGCATGGGAGCGGCAAATCCACTGACGACGAATGCCACGCTAAACGGCAGGGCGCGAAACCGCCGCACGGAGATCACATTTACAGTTATTCCGACGCGCAGCGCCACTGCGAACCAGTGAGCAAAGGCAGG
>DIYZ01000026.1:0-2304 GCA_002427845.1 Chloracidobacterium sp. UBA6041 | reverse complement strand
GCAGACGGCAGGGGCAGACGGCAGGAGCAGGCGGCAGGAGCAGGCGGCAGGTAAGACTGCGCCGGCGATTAGATCATACTAACGCTTTACGCGCGTAACAGAAAGAAACCACCTCCCGCCACGGCCTGCCTCCTGCTCCTGCCGCCTGCCTCCTTCTTAATTCATGTCTCCACTCGAAGTTTTACAACTCGTAGGCTATTCGATTGGCGCAGTATTACCGCTCTGGATGGGAACCCAACTGGTTTCCCGTCGCCGCAGTCTGAGTGCGATGGAGCGTGTGTTGTTTGCCCTCGCGCTGAGCATGTTTGGTTGGCACAGCAGCAATCTGATAATCACGCTGCATGGACTTCTTGGATTTGGTTTTGACAACTGGACCACACTGCTGCGCCTGGCGGACACCATCGCCGTCATCAGTATTACGTTTGCCTACTCCTTTCTGCTTCACGTTCACATTCACCTGTGGGCCAACGCCTCAGACCGGCCGCTAAAGCGAAGCGAGAAGGTTCGCATCGTCCTTTCCTACATCCCGACGATGTTTCTCACGGTAGCGATTTACAAGATCTGGACCGGCCAATATGCGCCTATGCTCGCGCGGGTCCACCTGCTGGTGATACCGATGGCCGCCTGGATCACTTACGTGCTGGGTGTCATCGCGATCACCGAGCTACTCATTGCCAGGAAGACCCGCAATCTTAGCGAGCAACGGATCATGCGTACGCTGGCTGCTTCATTTGTAGCTATCGGAATAGTGATTCTAGCGGCGCTTGCTCTCGGACTCGGGGAAGGCACGCAACTCGGTTTGTATTTAAAAACGATTGCCAATCTGGGTTCGCTGCTCCCTTCGGCGCTGCTCGCCTACTACATTTATCGCTACCGATATCTCGAGCTGATCATCGAGGAAAGTTTGATAGTCGCCTCGTTTGCCACAGTCGTTCTAACTATTTACATCTACGGCATACGCACTATTGGAGACTGGATGACTTCGCATTATGGCGTGCGGCCGGGCGTTGTAGAAGCTTTGCTGATACTTGTTTTGGCGCTGGCGGCCGCGCCGCTTAGGGGTTGGTTGGAAAAGCGATTCCATAAGTTGTTTGAACGCGAGGCAGCGCTTTATCGTCAGATTGTTTCGCGCATAAGTTCCCACGCAGGGAAATACGAACAATTGCCGGAGCTGGTCGACTTCGTCGAGCGTGAAACCACCAAAGCGCTGGGACTGCGCAGCGTGCGCATTGTTGCCGGCAGCCGTCTCAATTTGGAAGAGGAACAGGAAAACGGGAGACGAAGTAAGAGCGACGCGCCCATTGAACCCTGGGTCGAAGAGATTCTGAATCTTTCCGGCCGCGATGGCTGGGGGCCAGTTGAAGACAATCCTTTACTTGACACTCAGGGATACACAATTGCTTACGCACTCAGGCGCGATGAAAGGGTTTCGGGTGTTCTGCTGGTCGACGCGGCTGCCGGCACACTGTCACAGGATGCGCGGTCGGTGCTCGAGATACTCGCGGGCCAGGTGGCGATTGCAATTGAAGACTGCCGGTTGGTGGAAGAAAACGTTCGTCTTGAAAGGAGACTCGCCGAACGTGAACGCCTCGCAACCCTCGGACAGATGGCCGCGACCGTCGCGCACGAGATAAAGAATCCGCTCTCGGCAATCAAGTCGATCGCCCAGGTGATGGGCGAAGACGAAACTCTGAGTCAGGAGTACGCGCGCGATCTGAGTCTAATTGTTGGTGAGACAGATCGGCTGGGCCAGAGCGTCACCCAGTTGCTCACTTTTGCGCGGAAAGAAACGCCGGCCGAGCTGCCTTCGAGAGCAAATCAATTGATAACTTCCGTGGTCAGGCTGTTTCAGGCGAGCGCCGAAAAAGAAGGAATCAAGCTAAGCACGAAGATTGAAGGCGATGAAGAGCTCGGGGGCGCGGCAGTCTCGGCAGTCAGGGTGGCGCTCTCAAATCTCCTGCTTAATGCTTTGCAAGCGACGCCCTCGGGCGGAGAAATAGCGATTACCGAGAAGATTGAAAACGGTGTCCTTGTCATATTGGTTCAGGACAGTGGGCCGGGTGTATCCGCCGATTTACGCCAGCGGATCTGGGAACCTTTCTTCACTACAAAACAAAGAGGCACGGGACTGGGTTTGGCGATCGTACGCAAACGTATGCAGGAAGCTGGCGGAACCGCGCGTCTCGCTGCGCGCGCCAACGGCGAAGGCGCGCGGTTTGAGTTGCGTGTGCCGCTGGAGGCTGACGCTACTCCTTAGGGGTACACAAAGACAGAACCGGGAGTGGACCGGGATCCCCGGCGCGG
>DIYZ01000162.1 GCA_002427845.1 Chloracidobacterium sp. UBA6041 | reverse complement strand
GGTATGAATTTAGCCCGGCCTTTCAAGGCCGGGAAAGGTCAACGAGGTGTTCGCGTCGCGTAGCGACGGCTGAAATTAGAGTTGGATTCAATCGTCGCTACGCGACGAGAACAGGCAATAACCTGAACCCGGCGTTGAAACGCCGGGCTAAATTCATACCGACGCTACGCGTCGAAGACACCTGATCAGAGCTTCCTTTAGTTTGTTGAAGGCTTTCCCGGAAGTGCTTTTTGTTTCAGCGATGAGCGACAAACTGAAGTTTATCGGACATTGAAGGTGTACTGAGCAGACAGGAGGTTTAGCAGATGTCATCAACGAATGGAGAGCGAGATCGGCTGCGGAAAGGCGAGCGCGGCTCTATCATTATCATGACGGCAATTTTTGCGCTGCTTCTGCTGCTGATGGTCGGGATGGCCATTGACCTCTCGCGCATCTATATGGTGCGCGCCGAACTTCAGAACGCGGCCGACGCTGCGGCGCTGACCGCGGCCCGCGAATTAAACGGAGGTACGACCGGCATTGACGATGCTGTCACGCAGGCCACCAATGTCATCCGCAACACCCAGGGACTCCGAGCAAAGGCAGGCGTGGTCATCGCGACGGTAGAATTCGCTGTCAACCTGAATGATAACCCTTATCTGAATGCCACAGACGCTAAGTTGAACGCCGCCAACATTCGCTTCGTCAAAGTCACTACCCAGTCAACTTCAACCAACATTCTCTTTGCATCCAGTGCGCTCGGAGCGGCGCATGCCGAATCGAGGCAAGCTGTCGCCGGAATGTCGGTGGAACTCGGCGGCATCTGCGACTTCTACCCTATGGCTGTCTCCTTGAACAATCCTACCCCCGCCATCGGGACGCTGTTTACGCTTACCTTTACGACGGGGACGGGAGCGAAGTGCCCGCCAACCGTCGGCGGAAGCGACGCGAAACTTTGCGATCAGGAGTACATCATCCTTGAGGTACCCAACATAGTCGGGAACGGCTCTGTTGAGACGGCGCTACTCACGGCCGGCCTCCCCAATTACTGCAAAAAACTCGGCGAAAATATCAACATGACGCCAAGCTCGAACCAGAATAACGGACCGAAAGACTCTGGGGAAGGGGCCAACACGCGTATGAACGGCAATAACGGCGACGGTAATTACCCGAACGGCTATGGGAACCTTCTAGTACCTGGCACTTTCCCGCCGGACACCAACATTCAGCAAAACATTACCTACGATCAGTACAAGAACGGGACGGCAGTGACGGCGCCAAACCCCAATGGACCCGGGAAGGCTGAGCGGCGCCTCCTTATCTCGCCGATCCTTACGCCAGGCATTTATCCAAACTACACGACTAATATCAACCACTGGGGTGTGTTCTTCATGAAGAACAGAGCTAACGTCCCCCAAGGTACCTGCGATGCAGCCGCGGGCTGTGGGGCGCTTGAGGTTGAGTACATTGGTAAGGCAAACGTCGCCGCCAATGGAGATCCATCGTGCGGTTCAGGCCTGACCACTCCGGTGCTTTACAAGTGAGATGAGATGAACGCAATAAATATTCTGGCACACTTGAAAGATAGGCTAAGTCGGATAGTCTGGCGGGAAGACGGTTCTTCGATAATTGAACTGGCGATAGTATTCCCGATCCTGTTGATCTTATTTGTGGGAACCGCCGAGTTGGGTCGCTTGTTCTACACCTACACAACTCTTGCTAAGGCAACCAAGGTTGGAGCGCGTTATCTCTCTACCTCAAGACTTGTTGTTAACGGTACCGCGACCGACATTACAAACGAAAAGACAGCGGCACGTAATCTGGTGGTTTGCGGCTACACTGATTGCACCGGAACTCAGCCGGATGGCACTCCCAAGACGCCGATCGTCGCCGGACTGTCAACGGCTAACGTTAACGTATGCGATAACTTCTCAGTGCCCTGCAACCCGGTGATTCCTGCCGGACCGATTAAGTACTTTAGAGTTGAGATCACAAACTATAACTATTCGGCGGGAGTTTGGAATCTTGCGACAATGACGGGACAAGCAAGTAACACCTTTTATTTTGCACTGAAACCGGGTACCGAGATGCGCTACATGCCGTAGCTCGCGGGGCCCTGACAGGAATTTTCGACCTATGAAGCGGCATACAAAAAACCACTCGGAACGCGGGACGGCCATCGTGGAATTTGCAATAACGGCGGCCTTCTTTCTCATGATGATTATGGCCATCATCTCCGGCGGGCATTTGTTCTTTACCCACAACGCGATGGTCGAGTCTACCCGGCGCGGCGCGCGCTACGCTGCCAACCAGTGTAAACCGAACCTCGCCGGCTGCCCCAATTCTGATACGACCCTCGACCGCGTCAAGAACGTTGTTTTGTATGGCACCCCGGCGGCCGGCACGTCGCCACTTGTTAACAATCTTACGCCCTCGAATGTGACGGTCGAGTATAGCGTCAATACTGCGCCGGCTGGCCAGCCTCCAACTGACTTCGGAGTGGCGCGAGGTACCGTCTCCGTCAAGATCGTGAATTATTCCTACACCTTCGCGGTAGCGGCAAAAATAATTAATATGCCCCCATATCAGACTACGGTTGCGGGCGAGAGCGCGGGTTTCATACCGGGGGTGACCTGTCCGTAGATTGGGCCATAAATACGTAGTTAGAGCCATAGATAAAAGAGTCAACACGATGCAACCACTGACATTCATAACGCTGAGTAAGAACGGCGAATCTTCCGACGAACTGAGGGATGCCCTGGCCGGTAGCGGACGCGCACACTTGCTGGCTGATTGCCATAGCCTCGAACAGATGCTTGCCGACGTCACCCGGCTGCGACCCTCGGCAGCGGTCATCACTGTAGGGCCGGAAAATTCGGAAAAAGAGTTTGCCCTGATCAAGCAGCTTGCCGCAGCATGCCCCGACACGGCCATCATCACCGCCGCTCGTGACGCCTCGCCGGCGTTGATTCTGGGCAGCATGCGTGCCGGGGCGCGCGAGTTTATCCAGCTCCCAATTGTCGCCGACGAATTCCGGACCGTGATCGACCGCGTTGTAGGGTTTTGCGCCGATGGAGAAAGCTCCTTGAAAAACCACGGCCGCATCGTTGCTGTATTCTCCGGCAAGGGCGGCGCGGGCGTTTCATTCTTTGGTACGAACCTGGCCGCGGCGATGGGCGTTCCCACGTTGCTGGTAGATCTCAATCTGCAAGCGGGAGATGCGGCCTCCTTTCTCGGGATCGAGACGAAATACTCGCTTGCCGACTTCGTCCATAATCGCGCGCGACTGGACGACTCGTTAATGACGAGCCTGGTTACGCCCCACTCCGCGAACCTCGCCGTGCTGGCCGCCCCGCTCGAAGCCCACGAGGCAGAGGACATCAAACCAGAGGATGTCTCTGAGATCCTCCATCTCCTGCGGCAGAGGTATGAATGCGTCGTCCTCGATCTGCCACACACCTTCGATCCGGTGACGGTGGCCGCTCTCGATCTGGCCGACGACATCCTGGTGGTTTTGACCCTGGACATTCCCGGCATTCGCGCTACCAAGCGCGCGCTTAAAGTGTTCGAACGTCTGGATTATCGCCGTGACAAAGTCCACGTCGTGGTCAACCGCTGGAGCAAGCACATCGATGTGCAATTGCAAAAGGTCGAGGCCCACCTGGGCGAGCAGCTTATTGGCTTTGTGCCAAACGATTACCGCAAAGTGATGGATTCAATCAATCTGGGTCACCCGCTCGTGCAGGCGGATCCTTCCTCGAAAATAACCGCGGAGATTAAGCGGATTGCGGCGCTCGTTTCTGGTAACGGCCATTCCCCTTCAGCTCCGCTTCGTAAGAAATTACT
>DIYZ01000128.1 GCA_002427845.1 Chloracidobacterium sp. UBA6041 | reverse complement strand
CACCGCTTATATCACACCCGCCGTCTACTGCTTGCTGTTTTACATCAGCATGTTTGAAAATGTTATCGATGGCGAAGGCGGTGGATCGTTTTCTGGCAGGGCGTTCTGCAATACGTCTTCCAGCAACTCGGCCGTTATATCAAGGCTGGTGAGTATTGAGAGCAAGCCTGGTTGCGCGGAGTGTTTCCAGACGTAACGCTTCGCCTCGTCCTGGGCTAAAGCTAAGGCAACGTAAGCGCGAGCCAATTTGCGGGCATCGACCTTTTCAATACATAGTTCGGACATTGCGGTTCCTCTGCTAAGTTACGAATACTCTTGATAGAAAGCTAAAGCAGAGCACATTCCATATATGTGGTACTCGATTCATTACAGGTTCTGGCCTCACCTCGGCGCTGTCAAAAGATAAGAGCACACTAAATTGACAATACCTCACCGTAGTCATATCGTCTGGGCCGCAAACGAACCACCACCAACGAAAGGAAGTAGGAATAATGAAACAACTGACACGTGTGTTACTGCTGGCGGTCTTTGTGGCGGTGGCATCATCCATCGCTTATGCACAACCGAAGCCCAAGATGACGGACGAACAGGAGTTGATAGCCTTAGACAGACAGTGGACGGCAGCGGAGTTGCGGCTTAATAACGAGGACCGCAAGACCATCGAGGGAATTGTAGCCGCCGACTACACGGGCACGACGCCCTTCGGTCAAATCGTGAACAAAGCCCAATACATGGCTAATCTCAAACACACCGAAGACACCGACGTCGCCGACGAGTACGTGGTGCGCTTCTTCGATGGCGGCAAGCTCGCTGTCATGTCGCACCGCGGGACGGTCAACGGGAAGCCGACCTACCGCAGCACCCACGTGTGGGTGAAGCGCGGCAAAAACTGGCAACTCATTCAAAATCACGTCAGCAACATCGGAGAGCCGCCTGCCACTCCGTAAAGACGCCGAGGCTGCAGACCAGTAAAAACCGAAAGGCCAGCGTGGAAGCTGGCCTCTCAAGGTTGGGCGGAAGCGTTCAGCCTCCCAACGGTTACTGTCCTCACCCCAGCAACCTAAACCCGATTGCGCGAGATTTTACTCTCCTCAAAACGGCAGTCAATACAAGATTACTTGCATTAGGTGGGGCTGGCCATGACGTGATAGAGTGCGTGGCGAATAGAGCCCAGTTCACTCCTTCTCAGACTCATCTGGAATCCTCCAGTTAATTCTGAAGCGCACAGCTCACGATCTAGAAAAAGTCCAGGGTGCCTGAACCCACGGAAGGATTTCCTCAAAAATGAAACATTCAAAGACCGCGCTGATTGTTGCTTCTGCATTCTTTCTGCTGACTTTCGCGACGGGTGCTTTCGCACAAAGTGACAAAGACTGGTGGAAGATGTCCGATCAGCGAAAGGATCAGCCTGCGCCAAGTCCGCAGATGCGCACCGGCCCAACCCGCGGCCAGCTTGCAATCGAGGACAAGCTGCCAGCTGCTCCGGAAGACAAGACCAGCGGAACTTCTCGAAGACTTACGCGTTCCGATACGCTGATCACTCGAGATTCAACGGTTTTCGTGGACGAAATGGGTGGTTTTGAACATTATCTGATGGCCGCTATGAGAAAAAAGAGCGTAGGTTTGATAGTGGTCGCCGATCCGATGCAGGCTGATTACATTATCTTTGGTAACTCTGACTCAAAGCGCGCTGGCTGGGCCAAGATGTTTTTCCTCGGTTCCGGTAAGTCTGGCGAGATGGCCAGCATCACGATGGTGAACCGCAGGACGAAAGTAGTGATGTTTTCAGACTCATCTCATCGCTACAACGCGAATCGCGGTAAGCGTAGCACGGCAGAAAAACTCGCTAAATATCTAGGCAAGCAGATTAAGCAAGATGAAAAGAAGCTAAAGAACTAGCCGGTCATTTGATACGCTAAGCGCTGCTGTACGAAGCGCTCCAGTCCTGGAGGGCCAAATGAATTTTCCGACTATGATTAAGCAGCCGAGCGCCTTTCTTCCGGTGGCAATGTCGTTCGCCGCTCTGGCCGTAGTACTCGGTCACGTGGCGATGGTCGGTGTTGCCCGTGAGGCCGATGAGGGCGCTGCTGCCCATATTTGGCAGATACTCATGGCTGCACAGATACCGGTCATGGCGTTCTTCGCAATCAAGTGGCTACCGCGGACTCCAAAGCAGGCGCTGCTAATATTGGCGCTACAAGCTAGTGCCGCGCTCGCAGCACTTGCACCGGTTTACTTTCTCAACTTTTAGAAAGCTAAACTTTGGGAGGTTCGCCGGACGGGGCCAATTTGAAACGGGAAGCGGAACTTAGCCCGACCCTTGCCTCTAGTTTACCGGCTCCAGGGCGTCGACTTCTTTCTGCTTTGCAATGCGCGTCAGTTCCACTTCGATCATCCGGTTGAGTTCCGCAGATTCTCAAGACCGAACGCCCATTTCTCAGCACGCAAAATGCAGACACTTACTACATTTTTTACTACAGTCACTTTTCTGTGTTTGGTTCGAGCGCCTGTAAGTTGTTGAGTAGATTGGAGGCGGCGATCGGAATCGAACCGATGAATAAAGGTTTTGCAGAAATTTACTCCTGTCGTTCACGGAAGAACACAGAAGGCCAAGTAGGTGCACCGACAATACTTTAAGATTTTTCGTGTTCTTCCTTGTTCTTCGGTGAATGCAGGTATTTACTACATTTTTTACTACAGTGAACCGCGGCGAAATCTCAGTTGCTAAGCCGTTCGCCCTGGGGCCGTTCCCCTCCGATTTTACGGATTTGGCCCTGAGTCCGTAGGAGGCGCTCAGTATGAACGAGTTCCCAACTCCTCCGTAATTACGCCTCAAACCCGTCTTACCTCATGCATAACAAAAGTTCCTCTAAAGGGTTTGCATCGGCACTCCAAAAGTTTCCGCTCTTCGCGCTTGCGAGTGTTTTTCAGATGTCTGCTAGCGCGCCCACCTCAATGCAGCTAAAATGAGCGGGCTTTAGTCTCGTTGAAAAAGCTTTGACCGCACCTTTTAATGCAGGCACAAAACTTGGCCGTTATGAAATCCGCTCACAACTCGGTGCAGGCGGGATGGGCGAGGTGTATCTCGCGCAGGATACGAAACTCGAACGCTCCGTCGCTTTGAAAATTCTGCCGGCGAATGTCGCTTCTGATCAGACGAGGATGCGGCGTTTCACTCAGGAAGCGAAGGCCGCATCAGCACTGAATCATCCCAACATCATCACGATTTATGAAATCGAACAGATCGACTCGGTGAATTTCATTGCCACTGAGTTTATCGACGGCGAGACGCTGCGCCAAGGCATGAAGGGCGCGCCGATGAAGCTCGGCGAAGTGCTGGATGTGGCGATTCAAACCGCGAGCGCACTCTCGGCTGCACACGCGGCCGGCATCGTTCATCGCGATATCAAGCCAGAGAACATCATGGTGCGGCGCGACGGCATCGTGAAGGTGCTGGACTTTGGTTTGGCGAAACTAACTGAGCGACTGCTCCCAGACTCGGTCGACCCAGAGGCGCCGACTCGCGCTGCCATTAACACTGAGCCAGGCGTGGTGATGGGCACGGTCCTATACATGTCGCCAGAGCAGGCTAGAGGGCTCGAGGTGGATGCGCGCTCAGACATCTGGAGCATAGGTGTGGTGATCTATGAGATGGTGGCGGGCCGGCTACCATTTGAGGGGGCAACAAGTAGTGATGTGATCGCATCGATTCTGGCCCGTGAACCGCCGCGCCTCGGTCTTTATTTGCCAGATGCTTCTGTCGAACTCCAAAGAATTGTCAAGAAGGCGTTGCGCAAAGATCGGGAGGAGCGATATCAGACGGCAAAAGATATGGCGCTCGACCTCAAAAATCTACGACGAGAGTTGGAGATCGAAGCAGAAACGCCGTATTCCGAACAACCTTCTTTGAGCGGCGCCGCTAGTATGCAGAGCGGCAGCCAAGCCTCCATCAGGATGGCCGGTGAGCCTCTGACATCCGCTGCGCTGAAAGCAGACGCACGTCTCAAATCCAAAGCAGGATACGTTGCCCCCGCGCAGGGTCCCGCGCCATCCTCAGCACGAACTCAACGGCGAACGGTTTGGCTCATTTTCATTGCAGGTGCTTTTCTGGTTGCGTTTTTTGTTGGCTTCAACGTTGGCGGACTGCGCCAGCGCATTTTCGGAAGACCCGATGGCGCTACCATTCGATCGATCGCCGTACTGCCGCTCGAAAATCTCTCGCGCGATCCCGAGCAGGAATACTTTGCAGACGGCATGACCGAGGCGCTGATCACCGAATTAGCGCAGATCAGCGCGCTCAGGGTGATTTCGCGCACCTCCGTGATGCAATATAAAGGAACAAAGAAATCACTACCGCAAATTGCCCAAGAGCTGAATGTCGACGCCGTGGTCGAGGGCGCAGTGCAGCGCTCGGGCGACAACGTAGGAATTACGGTCCAGCTGATCCGTGGGCCGTCGGACCGCCTTCTGTTGGCTAAGTCCTATGAGCGCGGCCTGCGAGATGTCCTGGGGCTTCAGCGCGAGATTGCCCACGCCATCGCGGATGAGATCAAAGCGAAGCTGACGCCACAAGAACAGGCGCGCCTGACAACCGCCCGCCCGGTCAACCCCGAAGCCCATGACGCTTATTTGAAGGGCCTCTATTATTACAGTGCCGGCCACGACGAGGCGGACCCAGATAGATATAACCAGCTCCTGAAAACCAGCATTGACTACTTTTCCCAGGCTACCCGGATGGACCCGAATTACGCCGCGCCTTACGCAGGGATGGGCATCACCTATGCTTGGCAATCAGGGTCGGACAGAAAACTCAATTTGAAGGCGAGGGAAGCCGCTGCCAAAGCATTGCAAATCGACGACACCATCGGGGAGGCGCACTACCTGCTGGGCTGGGTGGCCTACTACTACGATTGGAATTGGTCGGATGCCGAGAAGGAATTCCGACGAGGAATCGAGCTAAATCCCAGCTTCGGTGAGGCACACTACGGATACGCACTCTATTTGAATGCAGCCGGGCGACATGACGAGGCGATTGCGGAAATTCAAAGAGCCCAGGAGGTCGATCCGATCGTTCTTGTACAAAAAGTAGACGCCGGAAGGATTTACGCTTGCGCTGGCCAGTACGACCGGGCGATTAAACAGTTGCGAGATGCTGCCGATATCAAACCCGACGCTCCTTACTTGCACGAAGTCATGGGCGACATCTACTTGTATAAAGGAATGCAAGCGGAGAGCGCGGCCGAATACCGGAAGACGGCTCAGCTAATAGGCGGCAACCCTTCCGGCCGCCTCGTATTGGCAGCGGCCGACGCCGTGAGCGGCAATCGAACCGAGGCCAGAGCTATTCTAAGCGATCTCGCGAATCTGCCTGAGCAGTACGTTGATTGGCCGGTGCATTTGGCAAGGCAATACGCTTCGCTTGGCGAAAAGAATCTGGCAATGGCGTGGCTGGAAAAAGCCTATACAGAACACTCCTATGCGCTTCTGGAGATTCGCTGCGCGCGCGAATTCGACGTCCTTCAGTCCGACCAGCGATTCCAGGATTTGCTCCGCAGGATGAATTTTCCGCAATGAACTCCCCCTTCGCCGATCAGATCAGAAGGAGTCAGTGCGGGCCCTTTTTGTTTCCTTAGAACCTCCTAAAATAACTCAACTTTAGGAGATAACGCCTCCTTGTTCGGATTCCACCAAAGGATCATGAGTGCATTGCCTCATTGCTCCGTTCGCCGGAATCAATACTATTGTCTTCAGCTGTTTGAGTCATTAAGCCAGGGCAGCGTGTGATAGAAATCAAAACCCGCCGTGGTGAAGTGAGCCGTAAGCGTTCACTGTCCTGCTACCCAAATCGAGTTTTTGGTAACGACAATATCAATGGACTGAAAAATACCCTTGCGCGGTAACAGGACGCAGAGACTTACTACATTTTTTACTACAGTGAGACCGAGGAAGAGATTAATGCCCCAGGTAACTCCCGAAAACGCCGAAGGCTATTTCTTTATGCCACCTAGCTTGAGGATAGCTTCGACATGACTGGTCGCAAGCATTGCAACTTTGACGCGACCAGTTCAACCTAACATCGTTTGCACCGACCCTCCGACAGCGCTGCCCAGTTCCAGTACTCACGTGCTAAGCATACCGGGCAACTTAAATAAATGGGTATTACGCTTATGGACAGAGGTCGGTAATACAGTCTGCCTGCATCATTTTTTTGATGAGAAGTGACTATTGACAAATGTGCTGCGTAGTGCTAAGAAGCGCTCAATTCCAGCAGGTTGCTGTTATTTTAGCTTTGTCTCACCGTCTCACCGGCCCGGTAAGTTTTTGGTTAGCCCGGCTCGAACCTGCCGCCCCGGCTCCTTCCTGCTCGGACTTCTATTTTTGATTGTTGTGGACCAACCGTAGCGTCTCTGCAATCAGGAGGTTCTACCATGAGGCTCATCCACAACTCAAGGAATCATAATTCCGTCATTGTCTTATCGACTGTGCCTTCGAACGTTAGACCAAGGAGGGACAAATAGATGACGAACCATAAAGCTTACGCTACAGCGTGCCTTTTGCTTGCTTCGTTTCTCATCGTAGGAGCGCAACAGGCGCAGACAGTGCAGGAGCCTGAATACTTTGGTCCGCCGCACTACTTAGACCCGGCCAGCGGAGCACTGTCACCTTTGGAAAAACAGGGAGCGGTTATCAAAATGAGGATGAAGGCGCTTGGATGCGGAGGAGCAGAGGGTGCATACGAGGTCAAGGGTAGGAAATCTCCGATAAGGCTGGCGGACGACCAGAAAATAGAGTTCGTAGTTCGCGTAGCATCTCCTCAGGTGGACCCGAGCAGCGTCATTCAACTCGTTTCCCTCAAAGCAACGAGCAGTAAGCGTGAACTCGTCGCCATGAAAGCACCTCTTCTTGGAGATATGACAGTGAGTTACACTCGCCCATACAGCTATCGATCAGCCGGTCTTGTGGGCCAGACGCTGCGACGAACCAGGGAAAAGCCATCATCCAACACGCCCCCCAAAACTGAACCAGCAAAAGAAGAGATACTGACCAATGACTCAATCATTCAACTCCTGAAAGCTGGACTCTGAGCACCGCGACCGACATCATCGGCTCCACAGTGGGCGGCCACCGGTACGGCTGGTTCGTGATCCAGGAGTTCCCAGTCCTGGCGATCGACAATGTGAGCCTGTTGAGTGTCAACCTAGCCGGCAACACGAGCGCCTGCAAGAACGACGGTTGGAAGGAGCTCACGCGCGCCGACGGTTCGACCTTTACGA
>DIYZ01000094.1 GCA_002427845.1 Chloracidobacterium sp. UBA6041 | reverse complement strand
GCGATTGACAATGAAGTGGCCCGCCAGGCCAACGGCCTCGAACTAATCGCTTCGGAAAATTTTGTTAGTGAAGCGGTGCTCGAGGCAGCTGGCTCTGTATTCACAAACAAATACGCGGAAGGCTATCCGAAGAAGCGTTACTACGGCGGCTGCGAGTGGACAGACGTTGTCGAGCAGACTGCGATTGATCGGGCAAAAGAGTTATTCGGCGCCGAACACGCCAACGTGCAGCCACATAGTGGCGCGCAGGCAAACATGGCGGTTTACCTTGCGGCAATTCAGTATGGCGATCAGATCCTGGGAATGAAACTGTCGCATGGCGGACATCTGACCCACGGACATCCGATGAATTTTTCCGGCATCAGTTACAAAGTGGCAGACTACGGCGTCTCGCGCGAAACCGAGCAGATTGACTACAACGAGTTGCAGCGAATTGCAGAGGAGCACAAGCCGAAGTTGATTGTCTGTGGCGCCTCAGCCTACTCGCGTATTATCGATTTCAGACGCATCGGCGAGATCGCCAAAGGCGTCGGCGCGCGGATGTTTGCCGACATCGCCCACATCGCCGGGCCGGTTGCCGCGGATCTTCATCCGTCGCCTGTGCCGCATGCTGATTATGTAACGACCACAACCCACAAAACGCTTCGTGGTCCCCGCGGCGGCTTGATACTTTGCAAGGAAGAACACGCGAAAGAAATTGATCGAAAATTGTTTCCCGGAGTGCAGGGCGGTCCACTCGTGCACATCATCGCGGCGAAGGCGGTCGCGTTTGGCGAAGCACTGCGCGATGATTTCAAGGATTATCAACGTCAGATTCTCGCGAATGCAAAAGCACTGGCGAACGAATTACAGGAGCAGGGTCTGCGTCTGGTTTCCGGTGGAACGGACAATCATCTTATGCTGGTGGACGTTTGGATGGACGGTAAAGGAATCACGGGCAAGGACGCCGAGAAAGCCCTCGAAGCGGCGAATATTACGGTCAACAAGAACACGATCCCGTTTGATCAGAACAAGCCTTTCATCGCCTCGGGTCTGCGGATCGGCACACCTGCGGTTACGACGCGCGGCATGAAAGAACCCGAGATGCGCGAGATAGGACGCTTGATCGCGGAAGTGATTCATGACTCCGCGTCGGAAGACGTGCGAAAGAAAGTGCGGCAGGGTGTTAGCGAACTCAGCTCGCGCTTTCCGTTGTATGCGAAACGCTTGAAGCGCGCCCACCAGCCGGAAGCAATGGGTGCGTGACTTGAACACCTCCATTATTTGCTTAGCACGGCGCAGCGCTATGAGTGCTGGTCCAAGGACCCTGCGGAAAACCACGTAAACGCGGCGATAGATTCAATTGGCTGCTGTTAGATTTATTTGCACTAAATGGAAACAATCTTCGGACCTGACGGCTTAATTGCCCGGGCTCATCCTGAATACGAACATCGTCCCGGCCAGATTGAAATGGCGCGGGCGGTGATGCGCGCGTTTGAAGAACGCAAGCATTTGATTGTTGAAGCGGGTACGGGAACTGGCAAGACGCTCGCTTACCTTGTGCCGGCGGTTGCTGCGGCGCTCGGCGGGCGCGGCCGGGTCATCATCTCGACCGGCACGAAAAACCTTCAGGAACAGTTGATGGAGAAAGACATTCCGTTTCTTCAGAGCGTGCTGCCGAAAAGTTTCAAAGCCGCTTACATGAAGGGGCGGAACAATTATGTCTGCCTCAATCGCCTCGGTCGCGCCGAAAGCTCGCCCGTCCTTGAAGGTCTCGATGAAGTGGACTACTTCGATGAGGTGGGCCACTGGGCGAAAAGTTCGGAAACGGGCGATCGCGCCGAGTTGTCAAACCTGCCTGAGTCGCTTTCGTTTTGGCGCCACATCGATGCGCGTTCAGAAACGTGTCTGGGCCAGAAATGTACCGACTTCGAACCGTGTTTCATCACGCGCATGCGCGACCGCGCGCAGAATGCCGAGATCGTGGTAGTCAATCATCACCTGTTTTTTGCCGACCTCGCGCTACGCAACAGCATGTACGGCAGCGTGCTGCCTGACTATTCGGCCGTGATTCTAGATGAAGCGCACCTGATTGAAGATGTCGCCTCCGAGTATTTCGGTTCTCAGGTCTCAAATTATCAAATCGATGATCTAATCCGTGACATTGGCTCTCTGTCTTACGAAGACGCCGAGGCGGACCGCGAAATAACCAAAACGTCGTCGCGCGTGATGCGCTTCGCCGATAATTTCTGGATGGGCTTCCGTGACGGCCGTGGCGAAGAGGGGCGCTACCCGATAATCCCCGGCACCTTCGCACGGAGAAACGAGGAAGGCGAGCTTCAAGCAACGCCTGTTGGCGAGCTTTACGTCGTCCTGGACGGCGCGCTCGGCAGATTGGAAACAACGCTCGACGCGCTCAAGGAAAAACCACCTGAAGTTGAAAACCTGGTGCGTCGAATCCGGCAAACGAAATTTGATTTGCAGTTTATCGTCACTGGCCAGGACAAGAAATTTGTTTATTGGACGGAACGACGCGGCCGCGGCATTTTTCTTCGCGCTTCACCCATCGACGTGTCTGGATTGCTGGAGGACAAGCTCTTCGAGAAAATCGATACGGTGGTGCTGACTTCAGCAACGCTCTCGAGCGCCGGCAACTTCTCGTTTATCCGCGAGCGGCTGGGACTCAACTCGGCGGACGATTTGATAGCCGAATCGACTTTTGATTATCAAACCCAGGCGCTTTTGTATTTGCCGTCGAAGATGCCTGACCCGCGTTCGCGTGAATGGCCTGAAGCCGCCGCGGCGGAAGTAGTCAAAATTGTGAACGCCACCGAAGGGCGCGCTTTTGTGCTTTCAACGAGCCTGGCGGGAATGCAATCGCTGTATGATCTGGCAATGCCTGAGATTGAGTACCCCTGTTTCCTGCAAGGTAGCGCGTCGAAAGGGCGTCTGCTCGAAAGGTTTCGGCAAACTTCGAATGCCGTGCTGTTTGCGACTTCGAGTTTTTGGCAGGGGGTTGACGTGCGCGGTGAGCAGTTGTCCTGCGTGATTATCGACAGGCTGCCATTCGCCGTGCCTACTGATCCAATTGTCGCCGCGCGTCAGCGCTACATCGAGGATGAAGGTGGATCGAGTTTCTTTGAATACAGCGTGCCGCAGGCAATCATCAGTCTGAAACAAGGGCTCGGCCGGCTGATACGGAGCACTACTGATCGCGGTGTGCTCGCCGTGCTGGATCCACGCTTAAAGACGAAGAGCTATGGCCGACTGTTTCTGAAGAGCTTGCCACAGTGTCGCGTGACGAGCAACATTGCTGACATCGGAAGCGTGTTTGAAGAAAGAGCGGCGTTCATTTAAGTTGTAGGGGCAAGGCTTGTCCTTGCCTGCGTCGTTTCAAAACAGTTGACGGGCAGGTACAAGCCCTGCCTCTACAGAATCATGCCGGGACAATTTGAAGTAATGATCGAGCGCAACTTCTCGAGCGCGCATCAACTGCGTGGCTATAAGGGCAAGTGTGAGAACCTACATGGCCACAACTATCGAATCGAAATCTATGCGCGCGGCAGGGAACTAGACAACATCGGATTGCTGGTTGATTTCGTTGAGCTAAAAGCTGCGGCGGATGAAGTGGTTCAATACCTCGATCACCGGAACATTAACGAGCTCGATCCATTTGTGGAGTTACAGCCTTCGGCCGAGAACCTGGCAAAGTATATTCTCGAGCGGGTTGCTACAAAGGTGGGTGATGAACGAGTGCAGATTTATAAGGTTCGATGTTTTGAAACGCCGACCAGTGTGGCAACTTACGAGGTGGTTTAGTTTACTGCGGCTTCGCCGCTTGATGTGCGGAAAGGCTCTGCCTTTCCGTGAAACTTCCCAACAACTATTTTCGCGGGTTCCTTCGAGGCTTGCCTCGAAGTAACCCGCGAAAGACTTATGGGCGTCGTTGTCGGTAAGGCGGAGCCTTACCGCACTGAGGGCGGCAGAGCCGCTAAAACAGCATCGGCCATTTTGTCTTAGAAGAGTTCCCGATCACGCTTCGTCAGCGACCACCGGTATAGTTTGCGAGAACACCTGCACAGGTTCTTCCGCGCGATGGTCTTCCGCTCGTTCCACCTTCTCACCGGCTTTCCTCATGTAGGGCTGCTCGCAGAATTTAAAGAACACCCAGGCAAACGCGACTGTGGCGGGTATCACTATCAGCAGCGCATTGAGTATTTGCGGAAATCCCTTTATGACAAACGACCACGATTGCATGATGACCAATTCGTGCGTAAGGTAAAGCGAATAGGAAAACACTCCGATCGTCGCGGCGCCGGCAACCAACCGGCGAGCCATTCGGCTGACCATCCGGCTAACCATCCGGCTAACATCGCCCGGTTGCCGCCGCCGTACGAACCGCGCTTGCTCAGCCTGTACTACATGATTCACCAGAATAAAGAAGCCGAGTCCCCATACCGGATGCATTAACATCCAGGCGAAGTCCTTAAGCAGCGAGTCTTTTTGCATGACAGGCAGGAGCACTGACGTTGCCGAAGCAAGCACTATCGCGAGGCCGCCGATCCACAAGTTGCGACACCATTTTGGCAGCTTAATTAATCCGAATGCCGCTTCAACGGCGAGTGCGCCAAGTGCCCACGTGAACCAGTGGGAAGCTGCAGCTTCAGGCACCGGGATGCCCGCGCCCGTCGTCACCCATGCTGCGTGGCTGAAATAAAACCACGCAATCCGCGTTAGAGCGCAGATAGCCAGCGTTGGTCCCCAACCCCATTTCGTTCTCAGGAAAAGCAAAAGAAAATAGGCGAGATACAGTTGTTCTTCAATTGCGAGCGTCCAGAATACGCCGTTGATGCTGTAACAAGTGTGTGGATCCAGATTGTGAAGCATCAATAGATGCATCACCACGTCGTAGACAAAGAAATGCGTTACGTTGATGCCGGCGGTCAGCGCCGCCATTAACATGAATACTGCAAACGCGATCAGGTAAGGCGGATAAAGTCTACGCAGCCGGCGTTTCCAGAAAGCGCCGAACTGAATACGTTTTGGCTGATTAGCAGCGCGGGACTTTGCCCACTGCAAGTGAATACAGAATCCCGAAATTACGAAGAAAAGAAAAACGCCGATGTAGCCAAATGAACTACCGAACTGAAGCAGGCGCACGGGCCAACGGAAGAAGTTGTTGGGGACCGCATTTTCGGTTCGCAGGACCGCGTGGTAGAGGACGACTCCAAGCGCCGCAACACCCCGCAGCGCATCAATGCTTTGGAGGCGACCTTCAAGCAGGGATTGACTCTTGATTACGTTCATCAAGGGGACTGTGGACAATCGCGTTGGTTATGACAAAGGATCTACTTAAATCGAAAACTGCTAGGCTGAAACCAGCGACGCCACATCAATATTGTATTTCCGTATTTTGCTATAAAGGCGCGGACGATAGATGCCCAGAAGATTCGCCGCCGCCTGCTTGTTACCCCCAGTGCGTTGAAGCGTTTTCTCGATTACCAGCCGCTCGATGTCTTCCAGCGTCATATTTGGCGGCACGTCCCAGCGGATGCCGGCGGGCGATCCTTCAGGCAGCGACCCGTTATCGAATGGCAGGTCAACCGGCTCGATGCGGTTTCCCTTGGCCAGCAAAACCGCTCGTTCGATTACGTTTTGCAGTTCTCTTACGTTGCCTGGCCAAGTGTGCCCAAAGAGTCGTTGATACGCTGCCTGAGAGACGCCGGCGATTGCCCGATCGTATTTCTGCGCATACATGTGCAGAAAATGCTCAGTGAGAAGTTGGATGTCTTCACTTCTGTCGCGCAAAGGTGGAACGTGAATAGTGATTGTGGAGATACGGTAGAAAAGGTCGTCGCGCAGAAGGCCGTCGCGAATGGCATCGGCCGGCGGACGGTTGGTTGACGATATGAGACGGAAGTCTACGGCGTAAGTTTTCTCGGAACCAATCTTGCGGTAACTGCGCTCCTGGAGCACGCGTAAAAGTTTGGGTTGAAGCTCAACCGGCATCTCCGCGATTTCATCAAGCATCAGGGAGCCGCCCGCGGCGTGCTGCACGAGCCCTTCTTTGTCGGCATGCGCGCCAGTGAAGGCTCCTTTAGTATGACCAAACAATTCGGACTCAATCAACTCTTTTGGCAACGCAGCGCAGTTAACTTTAATGAAGGGTTTTCGCGCACGCAATGAATTATAGTGAATCGCGTTAGCAATCAATTCTTTGCCCGTCCCCGACTCGCCGACGATCAAAACATTAGCATCCGACTTGGCTACGGCGTCGATCGTTTCATAGATCGTTTGCATCGGCTTAGAAGATCCAATGATGTTGAAGTACTCCGAACGAGTGGACATTTGTCGGCGCAAGTTGGCGTTTTCATCAATCAACTCCTGATGCTTCAAAGCGTTTTGAACCCTTAGCGCGAGTTCTTCAAAGTCTAAAGGTTTATCGACGAAATCAAACGCGCCGGCTTTGGTTGCTTCTACAGCTTTTGGGGTCGTACCGTGGGCGGTGACCACGATCACTTCCGTGTTCGGTCGCGCGTCTTTCATATGACGCATAACTTCCAGGCCGTCCATGTCAGGAAGTTGCAGATCACAAATCGCCAGATGATGTCCTCCCTGATCGAAGAGTTCTATGGCTCGACTACCTGTTCCGGCGGTATCAACGGCGTAGCCCTCCTCCGTCAGGTTTAGCCTCAATGAATCAGCCGCCGACTCCTCATCGTCGACAACCAGAATGCGCACGTCCTTCTTCTCCACTAATCGTCCTCCCTGGAACTCCGTGTTAGCTAGTTTTTGTATACACGCGTCGCAAATGGCTAAGGCGCGAGCGGCAGACGGACGCGCAAAGTACCGTCCTGCCGTTCCGCCGAACCACCGTGGGCCTCAATCACTCTTGCCGCCAGTGACATTCGTATCTCGTCACTTCCGGCAAATGAATGAAAAGGATCGTGATCCAAAGAACCAAGCACTCGCCATTCGATTACTCCGTCACTCTTAGTTTCAATCGAGTGACGCTTCAAGTTGATCTTCAGTGAGCCTTCATTTGATTTGCTAGTTACCAACTTCATAGCGCCGAGCGAAATGGACTTCAACGCATTAGAAAGCATTGCTGAATCAAACTCGCCTATCAGCGGAGCAGACTCAGAATCGATCACGATTGAACCGGCCAGGGCCCCACTCACGCGCGGATTATCGTTTAAGTTTGCCGCCACGCTTCGCACGAGCTTTTCCAGGTCAATGCCGGTTTGTTTCCTGAGCTCAAGCGGTTGGCCATATTCCACGATCATCGAAAGGTCGGCTGCGGTTCTGTCCAATCCCGCAATCAGTTTGTTGACTGTCTCCAACTCATCTGCCGGTCGCTCGCTTTTTTCCAGGCGCTTCCGAAGAAACGTGGCATAGAGTTTGAGACCATTTAACTGGTTCTTAAGATCGTGGACAATCTGGACAGAAGCCCGTCCCAGAGCCCGCAGCGGGTCGTTATCTTCGATTTCTGATAGTAATGGCTTCATCTAGCTTCCGGAGCGCTTGCTCGAAATTCCTCCGGCCAGCCTGGGGGAACGGCGTTGCAGCCAGCGAAGTGTATTGATTAGACCGTATAGGGGGAATTCGATCTGTCGTATTTCGGTGCGCAATCTTAGCAAAAAAGGCGGGCGTATTCTAGTGATACATGAATTGCACGGACGGGAGGCCAATGGAACCTTGAATCTGACTGTAGAATCTGTTCAGGATGAAGGGTCAAACCTCGTGGACAGCGAAGATGATGTAGTGACGGTTTTGCTGGTTGAGGACACGGAAGACAACCGCCAGATGATGAGAAGGCTGCTCGAAATGAGCGGCTATCGGGTTGTGGAAGCAATCAACGGGAAAGAAGCAGTGGAGGCAGCTTCGCAGGAACGACCCCAAATCATCTTGATGGACCTAAGCTTGCCGTTGGTTGACGGTCTCGCCGCTACGCGCAGCATTCGGTGCCTACCCGAGCTTAACAAAGTGCCTATAGTCGCGGTTTCCGCGCATGACACAGCCGATTTCCATAGTGAAGCTCTGGCCGCCGGATGCAATGCCTACATTACAAAGCCCGTTGATTATCCGGAGCTTGAAGGACTAGTGAAGAGCTTGCTATCCAGAAGCGCTTAACGCCCAAAAACGTGTTCTGGTAAACAATCCGGAAGAATTTGGAAACATTTCGTACTAGCGTTTGTCTAAACAGCGCATAGGTGGCGAATGTTAGTCGGATTTGAGCATTGCCAATTAATTTGACGCGCACTAGAATCCATCCAAAAGGGCATGGCGACACCTGAGCGACAAATTCAAGATAGGGATGACTCTCGGCGCACAATCATCATTACCGTTGCGGTAATAGCAGGATTGGCGATTGCGATTCTCTTCTATTTTTTGATGCGAGCTAGCGGTGGCGGCGTCGTGCAACCAACGCTCGCGGGCGCGATCAGGCCCGGGTCACCGGAGTTTGCGCAGTATCAGCCCAATATTCACCTCGATGTACCCGACGCGTACGAGTCAAAGCGAGCGCTGGGCGACATTGTGATGAATCTTCAAACCACCGTGCGCAACTTCACGGGTCGAACGATCACCGGGCTTGAGATAAAGGGCATGGTTGTGGATCATCAGGGAAAGCCGGTCAATCAAAAGACCGTTGTTGTCATTCCCGGCACACGGCCGGAACTGGAGCCAAACAAGACAATGCCCGTTCAGTTAATGCTGGAAGGAATGACAGATAGTGATGACAGAGCGAATATCAAGATGGAAGTGACGGGATTTAGACTTAAGTAGTTAGCCAGCGTACGCACTCTAATCTCAACCGCTAAACGAAGCCTGTGCTACTTTTGATCGAGAAATAACTCCTCCAGCGACTGCCTTAGAGGTTGAACGGACACTAGTTTCCCGCCCGTTTTTCTCAAGGCTATTATCACCTCGTCAACGTCACCTTCCTTCGTCAATTCAATCCGCAATCCGGTTGGCGTCGCGGTCACTCGAAGATCCTTACCGCCCGGCAAATATGGCCTGAGTGCGGTTTCATGCGTTCCACTAACTACCATTTCAACGACATTCCGGCCGTCGATTTGTTGGCGCAGCTCCTCAAGCGATCCTACGTGAGCAAGCCGACCCCCTTTTAGAATTGCTACGCGATCGCATAGCACTTCGATGTCCGACAGAATGTGTGAACACATGAAAACGGTTTTGCCGTCCTGTCGTAAGGCAGTAATTAGATCGCGCACTTCGCGTCTGCCAATTGGATCAAGTCCACTCATCGGCTCATCGAGGAAAACGACCTCAGGATCGTTAATCAGCGATTGAGCCAGGCCAACGCGCTGCAACATCCCTTTTGAAAATTTTCTTAGCTGCGTGTCCCATTTGCTTTCGTCGAGGCGTACGCGCGACAAAAGCTCTTTGGCGCGACTGGTTCGCTCCACTTTCGACAAGCCAAAGAGCTGCCCGCAGAAGTTTAAGAACTCCATCGCGCTGAGATAATCATAGAAATAAGGATTCTCCGGCAGATATCCAATGCGACTGTGCATGGCTACTTCCGCGATGTCATGCCCAAGAATCCGCGCGCTTCCCTCGGTCGGAAATATTAGGCGCATCAAAAGTTTCAAGGTTGTGGTTTTGCCGGCACCGTTCGCACCCAGGAAACCGAAAATTTCGCCCTGATTAATTGTTAGGGAAAGGCAATCCAAGGCCCGCACCTTTCGTTTGCGCCAGAACCCGATCTCGTAATCCTTGGTTAACCTATTTATTTCAACAACAGTCATCATCTAGATTTTGCAACGGACTCGACGGTTCAGCGTTTCGAGAAAGTTTTCTACCTGCGGGGCACTTCTGATTCCGGGTCGAGCTCGATCTCACACTTGGCACTCAGTAAAACATAGGCTGTGCCTGCCGGATCTATTGGCGCTCCCGTGGAGTCAACGGGCACGTCCAGAGCGTGCAACAGAGGTTCTATTTCTTTCCACGATGATGCACATCGTCCTGCTTTAGACTGGTAGGCTGATAGCACTTTGCGTAACCCGTCTATCCGGTCTAGCGACTCGAGCTGCAGGAGACGCCGTCTGGCCATTTCTTTCACAGTGTTATCTTCCGCCTGCTCGTAAATGTGTTCATAGATCTCGCGGGCCAGATCGCGGCTTCCGCCTTCAATGGCCATCTTGCCCCTCATAGCTTGCATCCACCGCGGCGCCCCTGGAAGCGCCGCGCCCTGACCATACGCTTCGCTCGCTGCTTGAAAATCCCGCTGCTGCCAATAGATGTAACCGAGATGTTGATAGAGTCGCCAAGCCGAAGGATTCGCGGCAATGCCTTTTTTTGTAATCCGGATGGCCTCTTGAACATCAATCGCGGGTAACACCACAGCCGCATATTCGTACGGTTCCTTGAAGTTAGGATCCAACGTCGTGGCAGTGTCGAGTAGCGGAGCAAGTAGCTTGAGGTTGAGCTGCTTCAGGTCGTCCAATTGAATGTTTTCCTGTGATTTCAAGAACTTGTGCCCGACATACTGAAGTGAGCGCAGCCAGTACCAGTCGGCGACCAACCCATTGAAACCCAAACTCGCTCGCCGCAGGGTATCGCCGCTTAGATAAGGACCTTCCTCTTCTAATTGCAAATCCGGCGCTGGCCGATGCGCGTCAATCCAGCCTGTGAGCAGGACCAGGGAAACCAGACTAGTCGCAATGATCGCCACCGCCACAGACGTGCGCGACCGATCGTTCCTTTGAGCCGCTGGGGAATCATGCTTATCAGTCGTCATTTGAAGTTACGGCGGCTGAAGATTAGGGTGGCGGTCGCCAGGATTATGCTGACGTAAAGTAAAGCGTACGACACTACCGCAGCTACATACGACGAGCTCGGTACGTCCCCGTGAGCTGCTGAGGTTATTAAGCTGTAATTCGCGAGATTGGGTACCAGGTAATAGAGTACCGAAAAAAGCCATCGTGCGCCGCTACTGGTCATTGAAGTCGCCAAACCCTTAAGGTCGGCGCTGAAATGTCCGATGATGAAGATGAAAAAGGTCAGTAAAGCCGACAGGGCGGGTGATGAAAACGATGAGAAAAGAAGGGCAATGCTTGTCAGGATTGCGAGTTCCACATAGATGAGTAAGATTGCGGGCCAAATCCGAAGGACAAGAGGATCCCAACCGTGCTTGATGTAAAGCAGTGCGGCGGAAACACCCGTGCCCATTACCAATACATTAACGAGGAGTGTTAAGCACAGACCCAAATACTTACCTATAAGAAACTCTCCTCGCCCTACTGGTTTAGCAAAGATGGCGTAAATTGTTCGTCGTTCAATCTCCTTGTAAACCAACCCAATACCGACGAAGATGGCGATGAAGACTCCAAAGAGCAACATCGCACTAAGACCGAGGTCTACTATGATTTTGCGTTCCTGTCCTCCTGACAACTCCCCAAGAAAAATCGCTCCTCCCGTCAGAAGCAGTACGAACAGAACGAGGTTATACAGCACGCGATCGCGCACCGCTTCTCGAAAAGCATTCCCGGCGATTGCTGTTATCCGACCCATATTCGCTTGAATATACACGCGTATATATTTTGTGTCAGCATCCATGCGCAGAAAAATGGCGGGGCCAGTTTCTCACCGGGACCCCGCAAGCAAATTTATTGGTCGTTGTTTTAATTGCCTATACCTGGGGCAGCTCTTATCGCAACTTCATCTGCGTAGGCGGTGAGAGCAGTTGCGTCACCATGTATCACACCATCTTCTGTGATGCCAAAGCGCCGGGTGCCAGTCTTACCTACTCCAGTTGTAATGGTGGGAACGGCAGTGGCATAAAACACGGCCGGTCGTACGCCAGTGGCGCTTGGGTGAACCTCAAAGCTATAACCGCTCTTAGTACCGGAGCCAAGAACATTATCGGTCAATGTCTCCACGTCGAGAGCTGCCAGGTCTCCATAGTCCCCCAGACCTGTGGTCGCCTGGTAAGTAAGCTCACAACTGTGGATAGTACGTAGAGACGATTGTGCCGATCCTTCATTAGCGGCTCGCCTCGCAGCGAGCAGATTGGGGATGGCAATGGCGGCAATAATGCCAATGATCGTGACTACGATGAGGAGTTCAATTAGAGAAAACCCCTTCAGGCCCTTAGATGTGTTCATTGGTCTTTTTCCTGTATTTAAGGATCGCATGCTTGAATCACGCGTGGAAGAAGATGATCCATTAGTTGTCGACTGAATGCATCAGGCCACGCCAACCACTGTTCGGCGCTATGTTCAGCCGTCTTTCATTCTCTTTGAGTACCACATATACAGCATTCTCGGGCAGAAGTTCGCCGGGTGTTGCAATGGCATGGTCTTGCTGGGCTGCTACGAGTGCGGCATCGATATCGAAGTTGATCAAGTGATACCATCCGCGGGCGGAGCGCGCGTCCAACAAGAGGGCTGCTGAAAACTCGCCGTCAGATTCCTTGCTTCTTCCCAAGCGCGACAAACTTGCAGCGTGCTTCACCAATAAGAAAACGGAATGAGGGTAAACAGTTACCGCGTACGCGAGAGTCTGCTCGGCGGCGGGTAGGTCACCGGACTCTTCTTCCGCTGCTGCGAGAGAGGCAAAGCTCGTTGACGTATTGATCCCGTGCTCGACAGCGTAACGCAGATGCGGAATGGCCTCTTTAACTCGGTGCTGCTGATAAAGTAAAGAACCGAAATCATAGTGGGTTCCGGCGTCGAAAGGATTGCCGAGAAGGGCACTCCGATAGAGTTTCTCGGCACGCACCGGGGAACCGTTATTGGTTTGTGCCAATGCATGCATCACACTGTTGGTCCCTTGTGCGCCAGCCCAAAGGAGCATTAACACAGCAAACGCAAATGCGCACGCAACGCTACTGAAGGCAAAAATAGGCGATTTCAATGCCATATCTATCACGCGCTTAGGTAGAGGTTCTTCTGTCTCTCGTTGTTTGCCTGCTGATACAAATTGAGAGACGATGGCGGCAGCGAAGAAAAACATCAAACCACTTCCCACCCATCGAAACGAGAAGGCACTCGCTCCAGAGCTGAGGGCGAATGAGAAAAGTCCTGCACCCGACCCGAGTACCAAAAGAGGACGGCGCGCCCGGCAGAGAGCACGCCACAAGGTCATGATAAGCGCGAAGCAAAAACCAGAGAACAGCAGCACACCGATGCCTCCGAGTTCGGCCAGAATCTGCACATACTCATTATGGGCATACTGAGTCAGCAAGTCTTCGTTCATCTCCACAAGCGAACTGTTCATATGCGCTTCCGCAAAGCGCGCCCGTGCCCATGGAAAAGCAACCTCGTAATTATTTGCGCCGACACCAAGGAACGGGTGGGCGCGAAACATTTCCCACCCCGCCATCCAGAACAACAATCGGACGCTTGTGCCGGGCTCTGCAACTGATGTGGTTTGGAAACGCTGAAGAGCGTTCGGGTGCGCCTGCGAATCTGCATTCCTCAGAGTAAATGGCGCCACCAGTAGGACAGTGATCAGGACGAAAGCAAAAGCGAGCAATCCTGCGCGATGTAGCATGCGGGGACGAGCGCTGCGTATAGCAATAGTCCCGGCGGTTATGAGCAGAATTCCACCCGCGGCCCCCAAAATCGGCGCGCGTTCCAACGCCTGAAGCGTTGCTACCCAGGCGAATAAGGCCGTCGCTCCACAGAGAGCCGCCCGGCGTGCCTTTCTCATTTCAAGTGCGAGGCCAATGAATATTGGAGTGGCAATTGCCATCGTCTCGCTGAACCCGCTAAACCCGCGCATTAGTGGTTTAGCAGTTAGACGTAAGGCGTGATCGGTAAGGGCGCCGCCGCCGACTGATTCTAGAAGACAGGCAGTGCCTAGCAGCCACACAACAGATCCCAACGAATAAATCGAGGCGCGCAAAACTCTCGGACGAGCGGCGACCATTCGTATAAGGATAAAAAAAAGAATATAAGCGCCCCATTGAAAGGCGAAATGAGCAGCCGAGTAGGGGTTTGCAGACCATAAAATGGAAGTGAAAATCCAGAGAGTGAAGAGAATAGCTGTCGCGAGCACGGCTGTACTGTTCAAATCGAGGAAAATGTCTATAGGAACTCGGGCCGTCCGCCAACGTTTGAGCAGAAGTGCTGTTGTTATGCCGAGCAATAACGCGAGCACACTCTCTTGCCTCCAAGACAATCCCCCAAGCGAAGGTCTCGGTGGGCCGGGGAGATATGGGACGACGAGTACTATGGGCCACAGTATCCCAACTATACATAGCGGCTCGCTGATCGCTTTTTTGATGTGGCTGAGCATCTGCGCCTTTAAAGGAAAAGGGGGCGAGAGCCGAATGCTCGACGCCCCCTGTGAGAGAGTTAGAGAACTTTTCACCGAGAACTAGTTGCCGATCGCGGTGCCCGTGGCGGCCGTCATGGCGGTAATACTTGCCGGTGTACCAAAGTAAATGACGCCAGTGGCATCAGTGGCGAAGTTGCGTGTTCCGGTTGCGGTCACGCCAGTTGCTACCAGCGGTGACGATGTCGCCAGGTAGTTTGTGTTGGTTGAGCCTGCGGTAGGGGTGGAAACGAATAGGTAGCCGCTCTTGCCGGTAGCGCTAATTAGAACAGCATCGACGAGACCTGCGCTGTTGAGGGCTGCGAGGTCGCCATAGTTGCCGGCTCCGGCCGTGGAACTGTAAGTAGCTTCGGCCCCTGTGATGGTGCGCAGAGAGGCGATGGCGGAGCCCTCATTTGCAGCACGCTTGGAGGCGAGAAGGTTGGGGATCGCGATGGCAGCGATGATGCCGATAATCGCCACGACGATAAGAAGTTCGATTAGAGAGAAGCCTTGCTGGCGTTTGGTGTTCATTTCTTTATACATGCTCCTTAGAGAAGTAGGGTTAATTTGTGGTCGCGCCAACGGCTTCCGTCAGAAGGGGCTGCCGAGCAAAACGCGATGTGTCGAGCAGGTAATTACAAGGGGTATGCCACAATCACTCTTCTGCGGAGCTTAAAAATTGCTGAGATTTTCGAGTAAGGAAGTTAGACGACGCCCAGTGACTTCGCGTCGATGACAAATTGTGGCAGCGAACTAATGCCGGTTTCCGTCAAAAGACCGGCGGAAAAGGTGCGATGCGAACTTCGTGCGTGAATGCTTAGCGCATCATGGAAGTCGATCCGGATAAGAAAAAGGGAGGCGAGAGCCGAATGCTCGACGCCCCCCGTGAGAGAGTTAGAGAACTTTTCACCGAGAACTAGTTGCCGATCGCGGTGCCCGTGGCGGCCGTCATGGCGGTAATACTTGCCGGTGTACCAAAGTAAATGACGCCAGTGGCATCAGTGGCGAAGTTGCGTGTTCCGGTTGCGGTCACGCCAGTTGCTACCAGCGGTGACGAGGTCGCCAGGTAGTTTGTGTTGGTTGCGCCTGCGGTAGGGGTGGAAACGAATAGGTAGCCGCTCTTGCCGGTAGCGCTAATTAGAACAGCGTCTACGAGACCCGCGCCGTTCATGGCTGCGAGGTTGCCATAGTTGCCGGCTCCGGCCGTGGCACTGTAAGTGGCTTCGGCCCCTGTGATGGTGCGCAAAGAAGCGATGGCCGAGCCCTCATTCGCAGCACGCTTGGAGGCGAGGAGGTTGGGGATTGCGATGGCGGCGATGATGCCGATAATCGCCACGACGATAAGAAGTTCGATTAGAGAGAAGCCTTGCTGGCGTTTGGTGTTCATTTCTTTATACATGCTCCTTAAGAGAAGTAGGGTTAATCTGTGGTCGCGCCAACGGCTTCTCGCGATGTAGTGCCGCGCGGAACGCGATGTCTCGTGGCCGTAGTTACAAGGGCCGTGCCACTCTGAAACTTTAAAGAGAATCAGGAAAGCCTTGGCTTTTCGATTGACATAAGGGGTTGAAGTAGGAGCGAACTCGATTTAGTGACAAATTACGGCATGGATTGAATGACGGTTTCCGTCAAAAGCGGGGCGCGACTTAAGCTGCTGGCAAGGATTAGCTCTCGCCGGCACTCGCGGCGAACTCTGACTCATCGTCTGCTCGTCGTCGAGGCGACGGATCTGATGCGCGACGACGGGGGGTTGACTCAGAGGTGCGACGCTCATCGCGCATCTGGGCAGTCAGACTGCGAATCCCGTGCTTGTCTAATAGGTGTCGCAGCGAACGTACTGACAACCCCAAAAGCTCCGCGGCATTTGTCTGATTCCCAGCGGTCCTGCGTAGGGCTTCAAGTACGTACGTCTTTTCTAGTTGGTCCAAGTGAGCGGTGAGATTCAGACCTTCCTCCGGGAATTCGAAGCTTTCAGCGATGCGATGAGAATTGTAGTTAGTAATTTTTTCGGGTAAACGTTCGGGCTGGATCGAGTCGGTTGTCTCCAGCGCTATGGCGCGCTCGATAGCGTGTTCAAGCTCGCGCACGTTTCCTGGCCAGACATAGTTTTCCAGTAAACGCATTGCGGGTTCACTGATAGTGAGAGTTCGACCTACACCAGCAGCAAATTTTTCAACGAAGTGTTTTGCTAACTCCGGAATGTCCTCGGTTCTTTCTCGCAGCGAAGGAAGCTCAATCGGAATGACTGAGATGCGGTAATAAAGGTCCTCGCGGAAAGTTCCTTCCTTTACCATGCTGCTGAGATCACGATTAGTAGCCGCGATCACACGCGTGTCAACCATCGTTTCCTCTGTCGCGCCCACGGGTCGCAACTTTCTTTCTTGTAAAACGCGTAGCAATTTCACCTGCATGGCCGGCGACATCTCGCCAATCTCGTCCAGAAAAATGGTGCCGGTATTAGCGGCCTCGAAAAGGCCTTTGCGGTTTGTATTGGCTCCAGTAAACGAGCCTTTTACATAACCAAAAAGTTCCGACTCGAGTAGTGTCTCAGTGAAGGCACCACAGTTAATTGAGACGAATGGTTTTTCGGCTCTGGGTCCGAGGTCATGTATGGCGCGCGCAACCAATTCCTTCCCGGTTCCCGATTCTCCCGTAACGAGTACGGTTGACTGCACTTGAGCCACCGTCTCAATCATCTGATAGAGCGCCTGCATCTTGGGAGATCTACCGATGATGTTGTTGAGCTTTCCGCGAGTGCGCTGGCCCTGGATTAATGCCTTGTTTTCCTCAAGCAAAGCCTCCTTTTCTTTTATCAAGGAGATCTTTCCCAGGGCTCGCGCCACAGTTTCTTTCAGCAGGTCGTTATCGAAAGGTTTCTGAACGAAATCATAAGCGCCCAGCAGGAAAGCCTCACGTGCGCTATCGACATTGGCAAAGGCCGTCATCATCACAACTTCTACGTCGGGTAGAAGCGCCCGTGCGGCACGCAGTAACTCAATGCCATTCATATCTGGCATTCGCACGTCCGAAATAATCAGTTCAGCAGGAGCGACGCGCAACAACTCCATCGCCTCATGACCATTTGTAGCTGCGCGGACACTGTGGCCGTCGCGCTGAAAGAGATGCGTCAAAAACTGACGCATTCCCAGCTCATCATCAACAATTAGAAGATTGGCCATTGCAAGAAGAATAGAGAACTATAAATTCCAAAGCTCCGAAGTTTGAGGAAACTGTAAGCCAGAACAAGAACTCGCTAAGAACTGAAGTTCTTACACCATGACCTTTAGATTTCCGTTCCCGACATCTTTTCCTGAGCTCCGCGGTCGCGCGGCAGGTCAATCGTAATTGTCGTGCCTTCGCCCTCACGGCTACGAACATTGATTGTACCACCATGATCGCGAATGATTTGATAAACAATTGAAAGTCCGAGTCCCGTTCCTCCAGTCGTCGAGGAAAAAGGCTCAAACAAATGTTCCACCTGTTCTGCTGACATCCCGCGACCGGTGTCGGAAAAGGCAATTCGCAACCGATTGTTCGTATTGGTTTGCAGTCGAGCCCTTAGCGTTCCGCCTGACGGCATGGCCTGTAACGCGTTTCGCGCCAGATTCCAAAAGACTTGTTGCAGCTGTTCCGAATCGGCATTAGCTAACAGAGGAAGGTCAGGGACTTCGTGCTTAATTACGTGGCTGTCGTTTATTTCCGCGCTGTTACGCAGCAGAGTAAACGTTTGATTTAGTAATTTTCCGACGTTAACCTGCGACTGAATGATCGAACGCGGTCGGGCATAACTCAGAAAATCGCTGATGATCCGGTTCAAGCGATCCGATTCTCGTAGAATGATCTCCATTAGCTCAGTTTGTGAAGACTCACCTTCCATGTCTGCCCGCAGCATTTGAATTGAACCGCGCATCGCCGCCAAAGGATTGCGAATCTCGTGTGCGATTGAAGCGGCCATCCGACCTATAGCGGCGAGCCGATCCTGGCGCCGGGAAGTTTCTTCAAGAGCACGAATGTGTGTGAGATCCTGAAACGTAATGACGGTGCCGGTGGTGTCTCCAGTCTCGGAAAAAAGCGGAGAGACGCTGAAACCAAGGCGGAGTCGTAGACCATCTGCTGTGAGGCAGTCAGCTTCAAACCGGGGGCTGGCGTTGCCGGTCCGAGTGTTCTCTATTGAGTCTGCGACGATCTCCTTTATATCGCCAAAGAAGATCGAGGCATCCTGCCCGCGCACGTCCGCTTCCTTGTAGCCGGTAATTTCCTCGGCGGCAGCGTTGAAAGTGTAAATGCGACCGTGTAAGTCGGTTGTGACGACGCCTGAACGTATCGACTCCACAATTCGCTCATGCAATGCCCGCAAATTCGCGAGAGACTGAGTGGCCGCCCGCAAGCGTACATCTGAACGCGATTGCCTTTCTGCCAATCTGGCAGAAAGCAGTCCTACTACCAGAAATGCAATGTCGAAAAGGCCGATGGATTGGACAGTTTGCGCGTGCCCGATATCGAGCAGATCCGGTGTGGCGGGATGGCTGAATCCCGTCAGGACTGCGAGCGCGCTGGCTGTAAACGCAGCGGAGCACGCTACTGAGATGATCACGGCATCGCGTGGGCCAAGAAACAAACTTGAAGCTGCGATTATGACAATGTAGAGCGCGATGTATGGTGAGTGGATGACATCAGTGGACCAGACCAACCAGGTGACAAGCACTATATCAATTACAAATTGAACCCTCGTCTGGAATAGTATTGTTCGGGAAAAGCGATGGGCGAGCCAGTAGAGAAGCGTCAGACCGCAAACGATGAGGAGCGGCAACAGCGTTTGCGCCCAAGCGCGCCGAGTGCTGCCGTGAGCCCAGACCCATCCTGCGAAAAATAAGAACAGCGCCGCGCCGAGACGTCCAACAATTAGCCACCACAGTCTTTGGCGAAACGTGTAGCTTCGTTCTATTGCATTGTCCAGGGCCATCTCAAACGCAAGCCTACCATATCGCGCGAAACTAAAGGCAGGTCGTTCTTGAGGGATTGCGAGAGAAGCTTAACAAGAAGCTTCCCTACGACGTCTTGGTCTCTAATCCGAGGTTTTCGCTAGCTACTCGGTGTAGGTAATTATTCGCTAGACGAAAGACGATCCAGTCGTTCATTGGCTTGGCGCCGAGCTTTTCGTAAAAGCGGATTGCCGATTCATTCCAATTCAACACAGACTACTCTATTCGCTCGCAGCCAAGCTCGATGGCCGTTTGCGCGAGGAAACGAAGCAACTCCCGGCCGATGCCAAACCCTCGGTATTCCGGCTTTACATATATGTCTTCGAGGTAGATACCAGGGAGACCTACAAACGTGGAGTAATCGAAAAAATAGATCGCGAACGCCACCGGCTGATCGTTTTCGTAAGCGAGGATGGCTTCCGCATATGGTCTTGGGCCAAACAAAGTAGCATGCAGACGTTCCTCAGTGGTTGAAACGTTGTCGAGAAGCTTTTCATATTCGGCCAGCTCGCGAATAAATGTCAGGATCAGTGGCACATCCTCTTGAGTAGCCCGTGCAATGCGAACAGGAGCGCGTGCAGACATATTCGATCCTCCCATTAGTGGTAAGGAGCAGGATAGGAGCAAATTGAATCAACCGCCAAATCATTCCCGCTTCATCTCCCAGACGAAAAAAGGGAGGCCATGACGGCCTCCCTATCAAGGTTCTTCTCGAAGAAGGAATCTTAACCCTTAATGCGCCGTCGAAAGCTTTCCAATCAATGTAAACAGCGGCAGGTACATCGCAATGACGATGGAGCCTATAGTTACGCCGAGGAAGCCGATCAAAAGTGGCTCCATTAGCGTAAGTAAGTTGGCAATCGCGGCATCTACTTCCTGTTCGTAAAAATCAGCGATCTTGCCGAGCATGGCATCCAACGCGCCGGTCTGTTCACCGATGCCTACCATCTGCGCCACCATATTAGGGAAAACCTCAGTCGCCTTCAGCGGGTCTACGAAGTTTTCGCCGCGTTCAACCCCCATGCGAACACTGATAATAGCTTCCTCTATGATCACATTGCCGGCAGTGCGCGCGGTGATGTCGAGCGACTGCAGAATTGGTACACCTGAAGAGAGCAGCGTAGAGAGGGTGCGGGAGAATCTTGCCACCGCGATCTTGCGCATTATGTCGCCGAGAATCGGAATCTTCAGGAGGATCCGATCGATGATTCGTCGGCCGCCTGTTGTCCTGTAATAGAAGCGAAGTCCCACGACTGTTCCGATGATCGTCCCAAGAATGACCAGTCCTCCCCAACCCGCGAGGAAGTTACTGATGCCAACCACGATACGGGTGGGCAAGGGAAGTTGCTCCCCTGGACCAAGCAAGCCGAGGAAAATTTGTTCAAACTGAGGGATCACCACAACCATGATCACGGCTACTGCGCCTATTGCCATAACGATGACTGCCGCGGGATAAATCATAGCGGAGATCACGTCCCGTTTCAGCTTTACGAGTTTTTCGATAAATGTCGATAGACGTTGCAGAATCAAGTCCAAAATACCGCCGGTTTCTCCGGCTTCGACCATGTTCGCGTAGAGTTGATCGAACACGCGCGGGTGACGGGCCATAGCTGCAGCCAAAGTCGAGCCCTCTTCAACGTCCTGCCGAACCTGAAGCAAGATCTGCTGGAAGTACTTGTTTTCCTGCTGTTGAGCCAGGATTTCCAGACATTGGACCAGGGGCAAACCGGCATCGATCATCACGGAAAACTGACGTGTGAACACCGAAAGATCCTTGGCCTTGACTTTCTTGCGGCCCCCGATTTTCGGGATTCCTATTTCGCGCCCCTTTTCCTTGATGGACGTTAGGGTGACTTGTTCGCGACGGAGAATTTGTCGCAGCGCATCGCGGTTATCAGCAACGCGTTCACCGACGACAATTTCGTTCAGTCTGTTGCGGCCTTTGAATACGTAAGTTGGCATAGCTGAATGCTCCAGAGTCTGGTTTCTATCTGTTCACCGCGGGGCGAGATCCGATTGGCCGCGCCTGGGAATAAGGACTCGGGTGTTGGTTCCCGTTGCCCGAGTTGAGGCCGGAACCTCGTTCGATCAGTTCTTTTAATTCGTCCACATTCGAAGATCGGTGCAATGCGGTCTCCATCGATATCTGGCGTTTGTGGTAAAGCGTCGCGAGCGCCTGATTGAATGTTTGCATCCCATACTTGTCCTGGCCCGTTTGCATCATCGAGTAAATTTGGTGGACTTTGTCCTCGCGGATCAGATTTCTGATCGCGCCGTTGGGTATAAGGATTTCGAGAGCCATGGCGCGCCCGGTTTTCTCTAACCGCGGGAGCAGTGCCTGGCACAAGATACCCTCCAGCACGAGTGACAGCTGCGCGCGAATCTGCGCTTGCTGATCTGACGGGAAGACGTCAATGATGCGATTGATGGTTGAGGCAGCAGAATTTGTGTGGAGCGTCGCCAGAGTGAGGTGACCGGTCTCGGCGATTCTCAATGCCGATTCAATCGTTTCCAGGTCGCGCATTTCACCAACAAGCACAATGTCGGGATCCTGACGCAAAGCTGTCCTTAATGCTTCAGCAAATCCGTGCGTATCGGCATTTACCTCTCGCTGATTTACGAGACAGCCTTTGTGATTGTGCAAGAACTCGATCGGGTCTTCTATCGTCAAAATGTGTTCGCGGCGATCTCGATTGATCTTGTCCACCATCGCTGCCAGTGTCGTGGACTTACCCGAGCCGGTTGGGCCAGTGACGAGAATCAAGCCGCGCGGTTTGTCGCACAACTGTTTTACGACTGCGGGAAGGCCCAAGTCCTCGAACGCTTTGATCTCATAAGGTATGGCTCGGAAGACGCAACCAACAGCGCCTCTTTGATTGAAAAGGTTGGCGCGAAAACGCGATAGCCCTTTCACGCCAAAAGAAAAGTCAAGTTCAAGGTTCTCTTCAAAACGATGTTTTTGCGCATCGGTCAGGACGGAGTAAGCCAGTTGCTTAGTATCGGCGGCCGTCATTTGGCGATAGCCTTCGAGCGGCAGCAAATGCCCATCGACGCGAACCTGAGGAGCGGAGCCGGTTGTTATGTGGAGGTCGGAACCGCCAAGCTCGGAGAGCTTCCGCAGAAGTTCTGAAAGCGAAATTTGGGGGGCCGTTTCGTTAAGTGGCATCAAGGGTTGCTCCTCAGGGACAAAAAATCGTGCTCATAGCTTACGCACGAGTAGGAATGGAGAATTTGTTTTATCGATTTGGCGTCTGTGTGTTGGCGTTATCTCTGGCACGGAGGGAAGCGATAAACCTCTCGCCTTCGGCAGGCAAGCGATCTGCAAACTGCAAGGGCGTGCAGAGAGTCAAACTGTAAATCTTTCCGTCAACCTCAGCGAAGTAAAAGTTCCATGATTTTTCCGGCGAACGACCGTCGCTGGGAGTTTGAGCGATAACTACGAAGACTCGCGAGCCGTTAACCTGGCGCTCGTAATCGTTGATTACCCAGCCACCGGCCCCGATCATCTTGTCTATTACTATTCGTCGCAAGTCTGAAAAGGCGGTACCGGCGAGCATGCGATGCTGTTCCCGTTGAGTGAGGTAAGCCGGATTGGGACGGCTTCGCGCTACTACTGCGAGAGTGGCCTGGCTGGGTACGGCGGAAGTAGTTTCACTTCGAAATCGTACTTCACCATTGTTTGACAGAACCGGGTTGCTCCAGCCGGCAGGCAATTTAGGAAGCACTGTCGTGGTAGCACTGGCGACAGCCGGTTCACCAAAAATCGGCGCTAGCGGAGCATTACGGTGTGCCTGAAGCGCAGCCCGGCGTAATCTCATGCGGGCCCGATGCCGTCGCCACCAGGCGCGCGAATGACGTCGATAGCGACGCTGTAGTTGCGGTGGGGAACTTTGACGAATGCCATGCGCCGTGGTATTGGCGAAGGGAAGCATCACGCCAACTGAAATCAACATTAAGAGTGATAGGGTTACTGTTCGCAACATAATATTCCTCTTTTGGTTAGGCAACCGTCTCGCGGACTACCTCCTCGAGCGTCGTTAACCCCGCGCGAACCTTTTGCAATCCGGATTCGCGGAGAGTGATCATGCCGTCTTCGATCGCCTTCTTTCTCAACTCCAAAGACGAAGCGCCGATTAAGATCAACTCTCGAATTTCATCGTTTACTTCCATCACTTCATAAAGCCCAATTCGTCCCTTGTAGCCAGTGTTGTTGCAAGTCGCACAGCCTTTTCCTTTGAAGGTCTTAAGTGCCTTAGCGTCAGCCGCAGAAAAACCAACTTCCATAAGAGCTTCGGGCGGCGTTGGGTGTTCCCGTTTGCAATCTTTACAGACGCGCCGAATTAGTCTCTGCGCCTGAATTAAGTTGACGCTGGTGGCTACCAAAAATGGCTCGATACCCATGTTCATGAGCCTGGAAATTGTGGAAGGTGCGTCATTCGTGTGCAGAGTGGAAAGAACGAGGTGGCCCGTTAAGGCGGCTTTAATGGCAATTTCGGCGGTTTCAAAGTCTCGAATCTCGCCGACCAGAATAATGTTGGGATCCTGTCGAAGAAAGGCGCGCAGTGCAGCAGCAAAGTTCAGACCGATCTGCTCTTTCATTTGGACCTGGTTGATACCCATTAGGTTAAACTCAACCGGATCTTCCGCGGTCATGATATTGGTCTGTATCGTATTCAGGGACTGAAGTGCGGAATAAAGAGTATTTGTTTTTCCGCTTCCTGTTGGGCCGGTAACCAGAACCATTCCGTAGGGCTTCGAAATGTTTCGTTGAAACTTGACGAGCGACTCCGGCTCAAAACCAAGCTTGGTCATGTCAAGCATCAGGTTTTCTTTATCCAGAAGCCGCAGCACTACTTTTTCGCCAAACAGAGTTGGCAAGGTGGAGACGCGAAAGTCCAATTCGCGAGATCGAGCGTCAACCTTAACCTTTATCTTTATTCGCCCGTCTTGCGGCAGTCGTTTTTCGGAGATGTCGAGCTTCGACATGATCTTGACGCGTGAAATCAATGCATCACGCATTTTGAGCGGTGGCCTCATCACATCATATAGAACCCCATCGATGCGGAAACGAATGCGAAGCTCTTTTTCGTAAGGCTCGACGTGAATATCAGACGCGCCGCGACGCAGGGCATCCACTAAAAGCACGTTCACCAGTCTAACGACGGGCGCGTCTTCGCTTATTCGAGAGAGAGTGGAGAGGTCAATCTCCTCGTTGTCTTCGAGTACTTCAACGTCTTCTGTGCGGTCGGTATCGAAGTCAATCGTATCCAGAGAAACAAGATCGGCATGTGTAATACCGCCGTTCGAGTTTTTGGTATCCGCTCCTTCGAAAACAACTTCATCAACACCAATCGAAGACAGCTCAATTTCCCTGGAATTACCATAATACTTGGCGATTGCCTGCTGGATGCTGGCCTCGGCAACCACCACCGGCTCGACGTTCAACCCGGTCATAAATTTAATGTCGTCCATCGCAAAAACATTTGTCGGATCCACCATCGCAAGTGTGAGACTGGCGCCGACTCGAGACAACGGGAGGACTGAGTATTTCTGCGCGACTTCCTGTGGGATGAGGTGAAGGACGTGTTCGTCAATTTTAAAGAGCTCCAAATTGACTGAAGGAATACCGTATTGCCGGGAGAGGACGGCCGTGATCATGTCATCCGATACCAGACCAAGCTTGACAAGGTTGTACCCCAACCGACCGCCGTGTTCGCGCTGGTAATCAAGCGCCTCACGCAGGTGTTGCGGGCTGATGAGATTCTCCCGAACGAGAATTTCGCCTAGTTTTGCGGACATTTGTACCCCGGTGCTCAGATACGAAAGAGATGATTCACGAGATGGGCCAGCCGTGTGGGAAAAAAACTTCCAGGCTGAGTCGGACAGCGGCGTGCTAAACACCGTTGGGCAAGCATAGTACAAGTTGATCCTCGATACTGTCAAGGTCATATTTGGCGGGAAACTGCCTAAAGGAGCGGGTCAAGATGACGAGAAAAACGGGTGATTTCCCACCTAATCAGAGTCAGCAAACTGCCAATGCAGATAGCAAATAGCCCGAAGATTAAAACGAAAAACCGTGACGGAAATATATCCCGTCACGGTCAGAATTGAATTGTCTCCCAGGGGACTAGGGCCTTGTGCGACGTCGCGAAGGCGTGGTCTCAGGCACGACTTTTTCGGTGTTCTTCAACTCAGCCAGAATCGCCTTGGCATCTGCTTTGAACTTGTGCGTATCTGGAGCGACATCCACATAATGCTGTAGATAATTCGCAGCCTCCTGGAATTTCGTTTTATCCCCCCCTGCAAACAGCGACAGGCCGGCACCAAGGTTTGCATCCGCGTTATCGGGCTCGGTTGCTAAAATCGCGCGATATTCAATGTAGGACTTGTCCGGAACGCCAGCATCCAACAACATTTGAGCGGCATCCAGCTGCGCCTTCGATTTTTTCGCGGCGTCTGGTTCAACCGCTATGTATTCCTTGAACGCCGCCAGACCGGCATCAGCTTGCGACGGGTCTGCCTTACTCACGAATAACCGATGAGCCTCCGCATTTACAGTTAAGGCAGCTAGCTTATTGTTATTATATCTGGTCACCGCTGTGGGATCGGTCGGGGCCGGCTGCGCTTTGATCATCTCAACCGCTTTCGAGGCCGACGTAGCTGCCGATCGGAAATCGCCTTTCGCGGCCTCGATTCCACTGGTTTTAGTTGCGTCGTTTCCGGATGTAATGGCGGCGTTGTATCGATCAACTCCGCGAGCCGTATAAGCACGAGCTTCGTTAACTAACAGCACCGGTTCTTCGGGATACGCAGCCAGACCTTCCTCATACTGCTTTATGGCCTCGTCGTAATTCTTGGCAAGAAGGGCGTCGTTTCCAGCTTTATAAGTTCGCGTGACGATTTCATTTGACTTAAGAATTTTCTCGTTTTTGGCAGTGATTTCTGTATTCTTTTTTTCCAACTCGGCACGCTTTGCCTTATCTTCCCCAGTTTCCTTGGTTGCACCGGAAGCCGCACGCGACCCTGATCCCTGTGCCGCCATGATGGTCTTTAGTTCATCCAAAGTGAGGCGCTTCCCATCTCCGGGCATCAAATCGATTGCGTAGTCAACATCTCTTCCTGCTTTTACTCCAGATTGCCAATAAGCTTGCGCTCCGGGCATGCTCGCCACAATCACGTAGTCGCCCGTATAGGGCAAGCCCGCAAATACAAATCCACCCTTTTTCCCTGTCTTAGTATTGAATTTGCCAGTAAGATCCATGCGATAGACATCGATGACAACGTCGGCAGCGGGAACTACTGTTCCGTCAGCCTGTTTCAAAGTTACGTGTCCACGAAGTTCCCCCGTCTGTGCGGAAACGAGAACTCCGGATAAAACGATAAGGGCTGCGCAAGCAATAATGGGGAAAAGGTATCTGCGAAACATCTAAGATTCCTCCAAGCGTATGTATCGGAAATTTGGCACTACGGGAGAGCCCATATGATGCACAAGCCCCCCTCCTGGTTGTAATTTTGGCTGACTAAGAAACGACCTAAAGTTAATAAGCAAACCTCTTGCTGTCAAGCAAATATGGAATTGGATCTTTTACACCTGCTTCGCGAAAAGCCCTTAGACGAAGAGCGCAGGAATCACAGTCGCCGCAAGCCTGGTCTGACCGGGCATAGCACGACCAGGTAAGTTGCAACGGCGCATTTAGTCTTTGCCCGAGTTCTACTATTTGTGACTTCTTCAATCTAATCACTGGCGTTTTGATTTCAATGCTGGTCTCCGGTTTTGTTCCCAACATTACTACTCTCTGAAACGCTTCATAAAACTCAGGACGGCAATCCGGATAACCGGAAGAGTCTTCTGCGACCGCACCGATGTAAACGGATCCGGCGCGGATTACTTCAGCCCAACTCGTCGCCACCGAAAGGAGATGCGCGTTGCGAAACGGCACGTAGCTTGTCGGTATTCCGTGGCTTGCGAGATTTGGGGACGTGACTTCGATCCCTTTGTCAGTCAAGGAGGATCCGCCGATCTTGCCCAGATGTTCTAACGAAACGACCAGGCGGTGCTTGACCGCGTAATGGTCTGCAATCTCCTCGAAAGCGCGCAATTCACGCGCTTCAGTGCGCTGTCCGTAGGAGACGTGCAAAAACGCGAGGTCAGCAGCTTCGTCGTTGGCTACCGCAGCCGTTACGCAGGAGTCCATGCCTCCAGATACAAGGCAGACGGCAACGCTGTCGGCAGTAGATCCCGCGACTTCTGAATCAGCAGAAACCCGGTCGTCGTGTCCCCCCATTAAACGCCCCTCGCCTCCGGTCCCCAAACATATTTGTGAAGTTGCAGTTGCATGCGCACATCGAGTCCGCTAGTCGACACCCAGTGCGCCAGATCTTTGAGATCGATCTGGCCCCATGCGGGGGAAATGAGAACTGCTTTTGCGCGTTTGCTTAAGTCGTAGCGTTCGATAATTTTTTTTGTATAGTTCCAGTCCGCGATATTCACAATCACAAACTTCACCTCGTCTTTGTCGGGTCGCAGACGCTCGAGGTTTGGCCAATGATTGCGCGGCTCTTCACCTGAAGATGGGCATTTGACGTCGAGAATAATCTTCGCGCGCGCATCAACTCCTGCGGTTGAAAAGAATCCGCCGGTTTCAACGAGCACTTCGTATCCTTCAGAACACAAACGTTCGATTAGCGTGAACGCTTCTGGTTGAGCCAGCGGGTCACCGCCTGTTACCTCAACAAGCTTACAGCCAAATGCCCGTACCTGGTCCATAACCTCATCCAGACCGACGTGTTCGCCGCCAGTAAAGGTGTATTCGCTATCACACCAAACGCAACGCATCGGACAGCCTGTAAGACGGACAAACGCGCAGGGCCGGCCGGCATGCGTCGATTCGCCCTGGATTGAGCAGAATATTTCCGTAACTCGTAGCATCACAATCCGATTCCCGTCGAACGCGCCCTAACTTTCGCCACTCCAACCGCTAATTGTGAACGACTGAAAAAAGCCAGGTCGGACGCAGCTGATTTGAAATTCGAATCTAGCCCAGCCAACCAGAGGTGTCAAAAGTTAACGATGAACTTTGAAAAACTGCGGCAACGTGAATTCCGCGGGAACATCCAAGCTTATGCGGGCGATGGATGAGTCTGCCGTGATAGCATACAGAGCGTATAATTTCGGAAATCCCCCGTGAATCTAACAAGTGCGCAAAATGAAAAGCTGTTCGCTGAAGGCGCTGGTCGTCTTCGTTCGCGCGCATCGGACGACCACTCGTTAACCGACGAGACCCTGATACCGCGTATCCGCGTCGCAGTTCAAAAATATCTTTTGCGGGACAATCCGCAGATCCCGGTCGCTGAAATCAAAGACTTCATCGACAAACTTCAAGCCGACGATCTTTGTCTGATTGTGGCTTGCGAACAGGGAAATCAAGATGCATGGAGCGAACTGGTTGCGCGTTTTTCCGCGACGGTTCGTTCAGCCGCCCGCTCAGCGAGTGCGAATGAAGAAGGCGCGGACGACCTGGCGCAGTCGATCTGGGCTGAACTTTACGGTTTGCGAATTCGCGATGACGGAAAGCCTGCGGGGAAGTTAGCCTATTATTCCGGACGTGGCTCACTAGCTGGGTGGCTGAGGGCGGTCGTCGCGCAACTCGCTGTCGACCAGCATCGCAAACAATCTCGGCTGGTGCAGACGGAAGAAGATGCTGATTTCGATCGACTCATTCAGCATGGCGAGGATGACAACAACTGGACAGGTCACGGCGGAGTTCCTAATCCTGAGGTGCAGATTTCCGACAAGCTGGCGGGCGCTGAAATGCAAAAGGCGCTTTCCGCGTCCATCAAGAAGCTTTCCGCTGAAGATCGTCTGCTGGTCAAGCTTTACTATTTTGACGGTCTTCGATTACGGGAGGCAGGCGCGGTTCTTGGTGTGCACGAAGCGACCGCGAGCCGTCGGCTCACGCGAATTCACGCTGACTTGCGGCAACAAGTCGAGAAAATTCTGATAGAAGAAAAGGGCTGGAGTAAATCGGAGACTGCGCGCGCATTTGCTGATATCGCGCTTCATTTTGAAGCGGATATCGAACCGTTGCTGGCAACTGAAAGTGTGTTAATGAAGAAAGAGAACGAGATCCCGGGATGACGGCAAATAACAAGAAAGTGCTTTGTACAAGAATCTCGCCGCAAGCAAGCGTGTTCCCAAGCGTTCTTGAGAGGGCAAAGACATAAGTCAGATGAAGCAAAGTAATAACAACGAGGTTGACCTTCTGCTGCGCTCTCTCGCCGGCCGCGAGCGGCCCGAGCCGCCGCCGCCATTCGGCTCGGCGTCTGCAGACGCGAATCGCATCGTTTCGGATCACCTCGATATAGATGAGATGAACTCTTACGCAGAAGGAGTTGCGCCCGCTCCTGCGCGCGCGCGCTATGTGGAACATCTTGCCGATTGCGACAGATGCCGTCGTATAGTAAGTAGTCTGACGCAGTCCGCTGGAATAAGGACTCAGTACGATCTTCCCGAACAACAACGGGCGGGATCTTGGCAGAAGCTTGTTACACTTTTCTCGCCGCCGGTTTTGCGTTACGGAATCCCCGCGGTTGTACTCACTGGTGTTATTGGGATCAGTCTGCTGGCTTTACGCCAACCACGACGACCGGAATTCGTTGCTCAGAACCAGCCAAATTCCGCCGTTACTTCAACGGCTCCCAGTCAAACTGGATTAGGATCGAGTAATCCTGCCCCTTCAAGACAGGAACAAGTGACTAACTCCGCGGGCAATGTAGACTCGAACTTGCAAAAGAAAACTCTTCAAGAAGGCAAGAGCGGCGCTGCCCCGACGCCTGCTTTGTCTCGAGACAATGCGTCAGCGAATTCTCCGGCGAAAAACTTAGCGCAACCTGGAGAGCCTTCAAGTGTAGCCGGGCTCGCTCCCGGTGTTGCGGCGCCACCTCCACCACCGCGACCAGCATTTGGCGAAGAACAGGGAGCTACGACTGCAAAAGAGCAGCCAACGGAACGCGAAGTCCAACAGGTGCGCTCGCGCGAGGAGTCCAGGGATCAGGCAGACAACGCCTCCGGACCTAATCGTTCTTCATCGAAGACCGCCGTGGCTCCTATGGCTACCAGGCGGATAGCCGGATTAGCAGGCGGACGTGTGGGACCACAGGTTAAGGACAAGAAAGAGTCGAGCGACGAAGCTGAAACACGCACCGTCTCCGGAAGACGTTTCCGTCGTGACGGTGAGGTCTGGGTTGACACGGCGTATGAATCACAAGCGACGATCAATGTAGCTCGAGGGTCGGAACAATTTCGTGCGCTGGTAGCTGACGAGCCCGGCATTCGAATGATCGCGCAACAGCTAGGCGGCGAGGTCGTAGTAGTTTGGAAGGGTAAAGCATATCGAATACACTAACCGCGCCGGCGAACGCCTCCACTGAACTTCTACTTACTTTGGCTCGTATTGATCTGGCGTCCGCCTTTTCCCTGTGACGTTCTGCCAGTGGCCTGACTTAAGGCGTAAATTCGCGCCCAAAGAATTGGAGGCACTATGTTCTGTCAATCATGTGGAGCCGAGTATGCAATCGGCCTCAACTACTGTAATCGCTGCGGCGCCAATCTCAACACAGCAATAGCTCAAACGGAATCGGTGCCCTTTAGCGTTACCAAGCCGGCCATAGTCATCGGGTCGGCCGTTGTCCTGCTTACGCTTCTAGGCTTCACGGCACTGATTGAAGGAGCGGCTAAACTCGCTCTCGTTTTTCAGCAAAATGATCCCGTAGTCGTGACCATAGCTCTCGGCATGATTACGATTATGGTTATAGACCTCATGCTGGTGCTGCAGCTTTCACGCTTAATTAGCGCGGCCCTGAGTCCGGTGCGGGCAACTCAGCCACAAAAGCTTCAGCCGCACAAAGCTGTGGAACAGTTATCCCCACCCACCGGGCCAATGCCCAGTATCACCGAGCACACAACCCGGACGTTGGAGCCTGCCTTTCGGCAACCAATACAAAGAAGTTAGATCAACGCCAGTTTGGAAAACGTGAATCGACCTAACCCGGGAAGGTTACCGATGAATGGATTGAAACTCATTTCGCGCAAAAAAGCGCCGGTATTTCTGGCTCTAGTAGTGGTGCTGAACACTCTCTTCGCGCAAACGTCCCTCGCGCAGAAGACAGACAACGCAAAGAAACCGACCGCAGCTGTCGTCGCCAAGCCGCGCGACAAAATGCGCGACCCGATAGTTGCGCGTATGGTCGCGAACATAGATGCGCGCAATATCGAGACTACTATTCGTAAGCTTGTTTCTTTCGGCACGCGCAACACGCTGTCAGCGCAAGATGATCCGAATCGCGGAATTGGCGCCGCGCGCGATTGGTTGTATAGCGAATTTTCGAAGGTTGCGGAGGAGTCGGACGGACGGATGACGGTGCAGAAGCAAACTTTCGAACAGCCAAAAGCGGCGCGCGTCCCTGAGCCAATCATGATTACGAACATCGTCGCGACGCTGAAAGGAACTCAGCCTGAATCTGAAGGTCGCACTTACGTTGTTAGTGGACATTACGATTCGATGTGTACCAGTCCAACAGATGCGAAATGCGATGCGCCCGGCGCAAATGATGACGCTTCGGGTACGGCCGCCGTTTTGGAAATGGCGCGCGTAATGGCGAGATACAAGTTTGACGCGACCATTATTTTCATGGCCGTCGCCGGCGAAGAGCAGGGTCTTCTTGGTTCCACCTATTTCGCCGAACAAGCCAGGCAAAAAGGCATGGACGTCGAAGCGATGTTTACCAACGACATCATCGGTAGCTCGCTTGGAGGCAATGGACTTCGTGATGCCCACACGATCCGCGTGTTTTCGGAAGGGGTGCCCTCAAACGAGAAACCCGAAGAGGCTAACGTGCGCCGCGGAGTCGGCGGCGAAAACGATTCGGCGTCGCGGCAATTAGCGCGTTTCATTAAAGAAACCTCCGAACGCTACGTGCGTGGCCTACGCGTGATGATGGTCTATCGGCGCGATCGCTATCTTCGGGGCGGCGATCACATTTCCTTTCTCGAGCGCGGCTTCGCTGCGGTTCGCTTCACCGAGCCGAACGAAGATTATCACCATCAGCATCAAAACGTGCGCATTGAAAATGGCGTGCAGTATGGCGACCTGCCGCAGTTTGACGACTTCAATTACATTGCAAACGTGGCGCGCGTGAATGCTGCTTCATTGGCAATGCTGTCGCTCGCCCCCGCGCGTCCCAGGAACGTCGGCGTGCTCACAACGCGGCTAACTAACGATACGGATCTGAAATGGGATGCAAATAAAGAACCCGATCTCGCCGGTTACGAAATTGTTTGGCGCGACACCACATCGCCGGTTTGGACCCATGCGCGAGCGGTGGGCAAGTTGACCAGCTACACGATGAAGATCATGTCAAAAGACAACTATTTTTTCGGAGTACGGGCTGTAGACAAACAGGGAAACAAGAGTCCCGTTAGCTTCCCGCGTCCAGTCCGTTAAGGACAAATCCGCACGACTCTTCGGTTATTTACTCGAAGTTTACTCAACCATCTGCGGCCGTTGTGCGTCTAAGTCGACAGCAGCACACCAGGCTCATTTAGGCAGTAGCAGGTTTTTTCACTAATCAATAGGAATCGACATTATGAAATGTAAATACCGGAACTCCAGCCCGCGACTTTGGATCGTGAAACCGCTGGCCGCGCTACTCTCAATTATGGCGCTTCTTTCGGGCACTTTCGCCATTGGCGTCAACGCACAGGGTACAAAGTCGGAGTTGGCTCGCGCCGCAACCCGCCTCACGGAAGAGCAACGAATACTGCACGTTCTGAACCGGCTCGGCTTTGGCGCGCGTCCGGGTGATGTTGACCGTGTGAAGGCATTAGGCATCGACAATTACATCAATCAGCAACTTAGTCCCGAAAAGATTGACGATCAGGTTGCGGACGCCAAAGTCAAGAATCTGACCACGCTAAACATGACTACGGCGGAGCTCTACGAAAAGTTTCCCCGGCCTGGCCTCCTACTCCGCCAGCTACAACGACGCGGTGATCTGCCGCCCGACCTCGCCGCCGCACGCGACGAGCGTGTAAAGGCTCAGGGGAATCCCGGGGCGAATGATTCGAAGAACACAGTCACGGAAATGAAATCTGAAACCGGGGAGATGAAAATGCAAACCGGCGATCCCGCGAATAGGGATGCCGACAAAGCCGGCACCGCCAAGGCTAATGACAACGTCGATCCGCGTGATAACCAAAAGTATCGTGAAGCGATACGTCAGTACTACCTGCAGAACGGTTTGCAACCACCACAACGCATTACCGCCGAGTTGCAGGCTTCGCGCATTCTTCGTGCCGTCTATAGCGAACGCCAGTTGCAGGAAGTGATGGTTGATTTCTGGACCAATCACTTCAATGTGTTTGCCGGTAAGGGCGCCGACCGCTGGTTGTTGGTGTCCTACGATCGCGACTCGATTCGCCCAAACGCAATGGGCAAGTTTTCCGATTTGTTAGTGGCAACGGCCCAAAGTCCGGCCATGCTTTTCTACCTGGACAATTTTCAAAGTGTTAGCCCTAACGCACAGTTAACAGGAGCCGGCCAGCGCCCAGGTGGTCCGCTGGCGCAAATCCTGCTGGGCCAACGGGCGAGCAATGGAAACGGTCCCGGCCCGTTGCCGAACATGACTAATAATCCGCAGCAACAAAGACCGCAGCAACAAGCACGGCGAGGCATCAATGAAAACTATGCGCGCGAACTGATGGAGTTGCATACGTTGGGTGTCGATGGCGGCTACACCCAAAAGGATGTGCAGGAAGTTGCTCGTTGCTTTACTGGTTGGACAATTCTCGCCCCACGCGGTGGCGCCGCCGCCGCCCAGGCTTCGATGAACGGACCCCGCGCCGACATGTTGCGCGAAAATGCTGGAAGGTTTTTCTTTAACCCGCGTGCACATGACGACGGCGAAAAAACTGTTTTGGGCCACAAAATTCCCGCGGGGGGTGGAATAAAAGATGGCCTGATGGTGCTCGATATTCTTGCGCATCATCCGTCGACGGCGAAGTTTGTAGCCACCAAGCTGCTGCGCCACCTTGTTTCTGACAATCCTTCGCCCGCTCTGGTCGAGCGCGTTGCGGCTGCGTTCACTAAAAGTGATGGCGATATTCGACAAACACTGCGCGCAATCTTCTTTTCTCCGGAATTCAATTCGCCCGCAGCTTATCGCGCAAAGGTGAAACGGCCTTTTGAGTTGGCAATTAGTTCGATTCGCACGCTCGGTGGAGAAACGAATGGTGGTCCACAACTGCACCAGTGGATTGCCCGCATGGGCGAACCGCTCTATGGCTTTCAGACTCCGAACGGTTATTCCGACACGGCCGAAAGCTGGGTGAATACCGGCGGACTTTTGGAGAGGCTGAATTTTGGTTTGACGCTTGCCAGCAATCGCATACCCGGAACACGCGTGGATCTCAATCACTTTCTGGGAAGTGGCGGCGAGGCGCAGTCTCTTAACAAGACACAGATCATGGATCGTTTCCTGAATTTGATCGTTGACGGCGATATTTCTCCGAAAACAAAAGAGGCTCTGCTGAAGCAGCTTAATGAACAGACGGCATTGGTAGTTCCAGCGATTACGGCGGAAACTCCGCGAGGAAACGAAAGCCGGGCCGGGGAGATGACGGACGCGCCACCGCGACGGCAACAGTTGGCTCGCGTCGATGCCAACATCAGTGATCCGGTGACGAAAATTGTAGGCTTGATATTAGGTTCACCCGAGTTTCAAAGACAGTAATTCGTAATAGTAAATCGTGAATAGTAAATAGAAAGTGCTTTTTCGATTCACGATTCACGATTCACAATTCACGAGGTTTTACGAACATGAATCGCAGATTTTTTATTAGATCCGGGGGCGTTGCTCTAGCCAGCTTCGGCTTGATGAATGTGACGCCTTCATTTCTCCAGCGCGCCGTATTTGCGCAGGCTCGGGAGCGAATCACGGGCGGCCGGCGCAAGACACTGATCGCGATCTTTCAACGCGGTGCAGTGGACGGGCTAAACATGGTGGTCCCTTTCGGCGAACGCGCCTATTACGATCTGCGACCTTCAATCGCGATCGGCAAGCCCGAGACAGGCAATGCCGAAGCGGCAATCAGTCTCGATGGCTTTTTTGGTCTGCATCCTTCGCTGGCGCAGTTTAAGCCGTTGTGGGATTCGAAGCGGCTCGCAATAGTCCATGCGGCAGGTTCGCCTGACAACACACGTTCCCACTTTGACGCGCAAGACTATATGGAGTCCGCGACGCCTGGTGTGAAGTCCACCGCCGACGGCTGGCTCAATCGTTACCTGCAAAGTAAAGCTGATCCGGACCGGCGATTGTTTCGCGCCGTTTCAATGACGCTGACGATGCCGCGAGTGCTGCAAGGGAAAGCGCCGACGCTGGCGATCTCAAATCTCGCCGACTTTACGATTCGCGCCGGGCAAAGTTCCGCGAGTGTGCAGGGCGGGTTTGAGGCAATCTACGATCAGACGGTCAACGACGTGCTGGGTGGAACCGGCAAGGAAACCTTTGCAGCCGTCAATTATCTGAAGAAGGTTAATCCGTCGCAATATCAACCCGAAAATGGCGCGCAGTATCCGCGCACCCCGTTTGGCAACTCGTTGTTGCAGATTGCGCAATTGATCAAAGCCGGCGTCGGCCTCGAAATCGCGTTCACCGACGTCGGTGGTTGGGACACTCACGTTAACGAAGGAAACGCGCGCGGACAACTTGGCAATCTCTTACAACAGTTCAGCAACGCTATCGCGGCACTCTATACTGACTTGGGCCAGCACATGGACGATGTGGTGATTTTGACGATGTCGGAATTTGGCCGCACGGTAAAGGAAAACGGAAACCGGGGAACGGACCACGGTCATGCTAATGCGATGTTTGTCGTTGGCAACAGCGTTCGCGGCGGAAAAGTTTACGGACAGTGGCCAGGTCTCAGGAGCGAGCAGTTGTACGAAGGGCGCGATCTCGCCTTAACGACGGACTTTCGCGATGTCTTTGGTGAGATTGCCAGGAAGCACCTGGGAACCTCAAACTTGCAGACAGTGTTTCCGGGCTATGCCACAAGCGAAGCGAAGTTCAGAGGCTTTCTTGGATAGGACAGACATTCTTGTCTGTCAATTTTGTCGCGGAGTTAGTTAAAAGCCGCTGCCCAAAATAGGGC
>DIYZ01000063.1:32394-36681 GCA_002427845.1 Chloracidobacterium sp. UBA6041 | reverse complement strand
GGAGTATCGTCGGCAGGGTCAGATGTGTATAGGAGCCCGCTGGCGCCCGGGGGCTACTCCCTGCCGCTCGCTTCGGGAGCCATTGAATCCCACCGGTTTTCAGTCGAAGCGAAATCGTTCGCACATTCGCGCTTCCCGAGCTCATTGAATCCTACCCGGTTTCACTGGGGCGAAACCGCTTCACGTATTTCGTATATTCGGCAACCTCTTCATCGGTTCGCCCGCTACTCCAGCCCAGATGCTTCTGCGCAATCCCCGCCGCCGCTTCGGCCGCGTTCAAGCCGCAAGTTGAATTCAAGCCAACCATCGTGCGACGCAGCAAACAATCAGACAGTGTCTGGGCCAACTCATACTTAAAAGCAAAAACAACCTCGGCGGCGATCGCTCCGGATTCAAGATCAAAAACTTCCGCAAGCGAAGAATCCTGTTGGACCAAACTCAGAATCAACGGTGATCGGGTGCCGTAGATGCGCAACAGGCGATGACTCATCGCTTCCGCTAAGCGAGACTCCTGTTTGAAATTTCTGGCGAACGTTGCGAAGGCAGTGGCAGTGGCCGTAGCGGCTCCGGGCAACGGCTCCTGAGCAGTGGTGCATTTCGGAGAGCGTCGCGCAAGCTGCTTGAAAATCAGATCAACCGTTTCCTGTGCGAGACTCCGATAAGTTGTGAGTTTGCCACCGACGATGGAAAACAGGTTTTTGAGCAGCGGGTTCTGCTTAATAAAGTGCCGGCGCGTAATGCTCTGTTCATCGTTGTCGGACGTAAGGGGCAGCGGCCGGACGCCCGAGTAGGTGTAAAGAATTTGTTCGCGAGTGAGCTTTGCTTGCGGAATCACGCGATTGGTTTCGCCAAGTAAATACTCGATCTCCTTATCGTCAATCTCTACGTGATCCAGGTCGCCATCGTAGCGGATGTCCGTTGTGCCAATCAGGTAGTTATGGTTCCACGGAATGATGAAGAACGGGCGGTGGTCCATCTCTGCTTCTACATAGAGGGCCTGCGGCGGCGCGCCTGAAAATGGAGCGACGATGATGTGGCTGCCTTTTGTGCCGCCAATTAGCCGCGACGAACTCGCGCCCGCCTTTTCCAACAACTGATCGATCCAGGGACCGGCCGCGTTGATTACGACTCTCGCCTGCGCTGAGCGCCTTGCGCCCGTGAGCTCTACGGTGAACTCAACGCCGCGAACGCTTTGGCCGGCAATGACCAGTCTTTCCACGCGCGCGTAAGTCGCGACCTTAGCGCCGTGCTCGATCGCTGAGAGGGCGTTCTCGAGCACCAGCCGTTCGGCAAATTCTACCTGCGCATCAAAATAAATCGCCGCGCCAAGCAGGCCCGAAGGATTGAGTGCGGGAACACTTCGCAGCGTTTCCGCCTGCGAAAGCAGGCGATGGCGCGGAAGAGTCTTGTCGAAAGAAAGGGCGTTGTAAGCAAACATTCCGGCGCGTATGGTCCAGGGGCCACGCCGCGCATTCTTGTAAATCGGGACCAGAATCGGGAGCGGGCGGACTAAATGCGGAGCGATATTCAGCAGACACTCCCGCTCTCGCAATGATTCACGCACCAGCCCTATTTCGCCATGTTCGAGATAGCGCAAGCCGCCATGGATTAATCGCGTCGACCAACTCGACGTGCCACCGCCGACGTCGCCCTTGTCCAACAAGAGGACGCGGAGGCCGCGCCGCGCCGCGTCACGAGCGATGCCTGCGCCGTTAATGCCGGCACCAATCACGACTACATCAAATTGGTTTTGTGATGGCTCGCCACTCATTTGTTTAATCATGCAACAACCCGCGCACCATATAGTGCCAATCGTGCACCTTCTCGGGCAAAGTTTTGCGCGCCTGAGAAGAATTCACATTACTGGTTAAGTTGGAATTGAAGAAAGGTAAGGTTAGGTCAGGGCAGCCGAGATGTGGAGGGCCGCTACTGTTTACGATAGAGAAAGCTGAATTAGGTTTTTCTCTGCGTCATCTCTGCGGCCTCTGCGTCTCCGCATTGAAACTCTCGTGATCCACGTCACCTTGATAAATATCAAGGCCTCATTGAGAAGAATCAAGGCGATGAGTTTTTTCTGCTCTCTCTCGTTGGTGCTGCTACCGTCTTTACCCGCAACTTTCAAGGGCATGCGCCTTGCTCCTGGACCAAACAGCATGTTAAGCCCCGGGAAATGACAGGCAGGAATGCCTGTGCAAGAAAGGAAAAGCCAGAGCTTAACTCTTCGCCAGCGGCGCGCGGCTGGCTTCAGATCTTCCGTCGGTCAACGCGCGCGTGACGGTCCCTACAGTTGAATACATTAAGGAGCCTAGGTATGCGTTCTACCCGACATTCTGCCAGAGGCATCTCGGCCACAATCCTCTTTCTCTTCCTGACATTCTTAAGTACGACAATAACCGCGCGCGCCGCCGGCGACGATGCTGACGACGCAGATGAATACGACGTTAAGGCCCGCGTGGTACGCATTAGCCTGATTGCCGGCGACGTAAATCTCAAACGCAGCGGCAGCAATGATTGGGAGCGCGCACAGCTTAACTTCCCGCTCGTTGAAGGCGATACGATCTCAACCGATAGCAACTCGCGCGTGGAGATTCAAATTGACGCGCGCAACTTCGTTCGTCTCGGCGCCAATACAATATTGCGAATCGCGACGTTGCGAGACGAGGGAGTGGCGCTGAGCATAATCGAGGGTACCGTATTCGTTCGCCTGGCAAAGTTTGATCGCGACCATGAATATTTCGAAGTTGACGCGCCCAGGAGCACGCTGGCCGCTGAAAAGACGGGGCTATATCGCATTGACGTCTCACGCGAGGGCCGCGTCCGGCTGAGTGCGCGCGATGGTGGACGCGCTCGCATCTATTCCGAAACTTCCGGGTTCGCTTTACGCGATGGGCGCACGGCGGAACTTGTCTACGAAGGGGCCGATGCGGGTGATTGGGAGTTTGTCGCCGCCAACGTTGCTGATTCGTGGGACAACTGGGTTAACGATCGCGAGCGCTATCTCGCTCAGCGACTCCGCTACGACGTGCAGTATTACGACAGCTACGTCTGGGGCGCGGAAGACCTGGATGTTTATGGCGAGTGGGCCTATGTGAATGACTACGGATGGATTTGGCGGCCGCACACCACTGTCATCAATAACTACTACAACTGGGCGCCGTATCGTTACGGCCGCTGGTGCTGGGTTCCACCTTATGGCTGGACCTGGGTGGGCCAGGAACCGTGGGGCTGGGCGCCTTATCACTACGGCCGCTGGGTCTACTACAACAACTACTGGGCGTGGTGTCCGCGGAGTAATTACTATCGCCATCGAAGCTGGTGGCGGCCTGCTCTCGTCGCTTTCAACATCAGCTTCGGCAATGAGGTTTGTTGGTATCCGCTTTCATATCACCAGCGCGATCCGCATTCACGAAACTACTACGGTTCCGGGCGCCGGGGACAGCAGCCGGGCAACGCTGGGCCGGGACTACGTCCGCTGCGCTCCGATGAGCTGGCCGCGCTCAGGCGCGTGAATCCAGCGTACTACCGCGCGGTCACCGCTCTGCCGGCAAAGGATTTTGGTGCTGAAGGCGCCAGGCTGCGACCGGTGGATGATGCGCTGGCGCGGCGTGTGGTTAGTGCAGAACCTCTGCGCACTGATCTGCCAATCAGACCTGCCTACGCACTTAATGATCGCCAAACCAGCGGCGAGCGGACGGAGCGAGTCATAGTCGCGCGTCCGGCCGCAGTGAATCGCGCGCGCGAACTGCCGGATAGACCGACAGGCGCCGCCGAGCGCAGTCCCGGAGTTGCGCTCGACAACGAGTTACGCCGCTCTCGAATTCTGAATGGACGCGATGCGCGCCCGGAGATGCCAGTGCCAGGCGCGGGCGTCTCGGGAGCTGTTGAGGCTCGTCCCACGGGTGCGGTAGCGCGTCCCGCTCGTCCGACGCGCGAAGTTGATCCGCTTGTTGGCCCTCGCAACGATGGCGGGCGAGACGCTCAGCGACTTCCGGATTTGCCGGCAAGCGGCGACCGCCCGGCGCGGCCCGAAGTAAATGAGCGGGCGCCAGCAAGAGTGCCGGTAAGGCCTCCTGCAAACGAAGAAGGATCTTCGAGTGATCGTCCGGCCCGGCCCGAGCGTATCGAACGAACTGAACGGCCTGATCGATCCCGCAGCGATCGACTTGATCAACCGGCACGGCCTGAATCAAGTGAGCCTGCCAGAGCGGAGCGGCCCGAACGCCGGGAACGATCCGAAGCGCCACCGGCGCGTCAGGAACCACCACCGCGCAATGATCCGCCGCCGCG
>DIYZ01000063.1:15480-32194 GCA_002427845.1 Chloracidobacterium sp. UBA6041 | reverse complement strand
GATCCGCCGCCGCGCAACGATCCACCGCCGCGCAACGATCCACCGCCGCAACATTCGGAACCGGCGAAGCCGGAAAGCGATCGGCCGCCACCAGGAAGAGTAAAGATGGAACGGGATGAATAGAGAATCCGAGAGTAGAAGGGTTCAGATGAAAGTTGCAAGATTGTTTCAGTATCGCGTTTTGCTCGTCACCGCACTGGCGTTGGGGCTCGTTGTGACGCTGTTTGGCAACGCCGGTGCGCAGATGATTGATCCAAGTCTCAGGCCTGATCTGCATCGCGCACTTACTGCCCGGCAAGAGCCTGCAATCGAAGGCAAACCCAGCGGTCGAGCAAATGCTTATGTTCCAGCGCGAAGAGAACGACTGAGCGCCACGCGGTTTGATCCTTCGGCGAGCACTCGTAGTGAAGGGCCTTCTTCACGACCGGCTGCGCTGCCGGCGCGCGTAGTAAACGTACCCGCCACGGCATCAATTCTTCCCGGGACGCCGCTGTTTCAGGTCCTACACACCTCGCAGTTAAGTCTGAATTCATCCGCGGGTACAGACGAACAGTTCGTCGATCCCAATGGTGATCTAATTGCCGACGAGCGAACGACCTTTGATTCGGCGGGCGGTTCTTTTGATATCGCCGTGGGACGCTCGGGCGCGCGCTATGAAGTTTATTCAGCGACTCTCAACAATACCCTGGTAGGTGTGCTGGTTGTCGCACTCGATACAAATGGCGATTACCGGATCGATTCTTCGAGCACCTTCAACCTGCGAACTGATTTTAATATGCCGTCGGCCGCGGCGGTGGTAACCGGAACATCGAAGGCGGGGCGTGAGTTTGTAATTGTTTCCTCGAGCGGTTTCTTCAACTCCGCGGATCCCAGCGATCCAAACAATGAACCAAGCCCGGGCATCGTGTTGTTGGTGCGCGATTCCAACACCGGAGGTTTTGATGCGTCGCGTTCGCGTGAGCTTGTTCGGGTCGGCGATAATCGTCTGTTCAATGCTAACGCCCTTGCATTGTTACCAAATAACGATCTGCTGGTGGCGGATTTCCACTCCGACGAGCTGCGGATCATACGCGACACGGACAGCGATGGCATGCCCGATACGCTCTCCACGACGCCTTATTATTCTTACAACTTTTCCAACGACGCACCGCTGGACATCGCGGTGAATTCGCACGGCGTAGTGTTCTCTAATTCCGCGGGCAACAACATAGTTATGCTCGCTCTTTACGACGACAATGGAGACGCCATGGCCGATCGAGATGAAGTCTGCGTCACCGGTCTTTCCATCGACAACAATCTTTTTCTTCACGGTCTGGCGGTGGACGCCATGGGAAATGTCTACGTCATTGAGGATGCGGCTGGACCGGCGGATGGCCCTGGCGGCAACGGCGGAACGCCGCGCATTGATGCCTTTCCCGACAAGAAGCAGGACGGCTTCTTAAGTGCCGGTTCAATTTTTACGCACGCCGACGATGCGGTCAGCCTGGCCTTGTCGGGTCTGGAGTTTGGTGCGTTGCCTCCGAATAAGAGTGACGATGCGCAATTCTTCGTGGTCCAACATTATCGGGATTTTCTAAATCGTGAACCTGACCCCGCCGGCCTCGCGTTCTGGAGTAATCAAATCACTTCCTGCGGCAACAACGCACCGTGCGTTGAGATAAAGCGCGTGAATGTTTCTGCCGCGTTCTTTCTCTCGATCGAGTTTCAGGAAACTGGTTATCTGGTCTACCGCTTCTACAAAGCGGCTTACGGCAACATTCCCGGCGCGCCGGTGCCGGTGAGGTTCGATGAATTTCTTCCGGACACGCAAGAGATTGGGCAGGGCATCGTGGTGGGCGCCGGCAACTGGCAGACGCAGTTGGAGACGAACAAACAAACCTTTGCGGCGCAGTTTGTCGCGCGTTCGCGGTTTTCTAATGCCTATCCGAGTTCGCTCGCTCCCGCCCAGTTTGTGGATACGCTTTTCGCAAATGCCGGCGTCACGCCCTCAGCAACCGAGCGGACGGCGGCCATCGATGAGTTTGGCGGCGCGGGCACCAGCGTTGACGCCGCCGCACGCGCGCGCGCTTTGCGACGCATCGCCGAAAACTCCACCCTGGCCCAACAGGAAACCAATAGAGCGTTTGTGTTGATGCAGTATTTCGGTTACCTGCAAAGAAACCCAAACGATCCGCCGGACGCGGACTTTAGTGGTTACAACTTCTGGCTAAGTAAACTAAATCAATTCAACGGCAACTTTATCGATGCGGAGATGGTGAAGGCGTTTATTACGTCGGGAGAGTATCGACACAGATTTGGCCCGTGAGGAATGTCTGTCAACAGAGACAGCGGGGGCAGGCCCCCTTCCTGACCATGAGCTGATCACGGTTGAGTCTCTAATCCTTGCTTGAAAGGCTCCCAAGGTGAGATCAGCCGAGATCAGAGAGTATCTCTCAGGTCAGGAAGGTGGGCTTGCTCCCGCTGTTTGACTGCTTGACTGCCACTCAAAGTTGAATGAATTGAAGAACTGACTCGGCCCGGTTGCCGGAGTGAGTCACCTGGGTTGTTGGACAATTAAGAAGATTTTGGATCGATCGTTAGTCGAGGCAGCGTGCGTGGCTCACCGTCGATTTCAGAAACCGTTTCGCCGATTCGGTGCGCTCCCATCTTTTGATAGAAGCCTTCCGCATTCGGGTCTGAAGAGATTTTCACTTCGGAAACGCTTTCTTGCGCGGCTTTCTGCATAGCGTGGATGAACAGTTCCTTTCCGACACCGGTGCCGATGTGTTCTGGCGCCACCCAAAGGTGATCCAGTTCAGCCTTGTCGTCGAGCACGATCAAAGCGTAGAAGCCAAGTAGGGCGTCATCACTTTCAGCTACGTACACTTGATTGGTAGCAACAAACTCAGGTGAGATAGTTAAGTCCGCTTGCCAGTGTTTTATCCAGTGTTCCGGATAACCCCAATGTCGTTTGGCGTCGTGGGAAATTTTGGTCAGGGTCGGGGCGTCTTCAGGTGATGCTTTTCTTATTTTCAAGCTTTCCAAACCTTCGCTCAAAGCGGAACCTATCGGTTATTTCTTATTCTCAACGATGACCTTAGTTAGCTTCACTATCAGTTCGCGAGCCTGGTCGGCAAACTCACCCTTCGGCGAGAGTTGTAAATATTAACGTGGGGTTTAGCTAAACTGCAAAGAGCTGCCGTTTTTCACGCTTCCGGGAAAGGCCCGCTGGTCTGTTCTAACCAACGTGATGGAGTTTTTGGTTTTTGTTCAAATTCCTGGATCGGCAAGTCTGGATGCGTACGCGAATGGACTTCGCGGAAACGGCCGAACAACCAGGATCGCGACCGCGCGGACTCCCGGCCTGGAGTGTTGAACTTGAGCTGTCGGCAGGTCAGCGGAGGATGGTCAGAAATGCGGAGGATACTAAGCGGTGCGTCTTGCGCCCGAGCTGTCGGGACGAACTCAGGAAGAGGCTGCTTCGCTTGCTTCAGCGGCGGAAACGTCATCGTGATGTTCCGTCGTGTAAAGGCGAAGAATATCCTGGCCCTGGCGTGAACGAGGATCGATAGTCCTCATGTGCTTGCGACCCTGCATCTCCCAGATCGCCGTTACTACTCCGTCCTTTTCAACTGCATGGTAAGAAATATCTTCCGTCGCAACCTCGGTCACCGGGTTTTCAGTTGGATTGGTCGCGCCTTCAGTTGGCGCGGTTTCATTTTCAGACATTTTTACGGTAACGCTCCTCTCGAAACCTTCTCAGCTTGTCATTGTTAGTTGTGAGGAATTGTTGCATACGGCTCGCGCAAGTGTCTACCAGCGAGCAGGTGGCAACTCTGGTGGGGAACTTCAGGTTAAACGCCGGTCAGGCCGGGCCCCGCGTAGTCAACGCCACCTCAACCGCTGGCCGCGGCGCTACAACACCCCAGCCCTGCCTTTCAACTTCCACACCCGGCACCCGTTCGGCGGTTTCGATCAGAATGCGTTTCACTTGCTGTGGAGACAGGCTCGGGTTTGCCTCCAGCATGCATGCGGCAATCGAGGCAACAATCGGCGAGGCAAAAGACGTCCCGTCAACATACTTGTAGTACTGATTGATGACATTCCCTTCGCGCAGCTTGATGGTGATCAACTGTCTAAGCAGCGGGATCGGCAAATCACGTGCTTCGTCGAAGTCTTTATCGACTCCTGCATGCAATTCGATAATCGAGCGCAGTTCGTCGTCCGCGGCGGCATCGAGTTCGGCGTAAAGGTGGGCCTGGTCAGCGGTCGGCGTGAACGGAAGGATGGGTGCGGCCACCCAAATTCCCGGAGCAATGATCTCCGGCTTTTGTAAACCATCCAGAGTTGGTCCATACGACGAGCGATACATGCCGCGCCTTGCTCGATCAAGCGAGTTTTGATCGTCCAGTCCGCCAACCGAAATCGCCGACGGCGAACAGGCCGGAGGCAATACCGGATGATTTGGCGCCATCCCGGCGTTGCCGACCGCGCAAACGACGACCAATCCTTCATGAACTGCACGCTCCACGGTTTGGCATAAGGAACTATCAAGGTATGACTGCTCAAAGTCTCCACCGGCTGAAATGTTAACGATGCGAATATCGTATTTCTTCCGATTGTCCAGGACCCACTCGAGGCCACGCGCGATCTGTTGGTCACGGATATGGCCGGTGCGGCCAATTTTCACCAGGACAACTTTAGATTCCGGTGCGATGCCCCGGTAGAACCCTTCCGACAGGTGGCCGTTTCCCGCGGCCACGACGGACGTCATCATCCCGTGCCAACTCGCGGCGTCAGTTGTCTCGAGCGATGTGCGATCATCCTGGCCATCAAAGATGCTGTTGTAGGCGACGATCCGGTTTTCTGGTTTTGTTAGATCGTCGTGCGCATAGAAACCCGAGTCCAGGAAAGCAATGGTCACGCCTCGCCCGGTGAAGCGCTCGTCTGCATTCATTCGCAGCGGCGTAGGCAGAACGTGATCGGTTTGTTCAAAAACAAAATGATGGGAATCAATTTGTGCCTTGGCTCTGCTAAAAAGCTCCACGCAGTTTGCGCAGACCTGAGACAACTCGGCAGTAACACCTGTGTTGGCTTTGAGAAGTGTCTTTATGTTCGGGGGGAGTTCGTCGACCGGCATGCGCTGCTCGTTTAGCCGACCACAGAGACAGCAGCCGCGTTGTGAACCCTCCGAGGCTTCACCCAATTTAGCTGAGAGAATTGATTCGGGCATCCTGCGGGCAGTTTACTTTATTCTGCGGTGATTTCAATTGCGCCACATTTCTAGTAACGCAAACTGTTAGTTTGCGACCGGGGCCAGGCAGATGACCGCTTTCCGCCGCAAACCAACAGCTTGCGTTACAACCATTTGTGCCCCAGTTGTAAACTTACCCTGCGCCCGTGTAAGGTATTGCCGTAACAAACAACCTTCTGCTGCAAGACTTTTCCGGCTTCCATGGCCCACGAAGAATCAAGCGTGTCCGATCTTTTTCGCCGCGCCCAGGCTCTCAGACGCGAAAGGCCGCAGGCCTCTTACAAAGAGATTAAGGAACTTTTGCTAAAAGAGTTTGCGGGCAAACCATTTCCGTCACTGCATAACCTGACCATCCCTGAACAGGACGCACGCGCTCCCGAGGAAGACTGGTCGGCGGGGTTGCCAATCGTAAGACGCGGCATTCAATTTCAGGATTGGAAAGAAATTGCGGACGGAATTCTGCTAAGTCTGGAACAGACTGAAAACTACGAGCGCGAGCGCGGCCCGGAAGGCGACAGAGACGACTGGCACGATCGCACCGTCGGCATCGAAGAGTCTACTAAGAAGGGTGTGGGTAAATGGATGCCGGAAGAGTTAATAAAACTGGCGGAAAGACAATCGAAGAAGGGTTAACCATTACTATCGGTAACTTACAGTTCTTCAGCGAGATAGATCTATATGAGTTTTCTGGGAAGCTTATTTAAGGATCCGAAATACCAGCCCGGTGATCCGCGCAAGCCCGAAGAGATTAGCGACGCTGACATCATCAGTCCCAACACACGACTGCCAAATCGCATTCCTCCAGGGCAAACGCGCACGCGAAAGTGGCCCGTGCTCGATGCGCACGGCACGCCCGAAATCGATCTGGCTACATGGTCGTTTGAAGTGGATGGATTAGTGGAGCACCCGCAGAAATGGTCGCTCGATGAATTCATGCAGTTGCCGGCCGTGAAGGTTTACGCAGACTTTCATTGCGTCACGCGCTGGTCGCGCCTGGACAACACCTGGGGAGGCGTGCCCACACGCGAGATTGCGAAAATCGCCGGCGTCAAGGCCGAGGCGAAATTTGTCGTTGCGCTTGCTTACGACTATGGCTGGTCTACAAATGTTCCCATCGAGTATTTCCTTAACGAGGATTCACTCTTCGCCTGGTCCCATGACGGCGCGCCAATTCCTCCCGAACACGGCGGCCCAGTGCGCCTGATCATTCCCCAACTCTACGCGTGGAAGTCGGCCAAGTGGGTCAAGGGCGGGCGATTTCTGGAACAGGATCAAGCGGGCTACTGGGAAGAGGGCGGCTACCATATGCGCGGGAACCCCTGGGGCCCCGGCGATGGCGAAAGATTTCGCTGGTCTTAATCAAGCAAGCGAGGGCATGCCCCCTTCCTTACCACGAGCTGCTCAGGGTTGAGGCGGAATAACTTTCACTCGGAAGACTTTCAAGGTGAGCAAAAACTTATTCAACTCGGAATGTCTCTCAGGTGAGGAAGGTGGGCATGCCCCCGCTCGTGCTTAGCCGCTCTAAAGTCAAATGGTTGAGTTACCCAAGGCCCCCAAAGACGCTGCTGCTATAATTCTCCTCCAACACAACACCAACCCGCGCAACCCCGAAGTCTTTCTGGTTCGTCGCAGCGAGAAGCTGGCCTTCCTCGGCGGTTTCCATGCCTTTCCCGGCGGCCAGTTCGACGCTACGGACGCCACCGTGTCCGTCCAACATTGCCCCGACGCAGAAACCGCAACAGCGATTAGTTGCGCCGCGCGCGAATTGTTTGAAGAGACTCAAGTGCTCGCCGCTCGCGGCGGCGAGGCCTTGACGCAGGGCCAGCGCGCTTCCTTGCTTGACGATCTGCAATCAGGACGCACGTCCTGGCCCGAGTTGTTGCAGCACTATGAGCTTTATCTCGATGCTGACGATTTTATTTTTGCCGGACGTTGGGTGACGCCGCCGTTCAGCGCGCGCCGCTTCGACACCTGGTTCTTTCTGGTTCATTGTCCGCCGAAACAGCAAGCTCGCATCACGGATGATGGCGAACTCCAGAGCGGCGATTGGATTGCTGCGAGCGCCGCTTACACGCGCTGGCAACGCTCGGAACTACTGGCGGTGCCGCCGGTACTTCATGCTTTGAAAACTTTATCGGGCGGGCTCGCTGACAATCCGCTCGATATGGTCGGGCGGTTTCTCTCAGTGCCCCACGCGCACCGGCAGCCCGTTCGCCGCATTGAGTTTCGCCCGAATTACATTTGCTTTCCCGTCCGCACGCCGACGAAACCTCCAGCGACACACACAAACTGTTACCTGATTTATACCGCCGACGAAATCCTAATCATCGATCCGGGTTCGCCGTACGAGGACGAGCAGCAGGCGTTGGCTGCCTGTATAAATGATCTGTTGACGGAAGGCCGCCGCGCGCGGGAAATCGTTTTGACTCACATGCATCCGGATCATGTGGGTGGAGTCAACACGTTACGAAAGCACCTCGGTGATCAGATGAAAGTCGCGGCTCATCGGCTGACTGCGGAATCCCTGGCTGAAAGTGTTCGTGTAAATCGCTTCATCGAAGACGGCGAAGTTATCAGGCTCGAAGGCCCGCCGGAGATACACTTGCACGCCATGCATACTCCCGGACATGCGCGCGGCCATCTGTGTTTCTATCAGGAACGGACGGGCACGTTGATTTCCGGTGACAATATTGTGGGGCTGGGATCAGTTCTAATCGATCCTCCCGAAGGGAACATGCGCGACTATCTTAGTTCACTCCAGCGGATGCGTGCGTTGCCGAATCTTTCGGTAATCTTCGGCGGCCATGGCCCTGCGATTGCGAATCCCTACGCGAAGATTAATGAATACATTTCGCACCGGTTGGAGCGTGAACAGAAGATTCTCCAAGCCGTTCGCGAAGGCGCCACGACTCCAAGAGATATAGTCGCTCGCGTGTATACGGACGTCTCGCCCAGGGCGCATGCGATGGCCGAGCGTGCCGTGTTGGCACATCTGGAAAAACTGCGCGACGATGGTTTGGTGCTCTTGTCAGAATCGGGCCAAGTGCAACGAGTATGAAACTCGAGAATTTCAACCTCGGCGCAAGAGACTAATAGCAGTAGCGACCGGGTGCTGCGCGCAACTGACGAGCTACGCGTTACAGAACCGCTAGCGGTAGCGAGCGGATGTTGGCATCCAACGGGCTAGAAGTACGGCCGGGCTTCATCATCGCTAACCCCCGTTGCGTCTTGTATCGGCTCGCTACCGCGAGCGGTTCTGTAAAACCGCTTGTGAGGTTGACCGTCGTGCCTTTCTATTCCGTAGCGTTCGTACTTTGTGCTCTTTGCGGTTAAAATTCTCATAAATATTTTCTACTAATAAGGATGAACATGGAACGAGCAAGGACGTTAGGTGAACTTAAAGAAAGCGGCTATCGTGCGCGTTCTGTTAAAGATGAACTGCGCGCAAATCTCATCAGCAAACTAAGAAGCGGGAAGAAACTCTTTCGCGGTATCGTCGGTTACGATGAGACCGTCATCCCGCAACTTGTAAATGCGATTCTTGCGAAACACAACATCATCCTGCTGGGCTTAAGGGGACAGGCGAAGAGCCGCATCATTCGTCAGCTCACTGAACTTTTGGATGACCAGCTTCCGATCATCGCCGGCTCGGAAGTTAATGACAATCCTTTCCATCCCATTTCGGCCTACGGCCGCCAGACGCTGCAACTTCACGGCGATCTTACCCACATCGAATGGATCGGCCGCGACGCTCGATTTGTAGAAAAGCTGGCGACGCCCGATGTGACGATCGCCGACATCATCGGCGACGTCGATCCCATCAAAGCCGCGAAGGGCGGACATCTGCTTAGTGACGAGCTGACGATTCATTACGGCCTGCTGCCGCGAGCTAATCGCGGCATCTTCGCCATCAACGAACTTCCCGATCTCGCCGGCAAGATTCAGGTCGGGCTCTTCAACATCATGCAGGAAGGCGACGTGCAGATTAAGGGTTACCCGGTGCGCCTGCCGCTTGATGTGATGCTTATTTTTTCGGCGAACCCGGAAGACTACACCGCGCGCGGAAAAATCATCACGCCGCTGAAGGATCGCATCGGCACCGAAATCATGACTCATTACCCGGCCGAACTTCAGACCGCTGTGGAGATCACTCGTCAGGAAGCGTGGGTTAGTCGAAGTGGTCTCGATAATACCGAGGGGTCGAGTTCGCGTTTGCACATTCCGGAGTTTGTTCGCGAGCTTGTCGAACAGATTGCGTTTGAAGCCCGTGACGACGATCGAGTTGATAAGCATTCCGGAGTTTCGCAGCGCCTGCCGATCACTGTAATCGAGTCGGTGCTTTCAAATGCCGAGCGGCGCGCGCTGCTCACCGGTGAAGAAGAGATTGTGCCGCGCATCTCTGATGTCTACGCGGCGATTCCTTCGATGACCGGAAAGATGGAACTCGAATACGAAGGTGAACAGATTGGCGCCAGTCGCATCGCGAAGGATTTGATCAAGCGCGCGGCAGGCGAAGTCTTTGAGGGCTACTTCGTGGGAATTGACTTCGCTCCGACCGTCCAATGGTTTGACCAGGGAAACAATTTACGATTGGCCGACACGGCGTCGGCGCAGGAATGCGCCACGCTACTCGAGGCCGTCCCGGAGTTGCTCGACACCGCGCTCATTCCGTTTGACTTTAAGAAGTCGGACCAGGCGCAGACGGTTGCCGCCTGCGAGTTTGTCCTGGAAGGGTTGTATGCCGAAAACAAGATCAGTCGTAACGAAGAGGGCGGGTATACGGCGGTAACAAAAGCGAAGAAGGATCGCCGCGGGATGATCTATGACGATCTGACTGAGACAGGGAAATACAGTTAGGGCCACAGATGAACATGGATAATCACGGATTCAAGCACGGAGAAATAACTCAAAAGATTATCGGAGTTTTCTACGAGGTCTACAATGAGCTCGGCCATGGCTTTCTTGAGTCGGTCTATGAGAAATCTCTAGAAGTCGCTCTGAACTCGATGAATCTCAAGGTCTGCCGACAAATAGAAATACCGGTCCGCTTCCGCGGCCACAAAGTCGGAGACTTTAGCGCCGACATGCTTGTGGAAGATTGCGTGCTACTTGAGCTCAAAGCGGCGCGCTCTTTGGATTCTTCTCACACCGCTCAACTGCTGAACTATTTGCGCGCTACCGATATTGAAGTGGGCCTTCTCTTGAATTTTGGCCTCAAGCCTGAATTTAAGCGACTGCTCTTTGATAATCCTCGGAAGACAATCCGTGAAAATCCGTGTTTATCTGTGGCCGATTTGTTAATTCCGGATGGACAGGATACGTGATGAAGTTCACGCGCTACTCAAAATTCAAAGGTCTCGACGTCTCCGGAATAAATCTCGGTGACTTGATGGAAGGTCTGTCCGATTCGCTCCTCGATTCCGGCTTCGACGACGATTACTACTGGACTCGCCAGCGGCACCCGCAGGACACGTCGCTCGATGCCCTGCGCCGCGCCCTGTTGCAGGCGCTGATGGACCAGGGCCTTCTGGATCAGCATCAGATCAAGGAGATGCTCGCTGATAACGACGGCCAGTATAAGGGCTCGCTGCTCGAAGAGATGCTCAATCAGTTGATCGAACGGCTGGTTGAAGAGGGTTATCTGAAGCTCAAGGAAGAGCCGCCGCAACAGCCCGCGCCGCGGCGAGATCAGCCGGGAATGGGCATGCCCGAAGTTTCAGAGCCTTTGCCGCGCAACGTTAAGTTTGAAGTTACCGAAAAGGGCCTGGACTTTCTTGGTTACAAAACACTGCGAAACCTGCTCGGCAGTTTGGGCAAGAGTTCTGTAGGGCGCCACGATACACCGCATCTTTCGACGGGTGTGGAAGCTGCCGCCGCCAGCAAGCTTTACGAGTTTGGCGACACGATCAACCTCGATGTGAACACAACTCTGCTGTCGGCCATCCAGCGCGAGGGGTTAACAGTCCCGCTCAATCTCGAATACAGCGATTTGCACGTCCATCAGTGTGACTATCAATCGTCATGTGCAACAGTGGTAATGCTCGACTGTTCGCATTCCATGATTCTCTATGGCGAGGATCGGTTTACACCCGCGAAGAAAGTTGCCCTCGCGCTGGCGCATTTGATTCGTACTCAGTATCCGGGCGACTCGCTCAAGATTGTGCTCTTTCACGACAGCGCCGAGGAGCTTCCGCTCGCCAAACTCGCTACGACGCAAGTTGGCCCTTATCACACAAACACCGCCGAGGGCCTCAGGCTTGCGCGCCGCATACTCCAATCGCAGCGCAAAGAGATGAAGCAAATTGTGATGGTTACGGACGGCAAGCCGACTGCATGTTTTGTTGAAGGCGCAGGACAGACGTCCACGTCTGTCGGTTCGGGCCGCCACAAATCTCCGGGCCAGCCAATGGGCGGAAGAACTGCTGGTCCCTCTACCACCGCTGCGCGCCGGCTTTATAAAAACTCGATGGGCGGCGACCCGTTTGTTATGGAAGCCACCTTCAAAGAGGTCCAGGCCTGCCGCAAAGCCGGTATAATGATCAATACATTTATGCTCGCGAGTGATTTCTACCTGATCGAGTTTGTGAAGCAAATGACTGCGATGACAAACGGCAAGGCCTACTTTGCAAACCCGAATAATCTTTCGCAGTTTGTTTTGATAGATTTTCTTCGACGACGAACCAGCCGTGTCAGATAACGCGATACGGGATGTCCGCGCGCGAATACTTAATAGACAACTCGGACTAAGCCGATCGTGAGCCCGCAGGCCTGAGCAAGATAGAGTGTTGTGGAGCCTGGCTGAAAACGACGACGCATGACTAGACCAATATGCGTGCAGCGAGAAGTTCTCACACACCGGTAAATAATAGAGCAAACGAATGGAACCGACCGAATCAAAGCGTAATGGACCGAGGCCCAGACGTGACTTCGTCCCGTATTTCGTATTGGTTCTCGGTCTGCTGATTACCTCCTTCTTTTCTTACTACGTCTGGCGCACTGCCGACGCAAGAGACCGCGCCCGCTTCAGCACGTCTACCCAGGAATTGACTACCTATGTAAGGGGAAGGCCCAGATTCTACATCGAGCTGCTGCGCGCCGGCACCGGCTTGTTTGGCGTGGCGCAGTCGATTACTCCCAGTCAGTTTCACAATTTCGTAGAGCGCCTGGAATTGGATCAATATCCGGCTGCGCAGGGGATTGGTTACCTGGCTCGGGTAAAAAGAGATCACCAAGACTCATTCACAGCTTCCATGCAACGCCAGGGGCTCAAAGACTTTCGTATCTGGCCGAAACAGAACCAGGACGAATACAACCCTGTTATCTACTTCGAACCGTTGGATCGGCGCGATCAAGCTGTCATTGGCTATGACATGCACGCTGATCCCGCTCGCCGGGCGGCTATTGAAAAGGCTCGAGACACAGGCTTGCCTGCCGTTACTGGCCCAGTCTCGCTGACTGGGGAAAACGATGGAAACAAGCAGATCGGATTTTTTATCTACGCGCCGGTTTATGAGAATGACCGCACTCCAACCAGCACGAGTGAGCGCCGCGAGGCCTTGTCGGGTTTTGTTTACAGTCAATTTCGCGCTGCAGACTTCATAAAAACCGTTATGGCCATCAGGAGCACTAGTGGCATTGACTTGCGGCTTTACGATGGACCGGAAGCCTCTGCGGCGAACTTACTCTATGACACGGCTGCTATAGCAGGCAGCGCAAGTCGGTCCAGCACGTCGCCGCGATTGGCAACAGCAACCACAGTAGATGTAGCCGACCGAGTTTGGACGCTCACTTTTGCTTCTCGTCCGGAATTCTTTTCTGCCGCAAATAAAGCATCTGTCTACTACACGGCCCTGGGCGGTCTCTTGATGAGTTTGGTCTTCTTTGGTCTCACGCACTCACAAGTCGCAGCCCGCAAGGCGGCCGAAGGTTCAGCCTCGGAGTTACGAGCTTCGGAGCGCAAGGTACGCAAGACTCTCACTGATCACGAGCGGGCCGAAGAAGCTCTACGAGAGAGCGAAGAGCGCTACCGCCAACTGGTGGAGAACGCTAACGACATTGTGTTTACCCTGGATCTCGAAGGAAACGTTACCTCAGTTAACAAGGCCGTTGAGTCGCTTACCGGTTATTCACAAACCGAGTTGCTGGGAATGAATATGTCCGATTTCCTCACGCCCCGGTCGACTGATAGCGCGCGTCGCATGACCGAACGTAAGTTAGCCGGTGAGGAACGCACTAACTATGAAGTGGATGTGCGCGCCAAAGATGGCCGCCTGCTGACATTGGAAATCAGCAGCAGGTTGGCAATGAATCAAGGGAAGCCAGTGGGCATACAGGGCGTCGCCAGAGACATCAGTACGCGCCGGCAAGCTGAAGAAGCGCTGCGTCAGGCCGATCAAAAAGCTTTGTCGGAATATGAACGACTTCTGGAAAAAGTCGCCGGCCTGGCGCAAACGCTCGGCACCGCTCGCGATCTATTGGCGATCTTTCGCGGCCTGAAAGAATTCACACTTTTGTCGGTTCCCTGTGACGGACTCTTCGTTTCTCTTTACGATCCGCTTCGCGACGTACGTACGGCCTGCTATGGGTGGGGTGATGGGGAGGAGATCGATACCTCAGAGCTTCCGCCAATGCCGGTTAATTCTACTGGTCCAAACAGTCGTACCATTAGAACCAAACAAGTGATCATCACCAACGATTACATGACCAGCACGCGCGGTCATCCGGCCGTCCTCGTTGGTCCCGACAACGGCTTGCGGCCACAATCTTCTCTCTCCGCACCGATGTCGGTGATGCGTCGCATCATTGGCACGATTGAAGTGCAATCATACGAACCGGCGGCTTACCAGCAAGAACATGCCACGGCGATGCGCATGGCCGCAAACCTGACCGCCGTAGCGATCGAAAACTTTGGTCTGCTCGAACGCGAAAGTACTGCCCGGGCCACTGCGGAGGAATCAAACCGGCTCAAGGATGAATTTCTGGCGACTGTCTCTCACGAACTGCGCACGCCCCTGACCGCGATCCTGGGTTGGTCGCGAATGCTTGAAGGAGATTCACTCGACAGCGAGATGGCTACCCGTGCTATCGAAACGATTAACCGAAACGCCAGGGCCCAGGCTCAAATCATTGATGACATTCTTGATGTCTCAAGAATTATTACCGGCAACTTGTATCTGGAGCTGCAGCCCATCGAGCTGGCACCCGTGTTGGAGTCTGCAATTAACGTGGTGCGCCCCACGGCCGAGGCCAAGGGAATTCAAATCGAAATAAACTTCGAGCAGGAGCCCGCGGCTGTCTCCGGTGATGCAAACAGACTACAACAGGTCTTTTGGAACCTGCTCTCGAATGCCGTTAAGTTTACTCCGGCGGGTGGGAAAGTTTCTGTGCAACTTCGCCACGATACGGAAGTTGAGATATCGGTCGTTGATACCGGCCAGGGCATTACGAAGGAGTTCCTGCCGTTTGTGTTTGATAGATTTCGGCAGGCTGATAGCACCTCAACAAGGCAGCACGGGGGACTCGGACTCGGACTGGCCATCGCCAGGCACTTGATCGAAATCCACGGTGGCATGATTGAAGCCATGAGCGCTGGTGAAGGCCAGGGCGCAACGTTTACAGTGCGGCTGCCACTGGTCGGCGCCATTACGCAAATGGCTGTGGAAACTCAAACAGAGCCGGAAAGCCAACAAGAGCGTTTGAAATCGCAGCTGGTTTTGTCTGGCTTGCGCGTGCTAATCGTGGACGACGATGATGACACTTTGGAATTGCTAACCGCAGCTCTCTCACGCCGCAGCGCTGACGTTACCGCCGTGTCATCCGCGGCTGAAGCTATCGAAGCTATAAAGATTTTCCGACCCGACGTGCTGATCTCAGATATTGCTATGCCGGGCGAAGACGGCTACGAGCTGATTCGAAAAGTGATCGCGCTGAACATTGCCCCAAAGATTCCGGCGATCGCGATTACCGCTTACGCCGGGGAAGCGGACAAAGAACACGCGCTTGCGGCTGGCTACCAGCGCTACCTGGCCAAGCCGGTCGAACTCAACGAACTCATTTCAACCGTGGCAGAAGTAGCGCGAACAGAATTGTCAGAGCCGGAAAGATTGGTGACTTGAGTTGTCAGTACCGCCGGCGCTGGGTCGCGTGCGGAGCAAAGGATCAGGCCAGAGCCTGACCGTTAGCGAGGGTCAGGCTTCGGCCATCGAATCAAGTAATTAAATGCCGGATTTTCAAAAATACACGATCGAAGAGCGTGTCCGTTGGGGCGACGTGGATGCGGCACGCATAATCTTCTACGGCGCCTACATCCGCTTCTTTGAGTTTGCTGAGACGGAATTGTTTCGCTCGGTTGGCTTGCCCTATAGCGTCATGTTTGACGAGTTGGACGTCTGGCTGCCGCGCGTTCATCTTGAATGCGATTTCCATCACGCGGCCCAGTTGGATGATCTGCTGGAAGTTTCCGTTTACGTTGGTAAGTTTGGCAACAAATCTATGCGCCTGGATTTCGAAGTTCGGCGCAAGGGCGACGAGCTGATTATCGCAAATGCTCATTTCGTGCTTGCTGCGGTGCGGCGCGATACTTTTGAAACCGTGCCGATTCCGGCTGAACTGAAACTTCGTCTGGCTCCCTATACAAAGACAAAGAAATGAAACCGCAATGAACGCAAAGGCAGCGCAGAGGCGCGCAAAGTCAGCGCAAAGGCGCGCGGAGTTAGACCGGCTTTGCGGTACTTTGCGCGATCCTTTGCGTACTTTGCGGTTAACATTTTTCCAAATAAGATCAGGTTCATGAAAGAAACTCAAAACAGCGATGCCGCTGAGGATCTCGACGAGCGGGCCATCGATCGCAATCCACTGAAGCTCTTTCAACATTGGTTGGATGAAGCGATGGCTACGGGCATGCATTTGCCCGAGGCGATGACACTCGCGACGGCTACCGCCGATGGCAAGCCATCGGCGCGTCTGCTGTTGCTGAAACAAGCAGACCAAGGCGGCTTTGTCTTTTACACCAACTACAACAGCAAGAAAGCCGGTGATCTCGACGCCAATCCATTCGCGGCGCTTGTTTTTTATTGGCCGCAACTCGAGCGACAGGTGCGTGTCGAAGGAAGAGTGGAACGAATTTCTGAAGCCGAGTCGGACGAATACTTCAAAACGCGACCAAGGGAAAGCCAGATTGGCGCTCACGCTTCACCGCAAAGCGACGTGATTCCTTCACGAGCAATGCTGCAACAGCGGGTTGAGGAGCTAGAGAAGCTTTATCTCGATCGCGATATTGATCGCCCCGCGCATTGGGGTGGCTATCGCCTGCTGCCTGAGCGTATCGAGTTTTGGAAAGGCCGCCCGGGCCGGCTGCACGATCGAATTCTGTACGAGCGACAAGCAAATGGAAGTTGGACCATCAGCCGCCTGGCTCCGTAATGATTACTGTCGATTCCGGCGGCTATCCTTCCTGCTGCTCTGCCGCCGATGTGCGGAAGA
>DIYZ01000063.1:0-15274 GCA_002427845.1 Chloracidobacterium sp. UBA6041 | reverse complement strand
CTTTCCGTAGCTGTACCTTATTTCTTCTTGAGGCTATGCCTCAGATTCACAGAGGCGTAGCCTCGTCGATAGTGGAAGGTCGCCGGAAAGCCAAAGGCTTTCCGCACGGAGGGCGGCGCAGCCGTGTTCCATCTCGCGAAATCAGATCGGCCGCAGCGCGCGGCGCGCAAGTTTCTTCTTTAGACCTACATAGCCCTGGTCGCCGGCGACTAGTTCGCCCAGGACCTTCTTAATCCCGCTGTGCCCCCGCGCAAACTCAATCATTCTTTCGGTGAATGGCGCGCCCCAGAAGTTTCCATAGAAGCGCCGGCGCATTTGTGAAGCGCGCCGCAGCTCGCCACCGAAATCTTTGCGCCAAAGTTTTTCATATTCCTCCGGCCGGCCCTCAAGAAAAGCGTCAGCAAAGAGTTCTGCTGAGCGGAGTGCGTAATAGATTCCTTCGCCGGTGACGGGATCTGCGAAACCGGCCGCGTCACCGAGCAAGGCCCAGCCTTCCCCGCACGCGCGCCTCTGGTCCCAGGTCTTGTCGGCGAGTCCCGGAATTCGCGCCGCGTAACGTTCAGCCGTTGCTTGCAAATTCCTCTGAATCGCACGAGCTCGCGGTTCCTCCTCTAAATCATTCCAGATATTCGCGTGACCGTCTTCGCGTTGCCGGTAATAACCAATCATGAACTGCCATAGCAGATCGTCAAGAGCCTTGTGATCAAAAGCCTCTTGTGTTGTAGCGATGCCAAAAGAGATGTGATCCAAACGCGGGAAGGCCCAGGCGTAACCCACCCACCCGGGAAGAAAAGCAATTACTGTCGGCGCTTCACTCCTGTCAGGTAACGGGGTTCTATAACCAAACGCCACTTCCATATCCGAAGCCGATAAAGGGCCAGCGAGCTTCTTTGCTATGGCGCTGTTCGCTCCGTCCGCGGCGACCAACATTTTCCCCAACCAGTCAGTACCGCCGGCGCTTCGGAGTTTCCATCCTGTATTCGTTCGCTTGATTCCACCCGTGCTCATTTTTTCAAAGAAGACTTCGGCGCCAGATTCTCGCGCGCGCTCGCGCAGGTATGAATCAAATGCGACCCGCGAGTAGATTGCGAAGGGTTCGTCGAGCTTCAAGTGCAAACGTTTGCCCGAAGGCGAATACATTTCCAGCTCATCAACTGTGCGACCGACGGCATTTAGCAAGTGCGGCCAGGCCTTAAGTGCTTTGGCTGTTACGCCGCCACCGCAGGCCTTCGGTGCGCCTTCCGGCCGCCCGTCGAACAAGGCCACGCGCAAGCCGCCTGTCGCCAACCGCTCGGCAGCAAACGAGCCCGCCGGCCCGGCACCCACAATCAACACATCAAATAGTTCTGTCTTCATTTGGAGTTTGGCTTGACGCCGCTATTCATCTTTCCAACGAGTGAAAAAGCATGCTTACGATTACTCTTCAAGATGCGGATAACTCAATCCAAAGGGGCGTCAAGCTTGGTCCCCGGCGCGGCAGCCGCGCTGGGGTGCCGTGCCGTTGCACTCTAAAAGCCGCCGGGCTACATATTACGTTCGATCATGATAGTTTGCTCCTGCTGAGAAGAGCAATTGATGTGGTAAAATGCGAACGTTCCCTGACAATTAGTCTTTTGACGGACGTTCGGGCTGCGACGCTGCGAAAACGCAAACTTATAGTTGCATTTCAACCGTCGTCTGGTCCTGGATTTCCATCCCTGCCGGAGGGATTCATGGGAAACGAAATGGGAATAGAGAGCGCCATAGTTTTCTCGGGTATCGCTCCCCACCCGCCGATAATGGTTCCCGAAGTGGGTGGTGACTCCATCGCCGAGGTGCGCGGATCGATCGCCGCGATGGCGGAACTGACCAGGCGCATAATTCAGAGCGGCGCGGAAACAGTAGTGCTTATCTCTCCGCACGCTCCACTTCACCGTGATTCGTTTGTCGCCTATCACACTCCGAAACTTTACGGCGATTTCGCAAACTTCCGCGCACCGGAAGCCTCCGTTGAATTTCCACTGGATGACCTGTTGCTCGAGGCCATAACCAAAGCAGCCAGCCAGGATGCGTTCGAGGTCACCGGTCTCAATGACTATGACCTGGACCACGGCACTGCTGTGCCGCTCTACTTTCTCAGTCGCAATGGTTGGACCGGCCGCGTAGTCGCGTTCGGGTACAGTTTTCTTTCCAATGAAGACCACCTGCAGTTTGGCGCCTGCATTAGGAAAGCGGTCGATGCTACGGGGCGGTCCGTTGCGGTTGTCGCAAGTGGCGATTTGAGTCACCGGCTGAAACCAGAGGCACCCGCCGGCTATAACCCCGCTGCTCAGCGTTTTGACGATGAAGTGATTGAGGCCCTGCAGCAGAACTCGCCCGCTCGTATTATTGACATCGATCCGGAGTTGCGAAGACTGGCAGGAGAATGTGGCTATCGTTCGCTGCTGGTCGCTATCGGCGCCAGCGAAGGATTACCGAGCGCCTCCGAAGTCCTGCATTATGAAGCGCCTTTCGGCGTGGGTTACCTGGTGGGCCAACTGACAAATTGTAAGTCAGCAAATGGAAACTCCGCCGTCGATCCATCAGCGCACGTTGTCACCGCCGTGGATATTGCCGACGACTCTCCGGATTTGCCCGCGCTCGCGCGTTTAACCGTCGAGACTTTCGTGCGCACCGGAAAGCAAATCACCCTGCCGGCAAATGCTCGCGGGATACTTTCAGCACGTGCCGCTTGTTTTGTGTCTGTCAAAACTCTTTCGGGCGAGCTGCGCGGTTGCATTGGAACGATCGAACCCTTGAGGCAAACGCTCGCTGAGGAATTGATCACGAACGCGATCAGCGCTGTCACGCGCGATCCGCGGTTTGATCCTGTCCGTGCCGACGAACTCGCAAATCTTCGCTACTCGGTTGATGTGTTGTCGGTGCCCGAACCAGCTGACTTTGAAGATCTTGATCCTGCTATTTATGGAGTTATTGTTGAGGATGAAGCCGGCGAGTTTCGAGGTCTGTTATTGCCGGACATAGAAGGAGTGGACACGGCGCGAAAGCAGGTGGATATTGCCACACGGAAGGCCGGCATTTCTCCAGGAACACCTCTAAAACTTTCGCGCTTCAGGGTTACTCGTTTTCGCGAACAGTTTTGAGGCCTTGAGTAAGACAGGCATTCTTGCTGTCGCGTATTTTCGGGAATGAAAGGACAGGCCTGAACCCACTGTCCTGCAACTTAAACGTCCAGGTTCCGAACGTCGAGGGCATTCTTCTCGATGAAGTTACGTCGAGGCTCTACGGCATCTCCCATCAAAACAGAAAAAATATCGTCCGTCTCAACTGCATCGTCAATCCTGACCTGTAGCAGGGTACGCTTATCCGGGTTCATGGTTGTTTCCCAAAGTTGCTCGGGATTCATTTCCCCAAGACCTTTGTACCGCTGGATGGACAGATCTTTCTTCGCAGCCGCGAGCACCTTCTCGAGCAAAGCCTCGCGGGTGGGAATCTCCTCGCTCGTTCCGTTGGTACCGGTGATGAAAGGCGGCGCCAACTTGTCCTCAAGCGTCATGTAAAGTTCCACTGCCTTCTGAAACTCTACAAAGCTCGCAAAGTTCCAATCAATCGCAAGACTGAGTCCCGAAGTGGTCGTTGTTTCAATCTCACACAAACCATGTTCTTCATCGGTTGAGAGTTCGGTTTTGAAACCAGCCTTCGCGAGTACGCCCTCAACTTTCGCCATCAGGTCGTTACTCTGGAAAACTTTGCGCAAGGTGGTTCCTTCTTTCCGCAGCACACCTTTCTTCCCGGCAAAAGCTTCCAGCAAAGTGTCGAGCAAGTGGGCGTCACCACCCAAACGGCGCGCCGCGCGCTCGCAGTAACGTTTCAAGTCGACAAGCGCTTCCAGCGACCGGGCCAATTCTTTACCTTCGATATCCTGGTTGGCTCCCACTGACTTCACGGTCATATTCGCCGTCGCCATCCGCATGAGGTAGCGGACCATCAAGCTCTCATCTTTGATGTACTCTTCCTTCTTTCCACGCTTCACCTTAAACAGCGGTGGTTGAGCAATGTAGACATAACCCTTCTCAATCAATTCAGCCATCTGCCGATAGAAGAAAGTGAGCAACAGCGTTCTGATGTGGGAACCGTCGACGTCGGCGTCGGTCATCAGAATGATCTTGTGGTAGCGCAACTTGCTTGCGTCGAAATCTTCTTTGCCGATACCCGTACCGAGTGCGGTGATAAGCGACTTGATCTCGCTGTGTCCCAGCATTTTGTCAAAGCGTGCTTTTTCTACGTTCAGAATTTTGCCTTTGAGCGGGAGGATTGCCTGGTTCTTGCGATCGCGCCCTTGCTTAGCGGAGCCGCCGGCGGAATCTCCCTCAACAATATAAATCTCGGATAACGCCGGGTCTTTTTCCTGGCAGTCTGCAAGTTTTCCCGGAAGCATTGACCCGCCCAAGGCGCCCTTGCGTACGATTTCGCGAGCCTTTCTTGCAGCTTCTCGGGCCCGTGCCGCGTCGACAGACTTGCCTACAATCTTCCGCGCTACAATGGGGTTTTGTTCGAGATACTCAGTCAAACGCTCATTCAGAAACGACTCGACGGCGCCCTTCACGTCCGAATTGAGTTTCCCTTTCGTCTGGCCTTCAAACTGCGGCTGCGGCAGCTTTACGGAAATCACTGCCACCAAACCTTCGCGAACATCATCACCGGAAAGCGAGCTTTTGAAATTCTTGGCCAACCCCGACGACTGCGCATACGCATTGATGGTTCTGGTGAAGGCGGAGCGAAATCCGGACAGATGCGTGCCGCCGTCTACCGTGTTGATGTTATTGGCAAAGGAGTAGACCTTTTCGTCATAGCCGTCGTTGTATTGAATAGCTACCTCGATCGATAACGCATCGCTTTCTTTTTCGAAATAGAGCGGCTTATCGTGAAGTGTCGTCTTGTTCTTATTGAGGTGTTTGACAAACTCGGCGATGCCGCCCTTGTAATAAAATTCGTGCGAGCGCTCCGGCTCTTCGCGCTCATCTTTGATCGTTATGCGAATACCTTTGTTGAGAAACGCCTTCTCTCTCAATCGCTCGGAGAGTTTATCGAAACTGAATACGGTGTGATCGAAAATCTGCGTGTCCGGCTTGAACGTGATCTTGGTCCCACGCTTTTTCGTTTTCCCGGTTTGCTTCAAAGGCACCGCCGGAATACCACGAACATACTCCTGTTCGTAAGTCTTACCATCTCTCCAGATTTCGAGGTGCAATTTCTCGGAAAGAAAATTGACGACGGAAACTCCTACACCATGCAGACCGCCAGAGACTTTGTAGGCGTTGGAGTCAAACTTCCCGCCGGCGTGGAGTTTGGTCATCACCACTTCCGCGGCTGACTTCCTCTCTTTCTTCATTTCATCCACGGGAATCCCGCGGCCGTTATCAATCACAGTGACGGAGTCGTCCAGATGGATAGTGACGTCCACGCTGTCGCAATATCCAGCCAGCGCTTCATCGATTGAATTGTCTACGACCTCATAAACCAGATGATGAAGACCCAGTTCGCCGGTTGAGCCGATATACATCGCCGGGCGCTTGCGCACCGCGTCGCGGCCTTCCAACACGGCAATCGAAGATGAATCGTAAGCCTGGGGCTTTTTGCCCGTTATCGTTGTTCCCGCTATCGCCAATACGTGCTCCTTCTACTCGTCAGCTAATTAGTAATTTCTGTTAGCGCTCTTTCTTGTTCTTAACCCGCCGCCCGGCTCTATTGCAGACTTTCAGCGACGGCTGTTGCCGCCGAGAAAGTGCTTTCCGTCAGCTCGGCTGATCTGCCCTCGCCGCCGACAATCTCGTGTACGTTTGCTTTTGAAAGGAACCCTTGGACGTGGCTTCTCTTCGACGTGGTAATGAATGTCTGAGTGCGGCCTTCAAGATACTCCAAAAGACGTTTTATCCTTCTTTCATCTAACTCTGCATCCACATCATCGACGAGAAAAAGTGGATACTCATTATACCAGGAATTATACACTGAAATTGCCGCTAAGTCTAATAGCAACAATGCGCTACGCTGTTGGCCTGAGCTGCCGTAAACCCGCATTTCCCGGCCGCCCAAATGGATGCCGAGGTCGTCCCGGTGCGGCCCCACCAACGCCCTACCCGCCGCAACTTCCGCTGGCAAGCGAAGCTGCAAGCGCGCACGCAAAAGCGCCGTATAGTCGCCCGTTTCTCCCTTGCCTTCGAGCGATGACGAATAGCGAATCTGCAGTTCCGTAGGCTCAAATAATCTTCGTTCAAGAGCGCTGTTTATTCGCTCCGTATAGTCAACGCGTGCTCGATGAATTTCGGCTCCCAGACATGCAAGTTGATCATTCCAGGGAGCCAGCAGGTCTTCAATTTGTTCCGGCCGTAGTTCGCGTTCAGACGAATCCTGGAGGATGCGGTTTTTTTGCTTGATTACTTTGTTGTAATCGGAAACGGTTTGCACATATGCCGGCCGCAATGAGGCGACCCCGCGATCGATAAAATGCCTGCGAGCTTCCGGCATTCCCCGCACCACCTCGAGTTGGTCGGCGGTAAACGCGAACACCTGAAGCAGACCCAAATATCTCGAGAGTTGTTCTCGCTTTCCGTTAACCCAAATTGCCTTGGTGTTGTCTTTTAGCGTTAGGCGCAAGTCACGGCGAAGGTCATTGCCGGTTGAAATCTCACCGGCGACGAAAGCTGTTTCTGCTCCAAACCTGATTGATTCCTGGAGACGTTGCGTGCGAAACGACTTGGTTCTGGAGAGCAGGTGGATGGCTTCAAGCCAGTTCGTTTTCCCCTGGCCGTTGTTACCATAAATGATATTCAATCCCGGTCCCCAAAAGATTTTGCCGCTGAGGTTCCGAAAGTTTTCTACTTCGACAAAATCGAGGATCATTATGGGATTTTAGCATATGACAGTGATGAACGATGCGGTTGTCAGGTCCGATTCCAAAAACAAAAGCGCTCTTAATCTTCACTAGAAAAGAGCGCTTCCATTAATCAGCTTTGTACCTGGGATGTCAGATCCTCATCGGCATTACCACATACTTGTAGTCGTATTCGCCGGCGTCGGCCGGTCGCAGCTGCGCCTGGGAGTTTCCATCTTTAAACTCAAAGGCAACGGCGCTATCTCCAACCACATTCAAAAAATCCTGAAGATACTGTGCGTTAAAACCAATGTCAGTTTCTTCGCCGTTGTAGTCTGCCTGAATAGTCTCTCGTGCTTCGCCTTCTTCAGCATTCTGCGAGCTGATTACCAACTGATTCGGCTCCAGGTGAAAACGTATCGCATGCGAGCGTTCGTCAGCCATTAAGGCTACTCGTCTGATGGCTGAATTCAACAGCGCGCCATCAAACTTAATCGACTTGTCGTTGTTTTTCGGCATCACCATGTCGTAGTTGGGAAACTGTCCATAGAGCATGCGCGAAATCAGCAGTCGCGGTCCAACTTCGAAAAAGATGTGATTACCATCCATTCCCAAACTAATCTCGCCTTCATATCCAGCCGTCAATTTCGTAAGTTCTGCCAGCGTTTTCCGCGGAATCAAGGTGTCGATCGAATCGCTGCCGTTCTTCGAAACTCCTTTTCGTTCCACGTAAGCGAGACGGTGACCGTCTGTCGTGACCATCTTCGCTCCGGTATCGTCCAGGATAAACTTCGCTCCGGATAGCGTATACCTCGACTCTTCCTGCGTGATAGCGAAGATGGTACGGTCAACAAACGCTTTGATGATTTCTGCCGAAATCTTTGTCGGGGCTGATTTGGAAGAAGGTACCTCTGGAAAAGCATCGCGGGCCACGCCAACCATCTTGAACCGTGTCTTATCGCAAGTCACGGTTACCCAATCGTTGTCTTCTTTCTTAAAAGCTACTGGCGCATCCGGTAACAGCCTGGCAATCTCGAAAAGTTTTCTCGCTTGCACACAGATGGATCCGGGAGTGGAAATGTCATCAGCATCCATGTCACAACGAATCGTTACATCGAGATCCGTTCCGGTAAGTCGAATCGTGTTTTCGCCAACCGATTCGATCAGAATGTTTGATAGAACCGGAATGGTGTTCTTTTTTTCTACCACTCCCTGAACAAAACCCAGTTCCTTCTGAAGGTTTTGCTTGCTTACAACGAATTGCATGTTCGACTCCTTACGCTTAGCGCCTTCACTTAAAGCCATAGACGACCTCTTTACTTTCTGTTTTTAACTAACACAAACATTTATTTATTTCTAGCAGTAGTAGTAGGGCCTGTTAATTTGTGGAAAAACCGAGCAACGACAATTAGAAATTGGCTCTACCATGTTAATAAGACCAGTGCATTGCGAGACGAAACTTACTGCCATCTGTCAAAAACATTTTCGCGGTGTCAACATTCTATTCTTTCACAGCCTTACTTCCAAACAACTTGTGGAAAACCGCTAAACCAGCAGCTTTTTCGGCTATCTAAAACGAATCAGACTGCGACAAATCCTGTGAAAAAACTATTGCTTCTGGAGGTTTTCTGAAAGATCAAGCAGCAACCTCTGGAAGCTCGTATCGGCGGAAGACAAAGAGCGGATCTTTTCAAAAGAGTGAATCACCGTCGTGTGATGTTTACCGCCGAAAGCGCGACCGATCTCCGGATAGCTGTGCTTCGTCAGTCGCTTGCAAAGATACATCGCGATCTGACGAGGAAAAGCAAACTGACGAGAATTATTTTTGCATACCAACTGATCCACGCTTATCTTGTAGGTCGCGGCGACAGCCTTCTGAATTTGTTGGATAGTAACCAGACCGGGCTCCTCCTCGCTCGCGATGTTTCGAATTGCATCCTTCGCTAGCTCTTTCGAGATAGGGAGTCCACGCAACGATGAAATGGCTACCAGCCTTATTAGAGATCCTTCGAGTTCCCTGACGTTGTTTTTAACCCGGCTGGCGATAAAGAGAGCCACGTCATTTGGAATGGCGACACCCATTGTTTCAGCTTTTCGCTTGAGAATAGCTATCTTTGTTTCCAGGTCGGGCGGTTCGAGGTCCGCTATCAGCCCCCACTCAAAACGCGAGTGCAATCTCTCTTCAAGCGTAGGAATCTCGCGCGGCGGACAGTCAGAGCTGATTACAATCTGTTTTTGTTGCTCGTAGAGCGTATTAAACGTGTGGAAAAACTCTTCCTGCGTGCGTTCTTTGCCGGCCATGAACTGGATGTCGTCAATCAACAGAACATCAACCGACCGATACTTTTCCCTGAAGTTCTGCGTTTTGTCATAACGGATTGCGTTAATGAGCTCGTTCATGAAGCGTTCAGAAGATAGGTAAGAAAGTCGGAGAAGTGGGTTGCGCTGTTTGATGGCATGACCGCAGGCGTGCATTAAGTGTGTCTTACCCAGACCCACACCTCCGTATAGAAAAAGCGGGTTGTAAGTCTTTCCCGGCGCTTCAGCGACGGCCAGCGAGGCAGCATGTGCAAACTGATTGCAAGAGCCTACTACGAAGCTATCGAAAGTGTATTTTGAGTTAAGCGCGGGATCGAAGGCTGGATGTTTCGCTGGTTGCACAGCGGCGCCCGCTGCGCTCTGACTCGATTGCACGGAAGTAATCTCCGTCGCGGAAGAAGGTCGACCATCTGAGCCTTGGCCGACATCGGTTGGTTGTCCGATCTCCTGGGCTGCAGGCTTAAGATTTTCTTCCGGGAGGATCCAGTCTACTGAATAGCCTCCCAGACTGGATTCACCAAACGATTGATCGATCAAGTTTGCATAGTTGACCTTGACCCAATCGCGCACGACCTGGTTTGGCGCTCGAAGGCGAATCAGCCTACGCGTCTTGTCAATGCCTTCGAACCGAATGGGATTGAACCACGTCTCAAAACTCTCGCCCTGGAGTTTGGTTTTTATTGAGCGAAGAACATCTTCCCAAAGATTACTTTCCACCACGTTGATCATTAGTTTGCGTCTAACTCCAGAATGAAAACGTCTTGATCGTATTTAACCCAGCGCGGATAAATATATAAAGAAGAGTCAGTTCGCCGCAGTCGTGCGTGTGAGAGAAAGTGGCTGTTAGCAACCCGAAGCCCCGGCAGTTATTCACAGGGTTTTCCTCAGCTTTGTGGAAAACGCAACGATCTTAAAGTAAAGCTTTAACCTTATATTTATCAGTCACTTACGCGGGCTGAGCGGTACGTAGCGGAGACTAACATAGAGGCTCTGTGTGAGGCAAGAGAGTCCGAGATTATAAAACACTACCGGTGCGTCGTTCTTGTACAAAAGCGGTAAAGAGCAGGCCGCATCCAGTAACAGTTGTGAGGGTTGAGAAGAGGGAACCGCTAAAGAGAGTCTACCAGATCAGCTGCGAGAAATTCCGGGAGCAGTTCCAGCAATCACCGCCATTCGCATAAAGGCCCCGGCACTACCAGCAAAAGGCGCCCACCCATCCCTTTCTTGACAGAAGGTGCAGTGACCGCTAGTCTTACCGTTTCTTTTTAATGGGAGAATTCTGGCTATGTCTAAGCAAACTTTTCAGCCTAACAATCGGCGCCGAGCTAAAACGCACGGGTTCAGAGCAAGAATGGCTACTAAAGCCGGCAGACTTGTTCTCAAACGAAGGCGTTCCAAAGGCCGCAGACGTTTGACCCCTTCTCATTACTAGTTGGCCGCAGTTGATGACAGTGTATTTGCGCGCGAGCCAGGATTTCCAAAAGGTGTACAGGAAGGGCAAGCGTTACGAAGGCGTCCTGATGACCGCGTTTGTCCTGCCCAACAGGTTGTCTCATAACAGGTTTGGTGTAACGGCGTCGCGGAAGGCTCTCGGGAATGCTGTGCAAAGGAATCGGGCGAAGCGATTGCTGAAAGAGACGTTTCGTTTGAGAAGTTCCTTGTTATTGGATTTGCAAGATAAGTACGATTGGGTCGTGAATGCTAAGCGCGCTCTACCCGCCTTGAAGGTGACCGTCGCCATTGCGGAGTTTGAGAAACTAGTGTCACGAGTTGCTAAGGAAGAGAGTAAGACCCAGGCATTTGGGTGATCGTCCGTGAAGTCTTTACTAATCGCATTTCTTAGGTTCTATAAGCTCGTCATTTCGCCTTTTCTTCCAGCTTCTTGCAGATTTTTTCCCACGTGTTCGGAATATGCCTCTGAGGCGATTAGTCGATACGGCGCGCTTCGCGGAACCGCGCTTGCGCTCCGAAGGCTGTTGCGGTGCCACCCATTCAGCGCGGGCGGCTATGATCCCGTCAAGTGACGGATGGACACGTTTCCGGCCGAAAAACTAATTCCCAGCGCCAATCTATAAATGCAACAAAAACGATTAATTTTCGCACTTCTGATCTCGACTGCCATACTGTTCCTGTGGAGCTATCTGGTTCCTCCACCGCAACAGCCGAAATCTCCGCAGAATCCCTCGGCTCAAGCAACGCCGCAACCGTCGGTTGCTCCCACGAACTTGCCGAATCCGGCGCAACCGCCCGCGGCCTCCGCTTCGCCGAGCGAGCCTGCTAATGCGGCGCCGCACCGCACGCTCTTAATTAAAACGCCTCTTTACGAAGCGAAACTGGACAATCAGGGCGCCGAAGCTGTCAGTTGGATCATAAAAAAGAACAAGGACAGTGGACGCGAAATATATTCGGTTGCTGGTGACAAACATAATCATGTCCCGCTTCAGTTGATCTCGCCGAAAGGTCTTGAAAGGGTGCCGCGCGAGGCCCCGTTTCAACTGGCCACCGGCGATCCTGCGGTCGACAATCTCTTGCTTGCCAAGAATTTTGCAATAGATGGTGACTCCGGAACAGGTGACTCAGAAATAGTGCTGGGTGCCGGCGAGAAAAGACGAATAACGTTTCTTCTCAACGAGAAAACCACCGGTCTGAATGTTGTGAAGACGATGGTCCTCGATGGAGACAGTTACAGCGTGGGTTTGGAAATAACAATGAAGCGCGGTGATCAGATTCTTCCTCAGGCGAAGATCAGAGTTGGACCAAGCATTGGTGACCAGGGTGTCAGGCGCTACTCGTTTTATTCCGTCGCTCCGGAGGCCGTTGCGTCGGTTGGCGACAAGGTAGCTCGTCATCACGGGCAGGCAATCAATGAAAACAAAGGTTCGCCAGATCACCTGGTGGTTCCGGGACCCGTCGACTGGGCCGGTGTAGGTGACACCTATTTCGCGATGGTAGCGGTCCCTTCAAGGAAACTTGAAGGACTCGAGCTTCAAACTACACAGTACGACTACAACGGTAACGGCAAGGCGGAGAAAAGATACTTAGCGACTGCCTGGGTGCCGATTCCCACCGATGGCTCGCCCACAGTCGTGTATACGGGCCCAAAGGACCATTTCCTGCTGACGGAGGCCAGCGCGAGCCTGACCAAGGTTGTAGGGCGTCCGATAGATCTTGAGGGACTTATCGACTACGGCTGGTTTAGTTGGATGTCCCGCCCGCTCGCGGTCCCCATCCTCAAGTCCATCAAATGGCTAAGGCAGTTGACGCATAGTTATGGCGTCGCAATTATCTTATTCACGATAGTCATTTATTCGTTGTTCTTCCCTTTGAAGTGGCGCTCTTCTAAATCAATGAAGAAGGCGCAGAAGCTGGCGCCCCGAATGAAGGAGCTCCAGGAAAAGATCAAGGGGATGAAGCAAACTGATCCGCGACTGAAGGAGTTGCAAGTTGAGCAGCTTCGCTTGATGAAGGAGGGAAATCCGCTTGGTGGCTGCCTGCCGCTTCTCATTCAAATGCCATTTCTCTTTGCTCTCTACCGGGCGATCACGATCTCGCTTGATTTTAGACAGGCGAGCTTCTTGTGGTTGCCAGACCTTTCCGCCGGGGATCCTTTTCATATCCTCGAAATTTTGATGGCCGCCACAATGATAGTCTTGCAGTTAATTACGCCTGCCCCCTCCGCCGATCCACTTCAGCGAAAGATGATGGCGGTCGGCATGCCCTTGTTCATGTTGTATGTTCTTTGGGGCGCACCCTCGGGGTTGCTACTTTATTGGCTGGTCGGCAATATAGTGGGTTTCAGTCAACAGTTTTTGATTAATAAATGGACAAACCCGGACGACGGCGAGCAGCCCCCGGCGGAGCGTAGTAGTGCGAAGCCTCCAAATAAAGGGATCGGGACACCGCGGACATCTCAGGCCTGATTTACAGGCACCTGACAGATTCTTTAAACAACTATGCAGGAAACTTGCACCAACGCCAGGGACTTTCTTGAATCTCTATTTCAAGGGACCGGACTGAATCTGGAAATTACGGTCAAGGAAAGCCCGGCAGAATGCTTGCTGGATTTGAGTGGCCCGGACTCGGGCTTGCTGCAAGCGGAGGGTGGCGAGTTGCTGCAGGCCGTTCAGCACCTTGTAAACCAGGCGTTCGGACGATTGCTCCCGGACGGGCAACGGCTTGTTTGCGACGTCGAAGGGTTTCGGGCAACTCGAGAGGCCGAGTTGCGCGCAATGGCCAATCTTGCTGCTGACCGTGTACGCACCACCGGAGCGTCATTTGTCTTTGGTGAAATGAACTCAAATGAGCGGCGAATTATTCACCTCACTCTCGCCGATTGTGAGGACCTCACTACAGAATCGATAGGGGAAGGCGCGGCTCGTAAGTTGCGGGTCATGCGCAAAACCTCTGCATAGGCCGAGGCTTCCTCGGCTCGCCCAATCCCCCGCCGTTTAATCGCGATGGATACCATAGTAGCAGTCGCAACACCGCCTGGCCGCAGTGCGATTGGTGTGATCAGGCTAAGTGGACCACGTGCCCTTGAGATACTCCGAACTCTAACCCAAGAGGAGCAACTTAAACCTGAACCAAACCGCGTTAAGCTGAAGCAATTGCTGGCTAACAATCCCGCCGAAATTCTTGACTACGCGCTTGTCAGTTTTTTCGAAAGCCCTCATTCCTTCACCGGCGAAGACATGGTGGAGATCAGTTGTCATGGTTCACCCGTAATCTTGCGGCAGCTTCTCGATCTGATTCAGAGTCTTGATGCGCGGCTTGCTGGCGCAGGTGAGTTCACGTTGCGCGCGTGCAAGAACGGAAAGATGAATCTGAGTCAGGCCGAAGCTGTGCGCGATCTGATTAACGCCCAAACCAGGGCAGCAGCCGTACAAGCCACTCGTCAATTGAGAGGAGAATTGTCTAGCGCTTTGCAACCGTGGAAGAGCGACTTGATTCAAGTGATCGTACGCCTCGAGTCAGCCGTTGAATTCGTCGAAGATGATCTGCCGCAATTGCAGGTTGAAGAGCTTACGAATCGGGTACGAAGTGTGGTGGCAGGCGTCGGCGAACTCGCTCGCACTTACGCCAGCGGCCATCTACTGCGGGATGGAATTAAGGTCGCAATAATCGGGCGCCCAAATGTCGGTAAGTCGAGTGTTTTCAATAGGTTGGTGCGTTGCGACCGAGCGATAGTAACCGACGTCGCGGGCACGACGCGGGACAGCATCACGGAATCAATTAGTCTGCGGGGCGTCCCGGTATCAATAACCGATACCGCCGGAATTCGCGAGGCAGAGGACAAGATTGAAGAGATCGGCGTCGAGCGAACGCATAGGGCCATCGCTGATGCAGACCTTCTAGTTGTTGTGGTTGATAATACTAGTCAACTATCGCCGGAGGATCGCGCCGTTCTTTCCCAAGCCGCCGGAGCAACGCATATCGTTGCGATTAACAAATGCGATCTTGTCGCGGCGCCGGGCGTTAGCGTTGAACTTGAAACCCAGACCAAGATGGTTCATGTTTCCGCTTTAACGGGAATCGGATTTGAGGATCTTACTGCTGCTATAATGGAACCCTTTGGCGCTATCGACGCGGAAAGCGTAGGAATCTTAGTCACTGACAGTAGACATTATGATCTGTTACGCCGAACGCAAGCTTCCCTGGAATCCGCGCTGGAATTGTTGGCTGATAACGCGGGCGAGGAGCTGGTACTTGTTGGCCTTCACAATGCTCTTCGATTCCTCGGAGAGATTACCGGTGAGACGACAACGGAAGATATTCTTTCCGAGATCTTTAAAACTTTTTGCATTGGTAAATGACGATGGCTTTCGACGAAGTTTTTGATGTCATAGTAATTGGCGGCGGACATGCAGGCTGCGAAGCTGCCTCAGCGGCCGCACGACTAGGTTCTACGACTGCCTTGGTAACTCTAAATCTGGATTTGATTGGACAGATGTCTTGCAATCCGGCGATCGGTGGAATAGCAAAAGGCCACCTGGTACGCGAGATCGATGCACTTGGCGGAATCATGGGTCGTGTTATTGATCGTACCGGAATTCAGTTTCGTTTACTGAACCGCTCCCGTGGCCCAGCCGTGCAGTCGCCACGAGC
>DIYZ01000137.1:13314-41438 GCA_002427845.1 Chloracidobacterium sp. UBA6041 | reverse complement strand
CCCATCCAACCTCCGGATCTTTCCGAAAACCGTAAATTGCAACCCGGGTAATTTGCGAAAACTGTCGATAGTCCTGACTCGAAACTTGAAACGCGAAACTCGAAACGGTATTCTCTTTCCGAAGTGGGGCAGTAGCTCAGTTTGGCAGAGCGCCGCGTTCGCAATGCGGAGGCCAGGGGTTCGAGCCCCCTCTGCTCCACCAATAATCTACCTGTTATCAAGTAATTAGAGCTAACCGATATTTTGCAGGTATTTTTCCGTGTGGCCAATATGTGGACATGTTTTGCGGAGGGCTCCTTAGACCCAACAAATTGAAGTCCCCTACCCGGCGTAAAGCAGTCCTCCCCGGCTCCTCAACGAGTCAATATAAGCGCCTTAGTTAGTTGAAGGGCTCGATCGAACTCCATAGATGTTGCCCTCTCTGGTGGTTTCTATCGTGTTGACTAACCGGACGTGTGGCCTTGTATAGGGTCGATTCCAGAGCCGCAACTTGCTCCGAAGTGAAGCTGGCCGAGCGGTCACGGGAAGAAGTCTGCTTTCCATATAACTTACACAGTTCATCCTTGCAAACTCGAGCCGATGTCGTCGTGGTTTGGTTTTTCCTGCTCAATTTGGATCGAAAGTGAGGGATCTACATTGTCGCGCGAAACGGATCGCGCTCTTACGCCGCCGACTTCGAGCCGCAGAACGTTTTGCGGGAGGCGTCAGTGGATTAAGTCGTGCGCGTGCCCTTCCAACAGCAGTGTATAATCTCTTCCTGGTACCCTCTTAACATCACCTCCGCCGTGAGCCCTGGGACTCCCGGGCAGAAGGCATTCGGTTCAGAGTCTCAGGTTGGGCTTTCTCCGGGACGCGACTCTGGCTAATTAAAAGAGCTCGACTTCAAATAAATCAAACTTTGGAAAAAAAAAGCGATATAGCGTGGATCTACGTAATGAAAAGAAAATCAGGATTGCCGGGATCGCGAGGTAAACGCGTAGGGCGGTGCGTGTCGCGCGCCCTACCCTTCTCATGTGGCGTAACGGCGGTGATCGCGTTGGGTTTAATGGCGTCAGCTAATGGTCCAATCTTGGGCGCAAGCAGGAAAGATGCCCCATCTAAGTCAAATCACCCCTTGAATCAGGTTAGGCCACATGGTTCGCACCACTTAACCTCCCAGTTCATCGCGCAGCAATTCCAACAAAGCAGTGCGAGCACGCAAAATCCTGCTCAAGCACCAAGAAGCAGAGCGGGAGCGGGAGCCCCGCAGGAAATACCTTCCCAGAATTCCAACACGCAGAGCACAACCCCCCCCAGCACACCGCGTGTCGGGCAGTCAGGTGCTGTACAAGGCGGTCAGGTTGGTGGTCAACCTTTACAGCGCCCGACTCAACCAACGGGCGGAGTCGGACCACCATCAGTTCCGGGGGCTGCGAAGGTTAGTCCCGGGCCAACTACCTTAAGCTTGGGGGATGCAATCGATTTGGCGATGCAGAACAATCTGGCGACGCTGCTTGCCCAGGAGCGGAAGCTCGAGGCGCGCGGGTTTGAGAAGGAATCGCTTGCCGGGTTGCTACCAAATGTCTCCGCTGCTGCTTACCAGGCGAACCTCACGGTGAATTTGGCGGCGCTTGGTTTTCAGCCGGGAAGGTTCCCGGGATTCAACTCAACCTTCATCGGCCCTTTCAACAACTTTGACGCGCGCGTCCGCTTGCAGCAAACGATTTTTAGCCTGAGCGCAATCAGAACTTACCAAGCGGGGCGCGCCGGTGTTCATCTGGCTGAGATGCAAGAGGACCTTGCGCGAGAGCAAGTGGCGATCTTCACCGCCCTTGCTTACCTGGAAACATTGCGGTCTGATCGCGCGCTGCTGGCGGCTGAGGCTGATGTCGACCTGGCCCAGGCGCTACTTACTCTCGCACAGGATCAGCGGACCGCAGGCGTGGCGACGGGTGTCGACGTAACGCGCGCTGAGACACGATTGGCCCAACAGCAAGTTCGCCTGGCCCAGTCGCAAACAGCCTTGGAAGAAGCGCGGCTGCAATTGCAGCGAGTGGTCGGCTTGCCGTTGGGGAGCAATTTAACGCTTACCGATGCAATGCGGTTCAGTAATGAAACTCCACCGGGGATTGACGCCGCCGTTGCCCAGGCGGAGCAGGATCGCCCCGAGGTGCGCATCGCCGCGGCGCAGGTAACTCTGATTGACTATCAAAAGCGGGCCGCGCGCGCAGAGTTGCTGCCTAATGTCGAGTTCCTTGGCGACTACGGCGTCAGTGGTATCACTCCCACTAAAACCGATTTGCCGACGCGGCGCGCGGCAGTGCAGTTGAATGTGCCCATCTTCAACGGTGGCTTGACGCGGGGGCGGATAGCGGTGGCGGCAAGTCAGGAACGGCAGAGTGAACTCGAACTGAACAGCACGCGCGGGCAGATCGAAGAAGATGTGCGCCTGGCGTTCGCAACTTTGCATACAACAGCAGAAGGGGTGCGCGCAGCGGACAAATCGCTCGAGTTGGCGCAACGGGAATTGGAGATGGCGCGCGATCGTTTTCGCGCGGGTGTGGCGGACAATTTGGAAGTCATTAGCGCGCAGACAGTTTTGGCGGAAGCCAGAGCAGCGCAGGTGACGGCGCTGGCGCAATACAATGCAACGCGCCTAAATCTGGCCGCAGCCCTCGGACACGCGCAGGCGTTTCGGTGGTGACTACCTTATAGAGATGTTCTCTCGTATGGGAATGGAACAAAAAGAGATTTAGGCTATGGCGGAAAAGTTGGACATTGATGGAGGGCCGGGCGGAACTGACGCGGACGCCGAGAGAGCCGAAGGGGATCCGGGCGCCGGAAAGCGCGACCTGAAAGAGGTGTCGATGCTCGTTGATGAGGATGCCCGGCCGTTGAGCGCTGACGACGACGGTAACGGACATCAACACTTCAGAACACGACCTGTCTATAAGCGTCCCGCATTTTTGATTGGCGCGACCATCGTGGTGCTGGTCGTGGCTATCTTTGGCATACGCTATTGGCTCTACGCGCGCTCACACGAAACCACGGACGACGCGTTTGTCGATGGCCATATCATTCAAGTAAGCACAAAAGCCTCCGGCTACGTCGCCAGGATTTACGTTACCGACAATCAACAGGTGCACGCGGGTGACCTGCTTGCCGAGTTGGACGCGCGCGACTACGAAGCAAAAGTGACTCAAGCAAAAGCTGCTTTGGATGCGGGTTTGGCGCAGCAGCATCAGGCCCAAACTCAGGTCACCCTCACTCGTGCGAACACGAGCTCCAACGTGCAGCAGGCAGCGGCCGGTGTGCGCCAGGCACGCTCAGGAGTGAGCGGAGCGCAGGCCAACGCCGCCGCCGAACGCAGCCGGATCAGCCAGGCAGGTGCCGGCGTTTCGAGCGCGTTGGCAAATGCCGATCAATCGCGGGCCCAACTTACCGCTGCCTTGGCACAGGCCTCACGCGCCAACGCCGACGTGCGCCGTTATCAAGAGCTTTACAGCAAAGACGAGATCTCGCGACAACAACTCGATGTCGCTGTCGCCGCCGCACGTACAGCTGATGCGCAGGTAGAAGCTGCGCGTCAAAAAGTCGCGGCGTCTGAGGCGAAAGTCAACGAAGGGCGTGCAGCGGAATCAGCTCAGTCACACACTGCCAGGCGTGCGCAGACACAGATCACCGGGGCGCAGGCTCAGGTAAGCGAAGCTCAAGGACGATTGGCCCAGGCAAATACAGCGCCGCAGCAAGTCGCTGTTAGTGAAGCGCAAGCGCAAACCGCTGGCGCCAACCTCGAGAGTTTGAGAGCAGCATTGGACGCGGCTGAACTGGAACTTTCTTACACAAAAATCTATGCGCCGGAGGCGGGTCGCGTGACGCGCAAGGCGGTGGAAGTAGGCGCGCTGGTCCAGGTGGGACAGCCCTTGATGGCAGTAGTCCCGGGCGAGGTTTGGGTGACGGCAAATTTCAAAGAAAGTCAGATAGGGGAAATTAGACCGGGACAGTCAGCCGAAGTAACAATCGATGCCTACTCCGACAAAACTTTTAAAGGGCACGTGGACAGCATTCAAGCGGGCACTGGCGCCCGCTTCAGTCTCATACCCGCGGAGAACGCTACAGGCAATTACGTCAAAGTGGTCCAACGCATTCCGGTCAAGATAGTTTTCGACGAGCCTCCAGATCCGCAACATCTGCTGGCGCCCGGTATGTCGGTTGTGCCACAGGTCAAAGTGAGATGAGCGATTCCGAAGAACATGAGTAGTCTGGCAGAACGATTTCGTGTTGCCGCGAGAACGCGGCCTGCCGCGGCGGCGGGAGAATGGGCTCCGAGTTTTAATCCCTGGCTGATTGCAGCTGCGGTGATGCTCGCGACCTTCATGGAAGTGCTGGATACGTCGGTCGCAAACGTTGCCCTGCCGCACATCGCCGGTAATCTTTCCGCGACCCCGGAAGAATCGACCTGGGTACTGACCAGTTATCTCGTTTCGAATGCAATCATCCTACCCGCAACCAATTGGCTGACACGCTATTTCGGTCGCAAGAACTTCTTGATCTTTTGCATTATGATCTTCACTGCTTCGTCGGCTCTGTGTGGAGCGGCTGCGAGCCTCGGCATGTTGATTGTTGCGCGCATCCTGCAAGGCGCCGGCGGCGGTGCGCTGCAACCTATTGCACAGTCTGTGCTCATGGAAAGTTTTCCGACCGAAAAGCGAGGCTCGGCGATGGCGGTATTTGGCATGGGCATTGTCGTGGCGCCGATCATTGGGCCGACGCTCGGTGGCTGGATTACCGACAATTACTCCTGGCGATGGATCTTTTACATTAATGTGCCGGTCGGAATAATTGCGGTCTTGATGGCCAGGACTTTTATCGAAGACCCACCCTACATCAAACAACAGCGTCCGGGCCGCATCGACTATATTGGCTTTGGCATGATGGCAGTTGCTCTGGGCACGATGCAGTTGGTTTTAGATAAAGGACAGGAGGAAGACTGGTTTTCATCGTCGTTGATTACCTGGGCCGCGGTGTTTGCAGGCGTGACGTTCATTTCGTTCATCATCTGGGAGCTGCGCGCGAAGGAGCCGATTGTCAACTTACGTATTTTGGCCAATCGAAATTTCGCGGTCGGGACCGCACTGATGACTGTGCTCGGAATAGTGCTGTATGGAACTATCGCCCTGTTGCCGCTCTTCTTACAGACGCTGCTGGGTTATCCGGCGCTGCAAAGCGGACTGGCCGTTAGCCCGCGCGGGCTTGGCTCAATCGCGTCGATGGTTATTGTCAGTAGACTGATCGGTAAGATAAACGGCCGCTATCTGCTCTTGTTTGGCTTTAGCCTGCTGGCGTTCTCGACCTACTTATTTAGCGATATTAATCTGCAAATCTCAATGGGCAGCATAGTCTGGCCGGGCATCATAAGCGGCTTCGCGATGGGTTTTGTTTTTGTACCGTTGACTACGATGGCGTTGGGTACACTGGCGAATGATCAGATGGGCAACGCGTCCGGCGTGTTCAATCTAATGCGCAACACGGGCGGTAGTCTTGGTATTGCAGCGGTTACTACCATGCTTGCGCGCGGCGTTCAAATTCATCAGGCGGCGATGGTTTCGCACCTTACGCCTTACGATCCTGCGTTTCAGCAACGCGTGCACGACATGATCGGAACGCTGTCAAGCCAGGCCGGTTCCACCGCGGCATCGCAGCAGGCCTACGGCGCCATTTATGGAACGGTCGTACGACAGGCTAGCGTAATGTCTTACATCGACAATTTCCGGTTACTATCGTTTTTATGCGTGATATGCATTCCCCTGGTCTTTCTGTTTGCCCGCGTGAAGCGCAGAAAGGTACCCGTGCCAATGCATTGACTTGCATTTTGAACTTATCCGCGCCATAAGCAGTCCCGAGGAACCCTTTCAGTAGTATCTGAGTCGAAGCGATGAAAACCACCATCACCATCTCACGACAAATGGGAACCGGCGGCTCGTATATCGGGCAAGTCATGGCCACGCATCTGGGATTCAAATATGTTGACCGCGAAGTGCTGCACCTGGCCGCGCAGGAGTTTGGGTGCGACGACGAGGCTATAGTTTCACGAGCGGAAAGGGTCTCATCATTCTGGGAAAGGATTCTCGGGGGGTTGACGTTTGGCACTCCTGATTCGCATTACAATCCACCGCCAGTCAGAACATTTTCCGACAAGCAGCTTTTTGAAAAACAGACCGAGATACTGCGACGAATTGCGAGCAAGCACGACTGCATCGTAATTGGGTGGGCCGGCGTGTATGTGCTGCCGCGCCATCCGGCGATGTTCAATATCTTCTGCCATGCGCCGACGAGCTTTCGCACCAGGCGTGTGATGGATGTCTATAAGGATTTGGACCCGACAAGGGCTCGCACGCTGATTAAAGAGTCGGACGAGATGCGAGAGAAATATTTTACAGAGATGACTAACCACGAATGGACCTGCGCTAATAACTACCATCTCTCAATAGATACGAGTCTTTTGCCACTTGACGATATTGCGCAGACGATCATCACGATTATGAAACGGAAGGGATTGATCGAGTAAATTGGACATCAGTTGAGTGCTCTCACTGAGCGCCGCGCAGTCTGCGATTTTGTCGGTGTCTGAAATATTAAAAGATGCCTTTGGTTCGCCACGATCCTCACGCCCTATTTTATTCAACCGGCTTGGTTATACTTCTCGGATCTCCTCTCTCAACGTCGCCAACATCTCTAAGGCCATATCCGGTCTTTCCAGATCAGCCCTTCGATCCCGGCAAGTCGGCAGGCAGTGTGAAACCCCCTCTTTACTTCCCGCAAACATGATCGAGTCTTGGTGCTGAAAAAGACATAATCCTCAGGCCTTTTGTCCTTGCACAGTTCAGCGAAAGCGTTCCTCACATCATCATTCGCCTCGTGAGGAAGACATCAGTCGCTAAACAACTCTCCGGTCTTCAACGAGCGCCCGAGTGTTGTATACTCCCGGTCGTCCATTTATGACGATCGCTCGATTTCGTAGACCGGGCAAGTTTCCTAAACACTTCGCACCAACAACCACGCCGGGGCGAAGAGCACCGCTAACACTCTCTTTACCCTTCAGGAGAAAACATGAACCCTAAAACTGTCTTGAAATACGCCTCTGACGAGGGAGCAAAATTCGTTTCTGTAAGGTTCACCGATTTTCCGGGAGCCTGGCAGCATTTTACATTCCCCATCGGCGAACTTGGCGAAGACACGTTTGAAGACGGATTCGGCTTCGACGGCTCTTCTATTCGCGGCTGGGCGGCAATTCATGAGTCGGACATGCTTCTGGTTCCCGACGCAGCGCGCTTCTGGATGGATCCGTTTACGGAAGAGCCGACGCTTTGTTTGGTCGGCAATGCCGTTGATCCGATCACGAAGGAAGGCTATCCATTCGATCCGCGCTCTGTCGCAGTTCGCGCCGAGAGTTATCTGAAATTTACCGGCCTTGCTGACATTGCTTACTTTGGTCCCGAGGCTGAGTTCTTCGTCTTTGACTCCGTGAAGTTTCACAACGAGCAGCAGTCTGCTGGCTACGCGATCGACTCCGACGAAGGCCACTGGAATAGTGGCCGGGACGCTAACGAATTCTCGGGATCGAATCTCGGTTACCGCATTCGACCTAAGGAAGGGTACGTACCTTGTCCGCCGACTGACACGTTGAGCGATCTGCGCTCGTCGATATCACTGACGCTGGCGAAGTGTGGAATCACTGTTGAATGTCACCACCACGAAGTAGCGACGGCCGGCCAGTGTGAGATCGATTTCCGATATGCGACGCTTTTGGGTACCGCAGACAATCTACAGATATTTAAATACGTGGTTCGCAATACTGCATACCAACATGGCAAGGCGGCGACTTTCATGCCTAAACCGCTCTTTGGCGACAACGGCTCGGGGATGCACTGCCATCAGTCTCTCTGGAAAGGCGAGAAGCCGTTGTTTGCAGGCGATGGTTATGGGGGATTCTCCGAGATGGGTCTCTACTACATTGGCGGACTGCTGAAACACGCGGCGGCCATTGTTGCGTTTGCAGCGCCGACAACAAATAGCTACAAGCGTTTGGTGCCCGGCTTCGAAGCTCCGGTGAATCTTGCTTACTCGGCAAGGAATCGCTCAGCCGCTATTCGCATTCCCATGTTCTCTACGAATCCGAAACTGAAGCGTCTGGAGTTTCGTCCGCCTGATCCTTCATGCAATCCGTATCTGGCATTCTCAGCGATGTTACTTGCGGGACTCGATGGAATTCAGAACCGGATCGATCCCGGAGAGCCACTTGAAAAAGATATCTACGATCTCTCGCCGGAGGAATTGAAGGATGTTCCGAGCCTGCCGGGTTCGTTGGACGACGCATTGAAAGCGTTGGAAGCAGATAACGAGTTTCTTCTGAAAGGCGACGTTTTCAGTCCGCAATTAATCGAGCGTTGGATCGGCTACAAACGTGATAAGGAGATAACCCCGCTGCGTATGCGGCCGCATCCGCTGGAGTTTTCGCTCTACTTCGACGTGTAGTCCCCATTGGAGGTCATGCTGAGAGACAGTTCGGAAACGAGCTTTCGGGGAGTTACTTTCTGAAAGCCGGCCTATGTATTCTTAATCAGAACACTCTCGACCAGATTAGCAATATGTTCGACGCGATCGATTGCGGCCTCTAGTTTTTCGTAAATATCCTTCCACTTGATCACTGTTATCACGTCGGATTTGCCCTGAAATAACTCTTCCATAGCTGCGCTGTATAGCTCATCTCCCTCATTCTCCAAACGATGAAGCTCGACCAGGTGCAACGTGATACCAGTCGGCCGTTCAAGGGCAGACATCACAACCTTCAGTTGAGAAGCCATGCGCGTGAGAACATTAGCGAACCGACGTGCATACTCGGTTGACTCTGGTACGTTGTACATAACCATAGCCCTTGCTGCTCCATTGATGAGATCAACAACGTCGTCGAGAGCAGAGGACAGGCTATAGATATCGGCCCTGTCAAACGGAGTGATGAACGATTTGTTTAACTTTTCGATAATTGTATGCGTGAGGTCATCGCAGGCGTGTTCAATCGATCCGATCCGCTCGACATGCCTTGCATAGTCTCCACTGTTGTCAGCGAGCATTTCAACAAGGGCTTCCGATGCATCCGAAATGTTAGAACCCATGCGCTTGAAGAGTGGAAAATAGCCCTCATCTCCACGCAAGAAGCTGAACCACTCCATGATGGAACTCACTTTGCTGTTGGCTTCCATTGTTCGAAATCACTTCAAACCGGGCTCTAGTCTTGACGGTTTACCTTAACCTTTGCCGTGTCCTTGCCTTGCGACTCACGTGGTTATGCGAGGTTTCCAGTGGTCTAGACGTTCACGCGCACGTTGGCCCAAATGAGTCTTTGGACCAAGTTCGATAACCTTTTCAAACGCCTGTCTAAATGCTTTCGCGTCCCCACGTTTCTCATATATCTGGGCCAAATGGTAATAGGCTGATTGTTTTCGCGGATCCAATGCAAGGGTTCGTTCCAGCGCCACTTCAGCGTTGTCAAGTTGCTCCTTCTGCAGCAACGCGACACCCAGATTCAGCCAATAGGTCGAGACCCACGGCGCTCCCGTAGTGGCGAAGGTAAACTGCTCGGCGGCCAGATCGAATGCCCCACTTTGGAAGAAGGTGACGCCGAGTTGATTATGTTGGAACCCGTGTACTCTGGTCCTTCGTACCATCGGGCAGCTCCTTACTGCTTGAACGCGCTGCGTCCGGGAAAACGAGCAGTCGTGCGCAACTCACTCTCGATGCGCAGTAAGCGGTTGTATTTGGCTACTCGCTCCGAGCGGCATAATGATCCCGTCTTGATCTGGTCTACCCCACTTCCCACTGTAAAGTCTGCGAGAAAGGTATCTTCTGTTTCGCCCGACCGATGCGAGCAGACACAGGAGTAACCTGCGGCGCGTGCTGTTTCGATTGCTTTAAGAGTCTCAGTCACCGTGCCGATCTGGTTCAGCTTAATGAGCACTGAGTTTGCCACTCCCTCCTCGATGCCCCGGGCAATGATTTCAGGATTCGTCACGAAGATGTCGTCTCCCACTAATTGTACTTTGCTTCCCAGCTCGCGGGTCGCCATTTTCCAGCCTTCCCAATCATGTTCTGACCATCCGTCCTCAAGTGAAACAATAGGGTACTGCCGAATCCAATCGTCGAAGAGCCTAATCATCTCCTCGCTCGTTTTTGTCGAGCCGTCAGATTTCCGCAGCACGTATTTTCCGTTCTCGTAGAACTCGCTAGCAGCAGGGTCAAGAGCCAGGGCGATCTGCTCGCCGGCTTTGTACCCCGCGGTCTCAATCGCCTCCAGGATTAATTCTAGTGGCTCGGTATTCGATTTTAGATTCGGAGCAAAACCGCCTTCGTCACCGACAGCCGTTGAGTACCCACGCTTCGAAAGAACTTTCTTAAGAGCATGAAAAGTTTCTGCGGCCCAGCGTAGTGCTTCGTTGAAACAGGATGCGCCCAGTGGGACGATCATGTACTCCTGAAAGTCCACATTGTTGCTCGCATGCCGGCCGCCGTTCAGCACATTCATCATCGGAACTGGTAGGGTCGTAGCACTGGAGCCGCCGAGGTACCTAAATAGTGGTTCGCCAGCATAGATGGCCGCGACCCTGGCCACCGCCATGGAGACTCCCAGGATCGCGTTGGCTCCAAGCACGCGCTTGTTCGACGTTCCGTCTAGCTTGACCATCTTCTGATCGATCAGCGCTTGCTGGCGCGCATCGAGTCCTACTAAATGCGGAGCGATTTTGCAGCGTACGTTCGCAACAGCGTCTCTTACTCCTTTGCCGCCGTAGCGCGTCTGGTCGTGATCACGCAGCTCAACAGCCTCCGCTTCCCCGGTAGAAGCTCCAGATGGAACCGCAGCGCTTGACTTGACTCCACTCTCCAGCGAAACCTCGACCTCTATGGTTGGATTGCCACGCGAATCGAGGATCTCAAAGGCGTCGATTGATTTAATAATTGGCATATATCCATCATCCTCAGTGAACAGAAGCCGATGGTTCGGCTGATCTAACTTCAAACTCAACCGCGCGACAGAAGCTCTCAAATACAGAGGCCATGTCCGAGCTGATGAACGCTTCCCGAGAGAAAGAAGCGCTTTCATTTGTAAGGCTCAAACGGACGGCAGCAATCTGCGCTTCCCCTCGGCGCTCAACGGCAATAGAACGCAGCCGAGACAGCGGACAATAAGTATAGATCTCGCTGTACTCTCCCAGTCGCTCAAACGCAACGGCCGGCTCCTCGGTAAGCCAGAGGAGTTGGCGATCAGTTAAGGCGACCAACAATGGTGCGGCAACCTGCTTGCTGAGCAGTAGTAGTCTTCGTCTGCGTAACTCCGGTTGAAATGCATACGAGATTACCTTCTCGTCAGCGAACAGCCATTCGCGCAACGCGTTTCCAAATTTGAGGGGCAATTCAGCCGTTAATTGTACGCTCGCGCCTAATGCTTCTGATGCATCGAGCTTACGCCGAATGGTGTCCAGCACTTGCTTGAATAAGTTGAAACCTACTGTATTGAACGGAATCTTGATCTCCTCGCATGTATGGCGGCCGAAAACGATCTTCATCCAGGAGAAGAGTAAGACCTGGCCCATCTCGACGCAGATGACGTCATCGAAGGGAATATTCATCGTCCGGATCAGATAATTGCTACGATCGATCGCGATCAATAACCGGTGATCAAAGAGCATGATCAAATATCCAGCACGTGGTTGGCTGTGGCGCGGGGGCAAGCTTGTCAGAGGCGGCGCAAAGATGCTGCAAGAACCAGTGTGGATCTGAGCTTCATAAAACTGCCGTAGTAATACCGGCAACTGTTCCGCTCGTTTGACCTGGAAGGCAAACTGATCCGTCTTTGCTGTCGCAGTCTCGTGCATCAGGTAGTCAGCCTCCGATAGATTCTCGGCATGCGCTCCAGCAGATCAATGACATTATCAATGATGGAAACCAGCTTTCGCTGCAAATGAAAAACTCCTTTCCGAAAGCTGTCAAAGCTTCGAAATAGGAGTCATCAACTGCGCGGGCAGTGGTTGATGGCGAACTCCATCACCTTGTTCGAACCTATTTTAGTAGAGACCTCGCAAGCGTTGCAATCATTCGTTGTCCTGAATTTCGTCGTAATCAGTCGGATGCTCGACGCGAATTTTCGTCCGGCCATCCCCCTCTGGGAATCCAGTTCCCCCGAAATACCCGAGCAACTGCTCGCAAGATTCGATCAGCCGAATGACCAACATCGGACCGGTATTTACAGCGCACTCCATTGCGCATGGCCTCTCGGCAGAGGTTGCGCATCTCTTCGCAAATCTCGTCCATTCTCTCCTCCTGCATAGCGTCGAACTCATGGCTTGGCGTGACTCTGGCTAGCAGTACATCTGCATTGAATCTGGTGGCAAACTCAAGGCTCAACGCGAAGGCGCGAGTGCTTGGATCCGAACCATCAAAAGCCACCAGAATTGTCTTCAACATCTCACCAACCGTTCGGTGATTGCCTCGGGCCGCAGAACTGGCCGCAAGTTGTGCCGTGCATCAAAAGCTCTCTATTTAACGACGGTGACGGGGCAGTGCGCGTAACGCATGACGCGTTCCGACACCGAGCCCAGAATCCAACGCGTCACTCGCGTCAGACCGCGTCGGCCCATAACAATCATGTCGGCATGATTGTCCTCCGCGTAACGCAAGATGTGCTCGGCCGGATGGCCAACCCCAACTTCCGTCTCGAATGGAACCCCTGCCTCTTTCGCTTTTTCGGCCAGTTGTGCAAACTCTTCGGCGAAGTGGGTCTTCCCGTGATCAAGCATCGCGTCAATTTCGACCGAGATCGCCGGTTCAGGTAAACTTATGATCCCCACCACCAGTAGCTTCGCATTGAACTTAGCGGCGATCTCCAATCCCAGGTCGAAAGCAGAGCGTGATTGCTCGGAACCATCGAAAGCCACAAGAATTATTCTTAACATTGCTTCTCCTTTCAGGCAGATTCGGGCGCGCCGGTCGTTGCCGCCTCACGGTCCGGCTCAGTAATAGTTTTGGGCAATAGGTGGCGCGGCAGGAAGAACGCGTTGGCGATGACGGTAGGAATGACCGCGCTCGCAATCACCGTAGCCACGATGTAGGAATACTGGTCCTGAGTGATGATGCCGTGAGAAAGGCCGAAGAGCGCCGAGATCGTGCCGAAGGTGAGACCCGTGGACATCAGCAGCGTCGTATAGATTCCTTCCTTCCGCTCATAATTAAATACTTTTGTCAGTGGATAGACGCCCATGAATTTGGTGAGCGTCTTGGCAATAAGGAAAACGAGAAAGACAAAGGGCGCGCGGACCAAGGCGGGCAGAGAGACAAACGACCCGGCGCGGATAAAGTAGAAAGGAGTCAGCAGTCCGAATGTTAAGGTGCGCAAGCGCCGGATCAGAATGTGGTCTTTACCGACTGTGCCGGCCAGCACCATCCCGATCAAATAAGCGGGCAGAACCGCCTCGCTGTCCGCCCACGCGGCTAAGCCGCCCATGCCAAACAGCAGTAGGAGCAAATATTTTGCTTCCAGTTCGGAGACACGATTGCTATAGCGTTTGAAGAAGCGAGGTGTCAGCCACGGAAGGATTGCGAAGACGAGGACCGAGACGCCGACAAAGACTGCCGTTCTGATAGTAAACGGCGCGAAGATCAAACCCAGCGCGATAACCGTGCCCAGATCAGTGACGAAGCAGGCTGCCAGAATGGTCTTGCCGAACATGGTTGTGTTCAGTCCCAACTCCAGCATGACAGCGTAGACGACCGCGACCGAAGTAGTAGAGAGCGCAACGCCCACCAACCAGGACGCGCGCGGAGGCCAACCCAGAACGAAGTAGGCGACAGCCGTGCAGCCTAAAAAAGGTGTGAGGAAACTGATGAAGCCGATAACGATCGCTTCTTTCCAGTGCTTACGGAAAACTATCGGGTCCAATTCGATGCCGGCGAGGAAGGTCAGGACTATTGCTCCCGCGCCCGCGAGAAAGGTTACCCATGACTGCTGTGCGCCCAAAAAAGCGGTTCCGACACTGGCTCCGATGATTAGCTGGGCCACCGTGCCGACCACGATCTCGGAAAGGGCGGTCGAGATTCTCAGTTTGATAGCGAGGAGTACCGCGATTAAGGCAAGACCTACCCAAATTGCGGCAAGAAACCAAACTTGAGCCATGGAGTTCCTCCCCAATCGATCCAATTTCAGATAGGCAATGAAAAACTCCTGCGCACACAATGGCGTGCTACAGGAGTTATCAGTCCACCCAAAGGGACGGTTAAGGCGAACTCCATCGCCTTTCGCAGAAATTTTTCGAAGTCATTATTATTCTCTACGTGAGAGCGCGTCAAGACAATTGCTGAGCTAGTACCCATCTCAAGCGGGTGCCTGTTACTCACTTTAATTGAACAGACGATGGTCTTTCCTAAGTCTGACTTAAATTTTCTTCTAGGTGGGAATCACCAGCTTTCCTCTTCCAGCCAGCAAACTAGTTTCTGTTCCAACTGATTGGATTCTTTTCAGGTTTCTCATAGAATAGAACTCCAACAGAATGACGATGATTCAGATAGCCTGGCTAGCCAAAGTTCAAAAGGCGATGGAGTTCGCCGTATAACTATCCACGCCGGCAGGCTGGATTGATGACTCCTTTTCACGCGGCAACTTGTATGCCTGTGGAAAGGAGTTTCTTGCTTCTATCGGATTCAGAGATGGGGAACAGGTTGAGGAGAAGGAAGTGGATACACTAACTAAATATCTCGCCGTTGCTGGTGGAGGCGCACTCGGCGCCATGCTGCGTTACTACATAAGCCTTTCCGGTCTGTCCCGCACTGCCGCCCTGTTTCCGACTGCGACCTTCGTCATTAATATCACTGGTTCATTTATTATTGGATTCTTCCTGACGCTGGTGACCGAGCGTATTCCGATCAACCCGCACCTGCGACTCGCCGTCGCCGTTGGCTTTGTCGGCGCATATACCACTTTTTCAACTTTCGAATATGAAACTGCCAGGCTCGTCGAGGGAAAAGATTTCCTCTACGCTTTTCTCTACGTCGTTTTGAGTTTCACCGTTGGGTTCGCCGCTGTGTGGCTCGGCATTGTCACGGCACGCGAGGTAGAGCATGTGCCCGTGACGAGCCACGGCGCTTACGAGCGGTTTGAAGATCAAGTGAGAGTGAATGATCTGGCACAAGGAGACGGCACAGATCGGGACCTCCAAATTGCAGACGATCAGAAAGCCGGGGTGGATAGCACTAGAGGACCTGAACGCTAAATGGGAAAAGAGCGGCAACCAGCTATGAAGCTAACTGTCTCCGTTGGTGGGGATGAACGCAGCGCGCATCACCCGCTCTATCAGGAGGTGCTTCGCGTACTACGGGATGTCGGTCTGACGCAAGCGACGCTAACCAAAGGCGTAATGAGCTATGGTCACCGGCGTCTCATTCATACAACGATGAACGAGATCACAATTGAGAATCTGCCGATCATCATTGAGGTCGTAGGTGAGCAGGCGAAAGTAGAAGTTGCCGCGAATCTGCTCGCAGAATTGTTGGGCGGGCACGGTCTCATCGAGTTACATCCGACTACCGTGGTGCGCCCTGCTTTAACCGAGCAGGAAGGGAGAAAGAACTAATGCTTGAAAGAGGACCAGCGAAAAAACTCGTGATCTACGTCAATGCGTTGCAACACTCTCATGGAAAGCCTGTCTATGAGGTCATCGTGCAGTTCCTTCATCGTCACGGTTGCGCTGGGGCGACTGTGACCAGGGGAGTTGCAGGATACGGTGAGAGCGGTCGTGTACACGAGGCGCACCTTTTCAGTCTCACTGAAGATGTGCCGATGAGAATTGAAGTGGTTGAGTCCGAACAAAAGATCAACGCATTGCTCCCCTGGATCTACGACTTTGTTGACAAGGGGTTGATCGAGGTGCAAGACACGGAGATCATCAAATTCACGAAGCATAAACCACAAGCGGAGGAGGCCCAGGCGATGAAGCACGAGAAGCTGGAAGGAAAGGCGAAGATGCTCCGCATCTACATTGGCGAGGATGACCGCTGGGAAGGTGAGCCGTTGCATGAAGCGATTGTGAAGAAGCTACGCATGATGGACATCGCTGGTGCGACCGTCTATCGCGGACTGATCGGCTACGGCGCGCAGAATCGAGTCCATCGCTCCGGCTTTCTCGGACTATCGAGGGACCTGCCGATCATGATTTCAATAATCGATACTGAGGAGAAAATCCGAAGGGTGTTACCTGTGTTTGACGAGATGGTTGACGAAGGGCTTATCGCGCTTTCAGACGTCGAGATCATTAAGTACACCCACTCTGAACGGCCCGTCTGACGGGGTCGCCGTAGACAGGAAGTAAATACAAAGGGGAACAAGCACGTGAAAACGGTTCACTATTGATTATCTCAAACGGATTCATGACTATCGCCTGGTATGGACATCTGAAAATCGGCTCAAACTATTTCAGCTTTACGCAACTGAAGATCATCCAGGAGTGCATTACGCTACTGGTGTTTCGAGAACCGCGGACTCGATGATCTCCTATAAAAGGTAAGGCAGTGCGTTATCTCATTCTCAGTGACATTCACGGAAACATCGACGCACTTGAAGCGATTACTGAACGATACGATAGGCTTCTTGTGCTCGGTGACGTTGTTGACTACGGAGCAGCGCCCGAAGAGGCTGTGCGATGGATGCGCGACAGGAATCCAATCGCCGTTAGCGGCAACCACGACTTCGCGATGGCAACCGGAGCTGACTGCCGCAGCTCACCAATCTCTTATGCTCTCTCTGTGGCGACGCGTGAGCACTTTCGTCCGTTGCTAAGTGAAGCCACGCTTTACTACCTTGGTGGCCTTCCTGAACAGCGCACGGTTAACGCGAACGGAACAAGCTTTCATCTGGTTCATGCCACGCCGCGCGATCCGCTTTATGAATACCTTAGCGGCGATGCCGAGGACTCAGTATGGCGGGCGGCAGTCGGTGATTTGGCAGAGCGCGATGAATGGCTTCTCCTTGGCCATACGCACCGGCCCTTTGTGCGCAAGATTGGGCGGCTCACCGTTGTTAATCCGGGAAGTCTGGGAATGCCAATCGATGGAGACCCCAGGGCGTGCTACGCCGTATGGGAAGACGGTGAAATATATCTGAAGCGCGCGCCCTACGATGTTGAGCGGGCGGTCGAGCGTCTGCGGATGAGCGGTCTAAGTGAAGATGTCGTCACGATGATGTCCGAAGTCCTCAGACATGCCGGACGTGGCGGATGAACAGAATAGATTGATGGGTCAATACATTCTCGAAAGAGAAACGGCTTGGCAAGCGATGCATCGCACCAAGATTTCACTACTCGATAAGAGCGGAAGTGTGGAGTGCGCGGAACTGAAAATGGCTAGCGGACTAAAAGCGAGAGAGGCGGCGATGAAGGCGCTGGGCGATAGACGACACGATTGCTGAAGCGCACGCTTCACTGGCAGGTGTTAAGGAGCTATACGAGTGGGACTTCGCGGGCGCAGAAAGGGTGTGCCTATCGCTTCCGCTCCTCGCATGGGTCACTTGGAGTTAAGGTTCTCTTCCAGTGTGCCTGGCGAAATGCGCGGAATCAAATTATGTCAGCGTTTCTTTACATACATGCGGGGCGCGCTGATACTGGCGAGGGAATACCGCCCCCTGCGCGCCGGCCTTCCTGGCAACGACGATGCGGGCACAATGTCGTCGTGGTACGTGTGGAATGCCGTTGGCCTCTATCCAAATTCCGGCCAGCCTTACTATTACATCGGCAGCCCGCTGTTCCACCGAGCTTGAGTGACCTTTTCTGTCGTTGCGACGACCGTGCTGTTGTTCGTGCACGTCAGAACACGAGCGTCTGAATAGAATGGGGCAAGCTACTGACTTCCGCGGCCTTGCCGTCTAGCCAAAGGTAATAGGAAATCTTCTGATCGCTTTTGTTCATCACCACCACCGACACTTTTCCATCAGGATTGATAAAGGCAGCGGAAAGCAGCTGGCTTCTGCTGGGTGAGCTGGCGATTCTCTTTGCGCCCGGACGGACGAACTTTGAAAAGTGTCCAATGTAGTAATACGAGTTTGTGTAGATCAGCTGACCCGTTTTCGTATCGGCGTGAACTGGGGCGAAGCAGAAATTCTTGACGTGATTTGGCCCACCCGTTTCGTCCAGCAATATGTTCCAATCCGTCCAGCCGACAGTACCGTTGTTGAAGTCATTGATCATTGAACGTCCGTACTGTTCGCCTAGTCTCCAGTCGTTAAGTTTTTGAGCATTGAAGGAATCGCTGCAGCCTTCAGTGAAGATCAGGTTTTTATCCGGGAAAGATTCATGTACGAGCTTAACGTTATCGTACATCGCTTCGCCGCCGCTCCATGGCTCGTACCAGTGGTAACCAATGCCCCATACATAGCGGGCGGCTTTGGGGTCAGTTAAGATGGTGCTGGCTCTCTGGTAGACAAGGTCACGGTTGTGATCCCAGACAATTATCTTCTTATCACCCAGTCCTTCCTTTTTCATCGTCGGGCCAAGATAGTTTTTCAAGAAGTCTCTCTCTTCCTCCGCCGAGTAAATACACGACTCCCATGTTTGCGTCGCCATGGGTTCGTTTTGAATCGTAATACCCCAGATGGGTATGCCTTCTTTCTGATATGCCTTGATGAACTTCGTGTAATAGTTGGCCCAGGATTGATAAAACTCCGGCTTCAATTTTCCACCATGAAGCATATTGTTGTTGTCCTTCATGAATGCCGGTGGACTCCAGGGGCTGCCAAAGAGGGTGAGTTTCCCTCCGGCCGTGGCGAGCGCTTGTTTGATAAAGGGAATCCGAAATTCCTTGTCGTGGCTGACGCTAAAGGACTGCAACTCCTTGTCGCCTTCGTTTACATAGGTGTAGCTGCCACTTGAGAAATCGCAACTGTGAATGTTGGTTCTTGCCAGTGTGTAACCGATGCCGTTGCTGACATCAAAATAGGCATTTAGAATTTCCCGCTGTTTAGCTGGCGGCAATTTTGCAAACGTTTCAGCAGCGGCATCGGTAAGTGCGCCGCCGATGCCTAGAATCGTTTGAAATGTCTTAGCGGGATCGACAAAGACACAGATCTGAGTTTCCAGGGGCTGGCCCAGATGTTTGAATGTCAGGGTGTCAGTAGCAGCGAGGCGGTAATTACTGTTGTCAGCGGTGGTATAGACCGCTACCTCTCTCCCCTCGATTCTTCCCTCGATCTCAAGCGGCTCGGAGGTTTCAGAGGGTTGAACATATGCCGCCGACGATAGTTGGCTTTTCGCCAACACCAATGCCGAAGACGAAGCTACCAGGAAACCACGACGATCTATTTTCATAATTGAGGACTTTAACATATCTGTTTAGGTGGAGGGTTAAGGCATTTTCGACTGCGGAACCTTGACTTAGGCATGTGACGAGCATAGTCTGCCGGCGTTCAACAATCTCCATCACCTCATCTGAGGTCAAAAAAGTCTCAACGATACCGACTCCTCCCGGATATGGACATCAAAACCGCTTTTGAAGCTGCGATTACAAACATTGCTAAGTATGGTGACACTGATGTATTTCCACCGCCGTTTGAGAATCATGTCTTTTTTGACGCCCATCTGAAATAGCCAGATTACTTCAGCAGATACACTCGAATATCGATCATGCTGCACCTCCTTTTGAAGTTAGCTATAGACCTGTCGTCTGGCTCGCGCGTTGCGCCTCGATCTCGTTAATCTTTGCCCGCAACCAATCCTTGAGTGCTGCCTCAAGCTTGGGTTGATTGTCTTCGCTTTCCAGGTCCTCGATCGTTTCTCCCGCCGCATTCAACTTAATGAAGTGACAGGGCACGGTCTCGGCTTGATGTTCTGGAGCGACGAAGTCAATCAAGTGACATTCGGTACACAGATGAGCTCGGTCGAAAAACACCATCAATGAGAATGCGACCAGCGGAGTCCCAACGGTTCCGTATACGGCGGTTCATGAAGCAAATGGAGTCACGGTAGTTGGGCCAGCAGCAACAGCGTGCGACCGCGGGACACCCTTGCCCTTTAGCTAACGATTCCCCCTGTCGGGCTCGTAGGAAACTTGCACTCCCTGGTAAGAGCGCCCTGCCGGGCGCACAAGCGAAAAGGCGCGACGGTTTTTGGACTGTCGCGCCTAATCTAATGTGGTTACTGTCCTCACCCCAGCAACCACGTGATGGAAGGATTCACCAACCATCTAGTTGGGAATACTATATCGCGCAATCCGACCAATGGCAATAGCTCAAAAAGGCGTGTCTAACCCAACCGCACGCAATCAGCGTAACCCCACAATGTTGTCGTGACCTCGGCCGTTGAAGTGTCATCGTCAACTTGTCTACCGTGTGAGGAACGAGACGGGCCGATTTACTTTCAGGAGCCCAATAACGCCAAGAGTTCGAGTTGGTGCCCGTCAAGATCTGCGAAATAAACTGAAACAGCATTCATCCATTCATGGTACACCGGCTCTGACACCGCCACGCCCTTCTCCTTCAACAGAGCCGCGGCCTGCTTAATGTCTGTTTCAGTGACGGCAAACGCGAAGTGCTGCGTGGGCCAATCGCCGTTGTCCTCTTGCAGCACCACCATTCCGGCATCTCCGCCCGCCCTCAGAAACAGCCAATTCCTGCGGTCGTCGCGCAGGCCCTCTTCCAGCCCCAGCACGTTCTTGTAAAAAGCTTCAGCCCGCGCGAGGTCTTTCACTCGTATTGCGATTTCGTAAAGGCCCTTTATCGGTAACATCTGGCCGCTCCTCGGTGTTGACGTTCGGAGGCGCCAGTTTATGTGCTCGAACAGACCCGAGACAAGCGCCTGGCTCACGCCGGACAAGCCGCATTTCCCGGCCACAGGCGCGCCTGGTTTTCCGCCCAGTCCCCTTATTGGCAACAACCTTTCGCGCCTGCACGGCATCGGACAAATGCCGCTTGCCTCTCCCGCTTGCAAAAGCAATCGACTCTTGCTAAACCTGCGTTTGTGAAATGTTCTCCTGGAGAATTACCATGAAAAATATTCTGCGCCCTTTCTATTCGTTTACGCTTATTCTTGCTCTCTTTGCTCCAGTCCTCGCCGACACTATTCGCTTAAAGGACGGGAGCGTGATTCGCGGCCAGGTAATTGGCTTCAAGGATCAGCAATTCACTGTCTTGATTGGCTCGGGCGCCCAAGGCCGTCGCAGCCGGACGCTCATTTACATGGAGGACGTCGACTCAATCGAGTTTGATTCAGCGACGACCGCAGCGGCGTCTGCACTGGGAAATGAAGATGTATCGACGCCCGCAACCAATGCGCCAATCTCGCAGCCTCCGGAGTCAAACCCGCCACCGGATAACAGCAGAATTCCTTCGCGCACAAATACGAGTCAGCCTTCAACGGCCAGCGCGCCAACTTTTTTCACGATCAAGATAGCGGTACGTGCAGACAATGCGAACAATGGCTGGACAAACAGCGGCCTGGTAGTACGAAAGGGTCAGCGTTTGCGGATCAGCTCGACCGGGCGTGTCTCACTGGGGGGCGGCCGTTTTTCGACTCCCGCCGGCATACCCGGGTCAACTGACAACGACAAGCTGATGCGCACGGAAGCGACGGGAGCCTTGATTGCCGTTATCGGCGACGATAATGATGACTTTATTCTAATCGCCACCCGGCGGGATTTTGTGGCCCAACGCGACGGCGTGTTATTTCTTGGCGTAAATGAAGGCAATCTCAATGACAACACCGGAACGTATGATGTCGTGATTGAGGCCGAGGCGGGTGGCGGCGTACCACGTTAGTTTTCCAGGCAAACTTCGGTTTGTTAAAGGGCATCTGACTGAAGTAGGGCCTACAACAAGTGAAAGCGCGGACTGGAAATTCAAATCCTTCCCCCGTTTTTGCGTTATCTAACAGGTGATTTCAATGAAACTCTCCAAGTTTGCCCGCGCTTTCTTTGCCTCAATCGTCGTTTCCTGCTTACTTGCCGGCCTGGGCCTAAGCTTTGCGGCAGGACAATCGCGTCGCCTGCCTCCAACCAGCAATCAGAAAAAGAACAAGCGGCCCGGTGAAGGGGGACAACAGGGCGAGAAGACTGAAGAGCCATTGCCGCCCGACCTGACCGGCAAACCTCAGGAGGCGGAAAAGATCACGGTTACGACTCAAATCGTCAACGTGGACGCGGTAGTCTATAACAAAAAAAACGGGCAAATTGTGACGGGTTTGAAGAAAGAGAACTTCGCAATTTTTGCCGACGGTGTTCAGCAGACCATTACCAATTTCGCAACTCCGGAAGCGCCTATCACGGTCGCAATGGTAGTCGAATACAGTAAATGGTCGGAACTGTTCGGCTATTACGGCAGCGGCGGATACGATCCGGGAACCTACGAGGTAATCCGCCCGACGGCGATGTTTCTCACGCAGTTTGTGAAACCTCCCGACGACTATGTTTCGGTGGTGGCGTTTGATATGCGGCCGACGCCTCTGACGGATTTCACCAATGACCCCGGACGCATTAACCAGGTGATAAACCTGCTCCTGCGAAATGCTCCGGCCTTCAGAGAAACCAATCTTTTCGATGCTCTTAAATTTACGCTCTTAGGTGGGCGCGGAGACGCGGTCGTTTTGGATGATTCCAAAAGCGCAACAGCTGACTATAGCGGTTTGGTGAGCGTACAAGGCCGCCGCCGCGCAATAATACTAGTGGCCTCCGGCATCGATACATTCAGCAAGATCAACTACGGCGACGCGCGCAAGGTTACACAAAATGCCGGCATACCCATCTACATCATCGGCACCGGCAATCTTTTCTTCAAGAAATACGAAGACCGTCTGGACGCCACCGACAGCTTGACGGGAATGCCCGGACGAATGACCTGGCTGCAGGCGCAAAACACTCTAAAAACATTTGCCAAAGAGACGGGCGGGGCGTATTTCCCGGTGACCTTTGAGGGCGAACTCCCTAAAGTACTCGGTTCGATTAATGCCCTCCTGCGCAACCAATACAGCCTTGCCTTTAACCCCGGAGACGTTCACGATGGCAAACAACACAAGCTGCAAGTAAGCGTTGATGTAAATGGCGACGGCGTCTACGACGACAAGGAATATGTCATCCAGGCTCGGCAGTTTTACAACGCGCCAAAACCTGACGGCGCCAAGTAGAAGGTCAGAGGTCAGTTTTCACGTATCGATATCCCCTGGACAGTGCCAAGAAGGGCAGCGAGCGACAGCGTTCGTTGCCTTTTTTGCTGGATAAATGGTGACAACATTGGCGCTCAAATTCTGCTGCATGTCGCCAGGATTGCTTAATCCACAGGCGGTGACAAACGGCCGTGCGTAGCGTAGATGTCGTGATAGTCGGCGCAGGTGCAGCAGGCCTCATGTGCGCGATTGAAGCCGGGAAACGCGGTCGCAAGGTCGTTGTGCTGGAACACGCAGAGCGCATCGGCAAGAAAATTGCTATCTCCGGCGGCGGACGATGTAATTTCACTAACGTCAATACGAGTGCCGACAACTTCATCTCCAGCAATCCACATTTCTGTAAGTCAGCTCTCGCGCGCTACACGCCCGCCGATTTCATATCACTGGTGGAAAAACACGGCATCGCTTATCACGAGAAAAAGCTTGGTCAGCTTTTCTGCGACGACAGTTCTCGCCGAATCATTGAAATGCTGCTAACTGAGTGCAGTGAGGCGGGGGCCGTCATATCCTGCCGTTCGCTCGTGCGCAGCGTTGCCCGGAAAGACTATGGCAAAGGGAAAACCCATTTCCAAGTCGCCACTGATGACGTTACCTTTGTAGTTGAATCACTGGTCGTTGCGACCGGCGGATTATCGATCCCTCCGCTGGGAGCTACGGATTTCGGTTACCGTTTGGCCCGGCAGTTTGAGCTCGGCATTCAGGAGCCGCGACCGGCGCTGGTTCCCTTCACTCTTTCACGCCCGGCGCAACGCGAACTAACAACCTTGAGTGGCATCTCGATCGATGCCTCCGTGAGTTGTCTGGGCAAGGAATTTCGCGAGAACATTCTGATAACCCATCGCGGGCTGAGCGGACCGGCAATCCTGCAAATCTCTACTTACTGGCTTCCCGGCGAAATAGTAACTATCAATCTTCTTCCCGACCACGACGCATTCAACCTTCTGCGGGCGCACGAAAACAAAGAAATCGAACTGGCAAACTTCCTTAGTCAATTTCTGCCGCGCCGCTTCGCACATGCGTGGTGTGCCCTCAACTTCCCTTCGCAACCGCTCAAGCGTTACACGCCGCGACAGCTCGCGGAGATTGCTGAAAAACTCAATCGCTGGGAGGTAATTCCCGCCGGGACTGAAGGGTACAAGAAAGCGGAAGTTACGGCAGGGGGCGTGGCCACTGACGAACTTTCTTCACAGTCAATGGAAGTGAAAAGCGTCCCCGGCCTCTATTTCATCGGCGAGGTAGTCGACGTTACCGGCAAACTCGGTGGTTATAACTTTCAATGGGCGTGGGCTTCCGGCTATGCGGCCGGGCAGAGCGTTTGAGTAGGAGGCAGACGGCAGGAGCAGGAGGCAGGAAACTTGTCTCAGGTTTTCAATGACAAATGAGAAATTTGCCATTCAGCACTCGCGTATCATTTGTCATTCAGTCCTCGCCGCGTGTTCCCGCACCTGCTTCCCGCACCTGCCTCCTGCTCCTGCTCCTGCCGTCTGCCTTCTACTTCGAGAACTAAGTCCCATGGATCCGCAAGCGAAACTCGTCGTTGATTGCGATCAACTCAGTGCGGCGATTTGAGAAGCGCCGCGTCTCGCGGAACAACATTGGCAGACCACCTTGCGGCGTTTCCAGTCCATAGGCAGGGCTCGCGAAGATTGCCGCCAATTGCGGATTCAACTGTTGCGGCACCCCGTAGCGAATGGCCTTTTGAGCAACTGGAGAGAAGCCAGCCGTACGCCGTGGGTTAATGAATTCCATTGAACGATCGAAAATATTCAGTCGCGTCGGTTGTTCGCGTAAAGCGAGATCTCGATGAGCCAGCATGTTGCCGACCGCTTCCTTCACTGCGCCCCGATGATAGTTTGCGCGCGCGGCGATCGGACTATCTGCAACGTCAGCGGCCGGAAAATTCCTGGGACGCGTATCCCATAAATCGCCATAGCGGCCGATAAAACGCAGGGCTGATTCATAGAGCGTTAATAGCTGGCCCGTAATGCTAGTGCGCTCAATCACCGGTGACTGCACGGAGTCGCCGGCAAATCGTGTCGCAGAGATTACGGAGCGCGGCAAGATTTCCGCAACGCGCTCGTCACGACCAAAGAGCAGCAAACCAGCCACGGTAGGGACAACATCGCCGCCATACTCGGTCGCTAACAAAAGATCGCGTTCGAGCACTTGGGCAGTCGGGTATCCACTTGCGCCCGCGTTATCAAAAGCATCGCCCTCGAAGTCACGCAGAAAACTCCACAGGTGCGCCTCGTCTATGTCGGCAATCGCAGCCCCGAGCGCCGGCATATTTTCAAACCTAACCGGCCGCGCTTCGTCGAACAACGCCGAGAGTTCTTCAGGTGTAGCCTCGCGCTTGTCTGAACCAACGCGCAGATAGAACCGCCCATCATGCGTGCGATAGGGGCGGCGTTTACCTTCGATCTCAAGCGCCACAATACGCCTGCCATTGTCGAAAGCTATGCGGTCGATAAAAGGAAATAGCGGTGGCTCGACGTCCTCGCGGCAGATTCTTACCAGCTCTTCCTGAACACTTTCGGGATCGTCTACACCTTCAATGCGCAACTGGTCATTGACACCGAAGACGATGACTCCGCCGCCCGTGTTGGCGAGTGCCACAATTTCCTGCGCAATTTTTTCCGTGTTTGAGAGCTTTACTTTTAGCTCGAGGAAAGTATCTTCACCGCCACGAATCAATCGCAGCAACTCAGTCCTGGAAGTTTGCGGAGCGGGCGTGGAAAGAAAATACTCCTGAAAGGAACGCTCGGTCGAGGGTTCGTGCCGCTGGTTACTGCGAAATCTTCTGCGAGCCATTTGTGTATTGGCGGGGCCGCCTCTTCTCTGAGATCTCAAATTTCAAATCTGAGATCCGATTTGAGATCTGAGATTTAAAATCTGAAGTTGCCCGCCCGGATGTCCAACCTACAAGACATCGCTGGAATAAGTTTGTCAGTGGTTTCGTTTAGAGTACAAGCTTTAGCTTGCCTTCCACCAATCAGCAACCTGAAGGTTGTACTCTGAACGTTCTATTAATCGCCACCCGGATCATTTACCGCCTCCAGTAACTCCAGTTCCCGGCGCTGGAGAGACTCACCTTGCGAACCTATCAGCAGCAGATAGAAACCAATTGAAAGCGCTGCCAGAACTGCGAGTGTAACATACTCAATCAGCAAACTCTGCGCGACATAACCTGCTGCTGCCGCGGCCAGCGGTGGAATAGTCAAGGTGAGAATCATTGGTATCAGAAGCAAGCCAACAACGCCCGAAACATTGAGTCGCTTGCCGAATTTCATACGTTTCGGGAAACGGATCGAGAACCAGTTTCCCATCACCGCCATCAGCGGAGCTAGAGCAACAAAGCTCAGGCCCGCGAAAAGCATGGTGCCGAGAGTCAGATCATGAAACACCAACTCATTGACGGCCAGCAAGCCGGTGGAGAAGATTAGCGCTACCGTGGTGACTGCCAGATTCTTCCCCACCAGAATGTTTTTTCGATCGACTGGCGAAAGTATCAGGGTTCGCATACCGCCCTGCTCAAAAGCAAACTGATTGCAGAATATTCCCGCCAGAATCAGGAAAACATAAAGCACGCCTCCTGTTGCCATCAATCCGTTGCCATACTTGAATAAGTCTGTGGCAAACCTACTGCTTCCCACGTCGGCCTGATTAAAACGCCGCTGATTCATGAAGCGCACAACGATAAGTATCAATGGCATCAGGGTCATCATGCGTATCTGCGCATTGCGCATCACGTAACGAAACTCCTTCTCGATTATTGCCGAGAGCGGTGGCGAAACGAGCGGAAGTTCCCAACCGGTATAGTTGTCGGTTGCAGGCGTCGTCCCAGTCGGCTGGCGAGTGCGTCGCTTGGTTCCCCCACCCAGAATCGCGCGGTGCGCCAGCCAATAAGTGATGCCTGTGAGAAGAATGGTATACGCGCTGATAGCGACGAGTGCGATCGCATATTGTCTGGCGTGACCTGCGCGCAACCCATCGGTCAGACCAAAGGCGATGGCGCCCGGCGGCGTCCAGCGAAGAGCAGAAATCGATTCCGCGTGACGAAAAACGAGCGGTGCGATTTGACCAAACAAGGCCCCGCCCAGACCTGCTATCACGCCAATCAGCGCCAGCACAGTTTCGCCGCGACTTCGTTTGCGGCGAATCAACGAGCCGATGGAAGTCGAAACCCATTTTGACAGCGCTATTCCGAACGCAGCAGCAACGAAAGCAATCAGCATCCCACCAACCAGGTTGCCCCGGGCCAATCCCGCGCCGAAACCGATGGCCATGATTGCAGGGATAGCGAACACCGACTGGAGGCTGGCAACTTCGCTGACGAAATCTACAGCGAAGAGTTTGCGCAAACTGATGGGATAGAGAAGAAGATTTCCCGGATCAAACTGTCTGTTGCTGCCAATGCTTAGTGGCAGGATCGACCAAAACAAGTAACACATGGCAAAGATCGAAAAGAAAATGAACTCTGCCGTAGGGATACCGGCGCTACGATTCTCCCTCGCGGCACGAAACGTCTGGAAGCCTAATCTCGGCGACGTCAGCGCGTAGGCTGCAATGCCCAGGCCCAGGGCAATCAATAGTCCGAGAGCCAGAGCGGCCAGCATTCCGAGTAACGACGCAAGGCGATTTACAACCGCCTTGGAAGAACGAAGCGAATTCCGGAAGAGCGTCCACTTGAGCCAGATGAGTGTTATGAGTTGCGACATAGCAGCCAGCGAATAGTAAACAGCAAATAGTAGTCAGTAGTCAGTAGTCATACGCGCGGCCGGCGCATCGGTTCCATTTACAACGCTTCTTCGTGCCTGCTCTTTCATTCTATACTGACCCACCCCGCAACCGTGTCTGCAGATTGCCGATTACTGATTGCTGATTACTGATTGCTATTTGCTATTTGCT
>DIYZ01000137.1:0-13014 GCA_002427845.1 Chloracidobacterium sp. UBA6041 | reverse complement strand
CTGTTTACTGTTTACTGTTCACTGTTTACTGTTTACTGTTCTTCCATGTCTCTCAACGACGCACACAGGAATGCCTACGTCGGTCTCGGCTCGAATCTGGGTGACCGCGCGGCAAATTTACTGCTCGGAATACGCGGAATGTTAGCTGTGGGTCTGGAAGTCGTTCGACTCTCGCAAGTCTATGAAACCGAGCCGGTCGAAACTTTTCCCCAACGATCTTTCCTGAATATGGTTGTGGAGTTGCGCGGCAATCCGCTGCCTCACCCCGAAGAAGTTATGGCGCGGCTACTACAAGTGGAACAATCACTCGGCCGGACTCGTGACGTAGCAATGGCGCCGCGAACAATCGATCTCGATCTGCTTCTCTGCGGCAATGAGACCAGCGACACTCAAATTTTGACGCTCCCCCACCCGCGACTGCATCTGCGCCGGTTCGTCCTCGCGCCCTTAGCCGCGCTTGCGCCCCAGCTCGTTCATCCCACACTCAACAAGACAATGACCCAACTACTTGAATCGCTCGAGGATGATTCTAGAGTAAACCCGTGGCATCCGTAGCAAGTGAAAACAACTTCTCCACTTTTAATTAGTACCTCGCTAAATCAGTTTGTCGAAGAAAGCCACGTAGCGGCGAAATGTTTATAGAACAATCTGGTGAATATGAACCCTAAGCTCGGATGGGAGCGCAATGTTTGGTCTTTCGCCCATAAATGGGCTCTGGATTGTTTTCCCGAGAGCGCATCTATATAAATTGGGTCCCTCCGGGACCTTTTTTCTCCTGACCCTGAATTGAGAGGCTTATGGGAGAGCACTGGCATGGGACAGCAAACTAAAAGTGCGTTACATCGCCGTGTCTCTTTTCCCCTTTTTTTCGTTTTCCCGCTATAATATCCCCACTTGCGAAGACGCCTTACATATCTCCAATCTGTTAGATTCATTCGCAAACTAAAGTTTGCGTCGATGTCGATAACTGGCAGTTGCGTGGAACCCAGCGGGTCAGCCCCGCCGGGTTGCTAAATTGGCCCGCCGCTAAAGCGTGGCCAGAGAGCTGAAATATGCCTTATCTCAAGCCTGAACGTCCTGAAAAAGTAAACGCCCCGTCGCTAAAGGCAAGCAAACAACGCGGCGAGCGGCTGGTATGTCTGACCGCGTACGACTTTCCCACGGCCCGTATAGTTGACGAGGCGGGCATCGACATCATTCTCGTTGGCGACAGTCTGGGAAATGTAGTGCTGGGTTATGGCAACACTGTACCGGTTACGCTCGACGAAATTCTGATTCACCTGAAGGCCGTGCGCCGCGCCGTGCAGCGGGCCCTGCTGGTTGCCGATATGCCCTACGGTTCATTTCATACTGGCCCTGACGACGCGGTTAGAAATGCTTTGCGACTGGTGAAAGAAGGCGGCGCAGAAGCAGTCAAACTCGAGGGCGGACACAAACGCGTGCAACTCGTGAAGCGTTTGGTTGACGAAGAAATTGCGGTGATGGGCCACATCGGACTAACACCGCAGTCAATCAACAAGCTCGGCGCTTATCGAGTACAGGGTAAGACAGCCGCAGGCGCGCGGCAGTTGCTCGACGACGCGCGTGCGCTGGAAGACGCCGGCGCCTTCGCGATCGTGCTGGAAGTTGTCCCGCGCGAAATTGCTAAACTGATCACGGAAACTGTCAGCATCCCGACGATTGGAATCGGAGCGGGCGCCCACTGCGATATCCAGGTCCTGGTCTTACACGACATGCTGGGCTTGTCGTTTGGCAAACTTGCGCGCTTCGTCAGGCCTTACGCAAACCTGCATGACGTAATGACTGACGCCGTCACTCGTTATGCCGATGACGTGCGAAGCGGCACCTATCCTTCAGACGCTGAATCGTATGCGCTGCCCGCGGAAGCCGCAGAAGAACTCAAAATCACCACGCCCGCTAAAGAATCGCCAACAAATGAGTCCAACGTCAGGAAGTCCTGAACTCTTCCCCAACTAAACTATGGAGATCATTAATCGCCGTCAGCGCATGAGTTCCGTCGCGCGCAAAATTCGCCGCGAGCAGGATCGGACTATCGGGCTGGTGCCAACGATGGGCGCGCTTCATGAAGGCCACTTGAGTCTTGTGCGCGAAGCTCGCCGGATGTGTGACATCGTCGTGGTGTCGGTTTTTGTGAACCCCACGCAGTTTGGTCCAAGCGAAGATTTTGAACACTACCCGCGTGACTTGACCAAAGACACGGCCGTGCTAACCGATTACAACGTTGACTATATCTTTGCGCCTTCAGCAGAAGAAATTTATCCGAAGGATTTTTCGACTTACGTAAACGTCGAAGGACTGTCGGAGCAACTCGAAGGCGCTTCGCGGCCAAACCACTTTCGCGGCGTCGCGACGGTAGTTTCGATTCTGCTGAACACGATTCGCCCTGACTTTGCTTTCTTCGGCCAGAAAGACGCGCAACAAGCTTTGATCATCAGACGGCTGGTCAGGGATTTGGCTTTCGATACTGAGATTGTTGTCTTGCCGACGGTGCGCGAGGATTCGGGACTCGCGATTTCGTCGCGCAATCTATATCTGACCGCCGCAGAGCAACAGGCGGGGTCGGTGATCCATCGCGCGTTGGCAAAGGCGAAAGAGAGTTACAAGAAAGGCGAGCGGCATGCCGGCAAGCTGGCCGAGCTTGTGCGCAATACAGTCGAGACTGAACCGCGCTTCCGCGTGGATTACGTCAGCGTTGTGGATGCCGAAACGCTCGAAAGACTGGACAAAATCGAGGACCGCCCAATCCTGATCGCCGTCGCCGCTTACATCGGCAAGACGCGCTTGATCGACAACACAATGCTGAGCAAAGCTAAGAAGGACTCAAGCGTCGCGAAGGCGTAAACGAATGGACTTTTGTGTGTTATATTTTTGCCATCCAAATAGCGGATTAGAGATTCGATGAGCACTACAAAGGAAGAAGCGATACGTTTAATTTCCAGGTTACCTGAAGAGGTCACATGGGAAGATATCATGTACCGGCTCTACGTGAAGAGTAAGATAGAAGAAGGAATTAAAGGTGCGGAAGAGGGCCGCACTGTCGCCCACGATGAAGTGAAAGAGCTCTTTGCACCTGAATGAAGATTGTGGACTGAGCCCGCCGTTGAAGACCTTCGCGAACTGCACGCCTACATAGCCAGAGACTCAGAAATGTACGCTGGTGGATTCGTGGAACGAATCATCTTAGCGGCCGAACGACTAGTTGACCATCCGAAAGTTGGTCGCGTCGTACCTGAAAACGAATGACGAAAACATTCGTGAGCTTCTCTTTCAACGATATCGCATTATCTATCGCGTCACGAACGATTGCATTGAAATGTTGTCAAATAACCCATGGGGCCAGGGATCTTGGAAAACCTATACCCACTCCGTGGGAAGTTGGCTGATCTGTCACCGAAGTGATGATTAAAGAAATGGTAACGGGAAAAGAGAAAGCTCACGTTAAGTTTGTCCTGAACGGTGAGCCGGCGGAAGTCGCCTTCGCGCCGCACAAGACGCTGCTCGAAGTGTTGCGTGAAGACCTGGGACTGATGGGAACCAAGCACGGCTGCGAGCTCGGGGAGTGTGGCACGTGCACCGTGCTGGTTAACGGTCGTTCAATCCTTTCCTGTTTGATGTTGGGCCTGGATGCTGAAGGACAGGAAGTAAAAACGATCGAAGGAATGGCTGAGGGGGCGCAGCTTCATCCTTTGCAGGAGACGTTTGCGGATACGGGCGCCGCCCAGTGTGGCTATTGTTCACCCGGATTTCTGCTCGTCGCTGAAGAGCTGCTAAAGAAGAACTCAAATCCGTCGCGCGACGTCATCAGGGAAGCCTTGTCAGGCAATCTTTGCCGCTGCACCGGCTATATAAAAATTTACGAAGCCGTGGAGCTGGCCGCTGCGCGCATGCGCGGCGAAGAGATGGAACTACCGCGCGCGAGCATCTATGGCTGCGAATAGAATCAGCCGCGGATTTGCGCGGATAGTAGGCAGATTGATCAGTCTTTGGCAGGTTCTAATTCTGATTCGCGTGCATCCGCGTTAATCCGCGGCTAATTGTTAAGTTGAATGGCTAAGAACGGAAACAACAACGGAAAACCACTCAAGGTTGTCGGCAAACCTTTTCGCAAGGTTGACGCCCGCGCGAAGTGCACCGGCCAGACGAAGTTTGCCGATGACATCGTGCTGCCCCGCATGCTCTTCTGCAAGATTCTCCGCACGCATCTACCGCACGCGCTAATCAAAAACATTGACGTCTCAAAGGCGATTGCGTTGCCCGGCGTTATTGCGGTTATCACCGGCAAAGACTTGCCAATTCCCTATGGCATTCTCCCGGTCAGCCAGGACGAGCATGCACTCTGCATCGACAAAGTTCGTTTCATCGGCGACCCCGTTGCGGCTGTTGCGGCAATCGATGAAGACATTGCCTTCGATGCGATGAATCTCATCGAGGTGGAATATGAACCGCTGAACACCATCTCCTCGATTGAAGAGGCGGTGATTATCGACGAACCGCGCATTCACGAATACGGCGACGAAGGAAATATTCACAAGAAGGTTTCGCTGGAATTCGGCAACGTCGAGGATGGCTTCGCTGAAGCAGACCTGATTCGCGAAGACACGTTTTTCTACGAAGGCAATACCCATTTGCCGATGGAACAACACGCTGCCGTCGGCAATTTCGATCCAGACAAAAAGCTGACGCTCTGGAGTTCGACCCAGACCCCACACTACGTTCATCGCGCGCTCGCAAAAGTTTTAGAGTTGCCTGCCAGTCACATTCGCGTCATCGCTACGCCAAACGGCGGCGCCTTTGGCGGCAAGAGCGATCCCTTCAATCATGAAGTTGTGGTCTGCAAGCTCGCAATAATCACCGGAAGGCCTGTAAAGGTTACGCTTACGCGCGAGGAAGTTTTCTATTGTCACCGCGGGCGCCATCCGGTGCTGATGCACATCAAGACCGGAGTGAAAAAAGACGGCGCCATAACCGGAATGCATTTCCAGTCGTTCCTCGACGGCGGAGCCTACGGCAGTTACGGCGTTGCCAGCACGTTTTACACCGGCGCGTTGCAGACGGTCACGTATGACGTGCCCCGTTACAAGTTTCAGGGACTGCGCGCTTTTACAAACAAGCCCCCGTGCGGACCCAAGCGCGGACATGGAACGCCGCAGCCGCGTTACGCGCTGGAAGTTCAACTCGACAAGATTGCGGAGCAACTGAAACTCGATCCGGCGGCGATGCGCCGGGCGAATCTGGTCAAACCCGATACTGTAACTGCGAACTATCTGCGCATCGGCAGCATGGGGTTAGGCCAATGCATAGACAAGGTCGTTGCCGGCTCCGATTGGAAAAACAAATTTTCGGGTTGGGATCAGAACAATCGCAAGCTGCCATTCGGAAAAGGCATTGGCATCGCGTGCAGCTCCTACATTTGCGGCGCCGGCTTGCCGATCTACTGGAACAACATGCCGCAGTCGGGCGTACAGCTTCGGCTTGACCGCCAGGGCGGTGTTTGCGTCATGTGTGGATCGACTGACATTGGCCAGGGCTCTGATTCAATCCTTGCATACATCGTCGCAGAAGTTCTCGGGATCGATCCTTTCGACATTCGCGTTGTCACGGCAGACACGGATTTGACGCCGGTTGACCTGGGGAGTTACTCGAGCCGCGTCACGTTGATGACCGGCAACGCAGCGATTCAAGCCGCCGAGCGCGCGCGCGAGTTGCTGGTAATGGCCGTGGCGGAAAAACTCAGCGTGCCGATTGAGAACATCGCGCTCGCAGAGCGGCGTGCTTTTGATGTGGAAAACCCGGAAGTTGGCGTCTCATTCGCCGAGGCCGTCGTGTTGGCTGAATCAAAGTTTGGGACCATCGGCACTGTCGGCTCTTACTCGCCGCCACGATCGCCTGGTAAATACAAAGGCGCGGGCGTGGGACCATCGCCAGCCTACAGTTATTCGGCAGCGATTGCCGAGGTAGACGTCGATCCTGATACGGGCATTGTTGTCGTCGAACGAATTTGGATCGCGCATGACATCGGCAAGTCAATCAATCCCATGCTGGTAATGGGGCAGGTTGAAGGCAGCGTTTACATGGGCCTCGGCGAAATTCTGATGGAGGAGATGGCCTATCGCGCCAACCGCAACGTGGTGCACAAGTTTCCCTCGATGCTGGAGTACAAGAGCCCAACGACGATGGAGATGTGTGACGTCAAGACTTATCTAATCGAAGACCCTGATCCAAACGGACCGTATGGCGCGAAGGAAGTTGGCCAGGGACCGCTGTTGCCGGTGCCGCCGGCTGTAGCGAATGCAGTGTACGACGCGGTGGGCGTGCGCATCGATGAAGTGCCCATCACGCCGGAGAAAGTTTTGAAGGCGCTGAAGGAAAAGGCAAAGGGACGCGATGGACGTTATGGGCCAGACACGGTTCCGTCAGTTGAGTGGCCTGAACCTTTGCGTGTGTTGACGCCAGCCGAAGGCGGAGATGGCAAAGAGATGCCAAGGGTGGTACATTGATAGGTCGTTCGTATGAAGAGAAGTCTATTGATATTGATGATGGCCGTTGTTGGGTGTGTGGAAACGGCGGGCGGCGGACCGCGACCACAGCGGCGGCAGGTCGCAATCACTTTTGATGATCTGCCGGTCATCTCAACGCTCCAGGACGACACGAGTTGGGAAGAGATCACCAGAAAGCTTCTGACCACCCTCAAGACAAACAGCATACCCGTTGTAGGTTTTATTAATGAAACTAAGCTTTATGCGAACGACAAATTGGATCCGGCTCGCGTAGCTTTATTAAACGAATGGCTTGATGCCGGGCTCGAATTAGGCAATCACACCTTCTCGCATCATTCGCTGAACTCAACCCCGCTTTCGGATTTCGAGTCTGATGTGATTCGCGGCGAAGAAGTAACTCGTGGGCTGATGTCCAAACGGCAAAAGCGCCTTCGCTATTTTCGTCATCCTTTTCTGCATACCGGAAGATCTATCGAGACAAGGCAGCAGTTTGAATCGTTTTTGCATTCGCGCGGCTACAGCGTGGCTCCCGTTACGGTTGACAACTCGGATTGGATTTTTGCTCGCGCTTACGACAATGCTCGCGACACAAACGATCCAGCGGCAATGCAACAAGTGGCGGACGCTTACGTACCTTACATGGAAGCCAAGTTTGCCTATTTCGAAAACCAGTCGGTCAAACTGTTTGGCAGGCAAATTAGACAGGTCTTACTGGTGCACGCCAATTCCATCAACGCGGATCATTTCAAAGACATCATCGCTATGTTGAAGAGACGCGGTTACACGTTCATCACGCTGAAAGACGCATTGAGTGATAAGGCTTATGCGTCGCCTGATACGTACACTGGCCCGGGTGGAATTTCCTGGCTCGATCGTTGGGCAATTAGCCGGAAGGTCCCTGCAAATTTTTTCAAAGGTGAACCCAGAACGCCCGCGTTTGTCATGCAACTGGCGGGGGTTACTTCGGAATGATGCGTCTGCCCAAATTTGAATATCGCGTGCCGCGAGAGGTTGCGGAGGCGGTGAAGATCATGGCCGGCTCGGGGCCGGAGGGGCAGTTTGTGGCTGGAGGCACGGATCTCTATCCAAATATGAAGCGTCGCCAGCAGACGCCGAAGACAGTGATCTCCGTAATGCGTGTTCCGGAGTTGAATCAGATTACGGGCGATGGCAAGTCGGGAATTCGCATTGGTGCGTCGGTAACACTCACGGACATTGTCGAGCATCCGCTAATCAATCGTGATTATCCTGTCGTCGCCCATGCAGCGCACACAATCTCCACACCAATCCTGCGCAACATGGGAACGATTGGGGGCAATCTGCTGCTCGACACGCGCTGCAACTATTACGATCAGAATTATGAATGGCGCAAAGGCATCAACTTCTGCTTGAAGAAAGACGGTGACATTTGCTGGGTGGCGCCGGGAAGCTCAAAGTGCTGGGCTGTGCAATCGTCGGATCTCGTGCCGGTGATGGTGGCTATCGGCGCGAAGTTTCGTTTGGCCTCCACGCTGGGTGAACGAATGATTGACGCGGCCGGGTTCTATAACGACGACGGCATCGATTATTTGAAGAAACGCCCGGACGAACTGCTGGTTGACATCCATCTACCTCCGCTCAATGGCTGGCGCGCGTCTTATCAAAAGCTGCGCCGCCGTGGTGCGTTTGATTTCCCGGTGTTGGGGGTTGCGGCCTGGGTGCAAGTAGATCAGGCGGGCTCTGTGAAAAATGCCAAACTCATTCTGGGCGGTATCGCTCCCTCACCCGTGGAAGTTAAGGGAGCCGGCGAAGCGCTCATCGGCCAGCCACTCGACGCAGCAAGCATTCAAGCGGCCGCCGAAGCTGCATACGTAAAAGCCCGGCCGCTCGACAACACCGACTTTGTTATGAACTGGCGCAAACAGATGGCGCGGCAGTATACGCTCCGCGCGCTCCGGGAATTAGTCTAGCGTCTTGAGTCTAGAGTCCAGAGTCCAGAGTCGGGAGTGAATCGTTTGACCGAAGAACTAAACTCCTCTGAAGGGTCCGCCTCTCGATCGCTGCCTGCAGACTCCAGACTCCTGACTCCAAACTCTGTTACCGCAATCATCCTCGCCGCCGGGCGCTCCGAACGCATGGGCGCATTCAAGCCTTTACTTTCCTTCGGTCGCAAAACCGTAATCGAAACCTGTATCGAACATATCCGCGCCGGCGGCATCGAGAACGTTGTTGTCGTTCTGGGCCCTCGCGCCGAGGATGTCAAAGAGCAACTCAAAAACTCCGGCGTCACTTTCGTTATTAATCCGGACGCTGCCAGCGAGATGAGTGCTTCAATCGCCTGTGCGGTGCGTCACCTCTCTCTCGAAACGAAGGCTGTGGTCATTACGCCCGCTGACCATCCGGCCGTGCCTTCCGAAGTAATCGCAACGATTGTTAACGAATGGCAGCGAGGAGCTCGCCTGATTGTGCCCACCTGGAACGAGCGCGGCGGACATCCGGTGCTAATCGACCTAAGCTTCCGAGACGAACTACTCAGTCTTGACCCGCGACGAGGTCTGAAAGTGTTGTTTGATGCGCATCGGGACGAGGTCAGACGCGTTCCCGTCGATTCGAATTTTATTGCGCGCGACATGGACACGTGGGATGATTACCGCGCTTTGCACGAAGAGGTCTTCGGCGTTCCGCCTCCAAAACCAATGTTTCGCGGGCAGAAGTAGACCAAAGCAGGCGCTAAAGAGTGTCCAACTAAAAGGTCACGTCGTTCATCTAATGCACTGCCCCACCTTCATGAGGTTTGGGCAAAGGAGAGTAAATGTTTCTGAAAAATCGCAAGCCCCTGGTGGCCCTGTTTGGCGCTGTCCTGCTGGGCTCTTCCCTCGTATTGGCCCAGAACCACGGCGCACCCGTCGACTTTTCCCTGCGGTCGATTGACGGCCAGACGATAACCTCCGAGAGCCTGCGCGGTGAAGTTGTGGTGCTGGCGTTTGGCGCTTCCTGGCTGCCGCTGTCGAAGACCCAGTTGCAAGGCGTCAGAAAACTCGCCGATGAATACAGCGACCGCGGCGTAGTGGTCTATTGGGTAAGCACCGAGTCGGAAGATTCCAAGTCGAAAAATTTTGCGAGCGACGACCAACTGCGTGGCTTCGCGCAAAAGTATGGTCTCAAAGTCACTGTACTGCGCGATCCTGACGGCGCGACGTCCAAAAAGTTTGGCATCGATCAGTTGCCGTCGATAGTGATTATTGACAAGCAGGGAAACCCGAGCGAACCGATTGGCGGACTCGATCCGAACGGCAGCCTTGCCGGCCAGCTCGCTTCGCGCCTCGACAAGGTCCTTTAATCACTTGCCCAACTTATTCGTTCCAAGGCCGCCTTTCCAAAAGGCGGCCTTCTTTCGTTTTAGTTGTAGTGCAAGCAGTTAATTTGCGGCAGCCCAGCGGCGCTGCGTTATCTAAGCCCGCACCAACCGAAGACTTTCCCTTGCCCCACCGGGCAGAATCTAATAACTTGCTACGTGTTTGGCCCGGCAAGCTATTATGACTTTCAAACTGATCAATCCTGCATCACTCGGCACGCCCCGCGGCTACTCAAACGGAGTTTTGACACCGGCTGGCGGCAGATTACTGTTCGTAGCGGGACAGGTTGGTTGGAATGAAAAACAAACGATCGTCAGCGAAAGGTTCGTAGACCAATTTGATCGCGCGCTGGCCAATGTTATTGCGGTCATAACTGAAGCCGGCGGCCGGCCGGACCAGATAGCGCGTCTTGTTTTGTACGTAACCGACAAAAAGGAATATACCGAGCGCCGGAACGAGGTCGGCAAATGCTATCGGGCGCGCATGGGAAAACATTTTCCCGCAATGATGCTGGTCGAAGTGAAAAGTCTGCTTGAGGCCGACGCGAAAGTTGAAATCGAAGCTGTCGCTGTCCTGCATCCGTGAATCGCTATTGATGCTTACTCCAAAAAGTTTCCTTTATGAAAAGAGCGCAGCGGGCGTAGCTACGATTACGCTCAACCGCCCGGAACGTCTTAACGCGTTAACCTTTGAAGTCTATCGCGAGCTGACCGACACGTTTGCGGCCCTGCGTGCGCAAGAGGATGTGCGCGTGGTCGTAATAACCGGTGCCGGACGCGCTTTCTGCTCAGGCGGAGACGTACACGACATCATTGGCAAACTCTTTTCCCGCGACCTGGAGGGTCTGCTTGAGTTTACGCGCATGACCTGTGAACTGATTCGTAACATTCGCGCAACGCCGCAGCCAGTAATCGCCAGTCTTAACGGAACAACGGCCGGCGCGGGCGCATGCATTGCGCTGGCATCGGATATACGCATCGCGAGCGAGGACGCGAAGATTGCTTTTCTCTTTGTGAAAGTTGGGCTCTCGGGGGCCGATATGGGCGCTGCGTATTTACTTCCGCGAGTGGTTGGACTGGCCAAAGCAACCGAGCTGCTCTACACCGGTGACTTCATTGCCGCGTCAGAGGCCGAACGAATCGGACTGTACAATCGTGTCGTCCCTTCCGAGCAGTTAGCAGAAACCACGCGCGAACTCGCCGAACGCCTGGCCCGTGGTCCGGCTTTCGCGCTTGCCAGGACCAAGGAGATGCTCAACCGCGAATTGCATATGAATCTGGAGTCCGCACTTGAATGCGAGGCCCAGGCGCAGGCGATATGCATGCAGCATCCCGATTATCGCGAAGCCTATGAAGCGTTTGTTGCAAAACGGACGCCACAGTTTGAATAGGATAAGGGGTAACGGGAAACTGGACTCGCCTTCCCGTTTACCCGTTCCCCTTTACCCGTTAGTGTTTTGAGAACCATGACTGACAAATTTATTGATCAACTTCCCTTCTTCACGCCCGAGCATCGCACACTGGCTGCCGGCATTGAATCGTTTGTGGCACGTGAGATTGAAACGCGCGCCGGTGAAGAACGCGATACAGAGGCTCGACTCCGCGAATACGTCAGTGCGCTGGCGACCGCCGGCGTCTTGCGTTATGCAGTTGCCTCGCCCGGGACAAAACTGGACGTGCGGGCACTCTGTTTGATTCGCGAAGCACTTTCTTACTCCTCCGCGCTCGCAGATCTCGCTTTCGTCATGCAGGGGTTGGGAACGTATGCCATCAGCCAGGCGGCCCCGGAGCACGTGCGCGACTTCTGGATTTCGCGTGCGGCGGATGGTAAATCAATCGCCGCGTTCGCTTTAACCGAACCTGACGCGGGCTCTGATGTTGCGGCCATCAAGACCACCGCACAGCGCGACGGCGATGCCTATGTACTCGATGGGACGAAACGTTTCATTTCAAATGCCGGAGTTGCCGACTTCTACACTGTGTTTGCGCGGACCGGAACCGATGCTAATGGCCGCGCTCAGTTGTCAGCTTTTGTCGTGGGCGCGAAGATACCTGGTTTCAGCGTAAGCGAGCGCACCACAATGATCGCTTCGCACCCGATTGGGGAACTTCAATTCAAAGGCTGTCGCGTGCCGGCCGAAGATATGGTGGGAGCGGAAGGCGACGGATTTTTGTTGGCCATGCGCACGATGGATATGTTTCGTGCCAGCGTGGGCGCCGCGGCTTGCGGCATGGCCCGGCGCGCGCTCGACGAAGCCGTACGCTATGCAACGAGCCGGAAACAATTTGGCCGTCTTCTCGCCGAGCATCAACTTATCCAGGAGAAACTCGCCGATATGGCTACGGAGCTCGACGCCGCCAGACTATTGGTTTACCGCGCGGCGTACCTGAAGGACATGGGAGGTGTGCGCGTCACTCGCGAAGCGAGCGAAGCGAAACTGTACGCCACGGAGGCAGCGTGCAGAATTGTTGACAGTGCAGTGCAGATTCATGGCGGTTCAGGACTCGTGCGCGGCAGTGTAGTTGAACGGCTTTACCGGGAGATTCGCGCGCTGCGAATTTACGAAGGCACTTCCGAGATACAGAAACTCATTATCGCGAGCCAGCTTTTGAAGGAGTAGGACAGACATTCTTGTCTGTCTGCTAGTGGGATTTACCAAAGACAACCAACGTGAAACCTTTGTCACCAGACACAACACCCGAAGCCCAGCAAATGCACTTTGCGCTAATGCGCCGGCTTCCCGGTTGGAAGCGCCTTATGCTGGCTTTCGAGCTGACTCAAGCCACCCGCCAGTTAGTCGTAGCCGATATCCGTCATCGCTTTCCTGGTGCCAGCGACGGAGAGATTCGCCGACGCTTCATTGCTCGTGTTCTTCCACGCGAGGACGTGATTCGTGCTTACGGTTTCGATCCGAAGCAAGAAGGCTAGTGATCAGAACCGATGGAGAACCCCTTCACAGTATTATCCCTTGTTGCGAGTGTGCTGGAGCAACAGCGGATTACCTATGTTCTGGTGGGTTCCCTCGCCAGCTCTATGCACGGCATGTATCGCTCCACCGCCGATATCGATATCCTCGCCGACATACGGTCTGAGCAAGTTATTCCTCTACTAACTGCACTTCAAGAGAACTTCTATGTTGACGAGCATGCGGTGCGTGAGGC
>DIYZ01000167.1:6261-9924 GCA_002427845.1 Chloracidobacterium sp. UBA6041 | reverse complement strand
TTCGAGTCTTACCTGCGGAGCCAGATTGGACGAAGGTCGCCGGAAGTAGCGCCGGCGGCCTTTTCGTTTTGCCAGGCAGTGTTCGTAACGGCAAGAAGATCAAAGGGTTGGCGGAATGTAGCAGTCAGTGTTCCGTGCTTCCATGTTGAGTTCGAACACACGAAATCCAACAGTCGACGCTTTTCGCTTGGATTCTGCTTTTTGAATAAGAAATAGGCCTTTCTAGCGAGTTCGAGTAGCCGCACGCCATCGTCCACGTAGTTATCATTCGCGTTTTGATGTTCGTTCTTTTGGTCCATCAAGCGCTTCTGTGCTTGCCGCCACTCTTGCGCTTTGCGCTCAAAGAAAGCGGGTTCAATGAAACCATCGAGCCGATCTTCGTAAAGCTTATCAAGACGGTTCTGGATCTTGCTGTGCTCCGCTTGCAGTCGCGCAATCCCCTCATCCCTGAAGCGTTTCTCGACTGCATTGCTTTGGTGTAAGGCTTCGCTCACCCAGTCCATGACTTCATCGTCAAAGACGAGACCTTTCAGCAAGTCCCCAAAGCACTCTTCCAGTACTTCCTCTCGAGTGTAGGGTTCCGAGCATTTGCCCTTGTTGCCGGTGCAATGATAGTAAACGTACTTGCCTTTCTTTCTCTCGGCTACCAGAGCACATCCGCAGTGTCCGCAATTAACTAACCCTGAGTAAGCAAACTCGTGCTTGGCCACTTTCTGCTTGGTCGTGAAACGCCCGTCGAGGATTTGCTTTCAGTTTGTTTAGCGTCTTGCCGGGTGTGACCAGGCCTTTGATCGCCGCCTCAATCAACATTTGCCGATGCAGAACCTCGGCGATGATGATCGTTGTCAGGTACGCTTGAACTTCTTCGTTGGCTACGCGTTGGAGGAAGCCTTTGGAATCAGCGGATGTTCCCGCGATGTGATAGAGGAGGATGTTGGCGTCAACCAGGCACGTCGAATTCGCCGGAAGCAACTTAATATCCACTGAATTCTTCGTCCTCGGCCAGTTGTGCGAGTGCGACTCGATCCAGCCCCTTGATAGCGCCGAAGGTTTCTTCGACGATGGACAGCGCTCTTTGCTTGCGAGTTAGCTCAGACGCTGGCGGTTCATTTACTCCAACTTCTTCCAAAAGCTGCGCGGCCAACCGCCGCCGCTGTTCAGGTGAAAGTTGTCGCGCTGCTTCTAAGACGCTTTGTAAGTTTTGGCTCATTGTGTGCCTCGCCGGTTAGCCCGAGAATAGCAGATCGCTGAATGATATCCCAATAATTAACCAACTCCGTGAAGGCGAGCCATTCAATACGCGGGGACAGGTGCCGACATCGATCCCGCTGCGACCGATCACCTGGTCACAGCTTAAGCTATTCGTGAACCGCTTCGCGTGAATCGCGGCCAGCGGCATATGGGCCTCTGACGTGGAGGATCGTGGCCGTCTTTTTTTCGACAATGAAGAGAACCCGATAGCGCTGCACAATTAGTTGCCGCACAGCGATACCGAGATCATCGCTTTCAGGTGCAAGCGGGCAACTCAGTGGCTGCGAAGCCAGGCGCAACTTAATGAAGCGCTGCAACTCCTGAGCCCACGCTTTTGCTTGTTTGTCGCCCCACACTTTGCTACCCCACTGATAGGCTGAACTAATGTCTGTTTCCGCGTCCGGGTGGAAGATAACCAAGTACTTTTTCATCAGTCTGCGGTGGGAATGTTGTTCTCGGCGAAGAACTCGGTGAAAAACTCATCTGCCGTTCGGCCCTTCTTCCGGCCCAGTGAGGTCAAGCGCTGGCGCAGCACTGCAATAGTTTCGGATCGCTCTTTGAGATCGAGTAGGCTTTGGTAGCCCTCGGCATCCTGCACCACAACGGCTGCTTTGCCGTTGATCGTCAGGACAACGGGCTCTTTGGTTTTCTTCATCTGGCGCATAACTTTGTTGCTATCGCGCTTGAAAGTTGACAGGCTCATAATGTCTCGAGCAAGTTTCATGGTTACACCTATCATAGATAAATTTGCATTTAATCTGACTACAGCATAGAGGGTAGGAGACCGAAGACTAAGCTGTCAAGTTCTTCCAAAATCAGACAGTGGGATCGCTCTTGCCCCGGATCAAGATGTTTCAAATCCCTCAAGCAGCTTGATGAAGTTGCGCTTGCGTTTGTATTCGACGCGAAGCGCGGCAAGGTAATCGTCAAACTCAGTCACGCGGTCCAGGCGGCCCATTAGCTCTCGGATTTTGTGCAGCAGCTTAGCTGCTTCCGCGTAAGCGGCATTGTTTGCCTGCTTGAGAATCGGTGCGATCATCTCCTTGTAGATTGGTACGGCATCGCCGGGGTGTTTTTCTTCACGCGCGGCGGCAACCCGAAGCCAAAGACCTGAAGAACAGCCGCCTGCGGAAGCTTCCTGCCACGCCTCGTCGTAGCGCTTTTCCCAGAGGAAAACTTCAACCAGACGCGAGTTGTCGGCATGACCAGGCCAATGCCAATGGTTCTTTGAAGTTTTCTCTTGTTGCTTTTCTTTCTCAATGACGCCTCGCAGATTGGCCAGCGCTTTGTCTCTCCAGACAGGCCAGTCGGAATGCGGGCGCACTTTACGAGCGTGCGCCTTCAACTCCTGGTAGTTTTTCAAAGACGGCGATTCCACAAACTCGTGCCAGATTAGTTTCATCGCGTCGTCGTGGCGGGCGCGGCGGTGATACTCGCGAGCGAGAAACTCAACCAGTCGTGAATCGCTTTGCGAGAAAGACTTCATTCCTTGTTCGGCCCAGTCGAGCGCCTTGTCGTGCTGGCCGGCCTCACGATAGATTTCGGCAATCTGAAGGAACGCATAAGCGTGCGAAATGTCCCGGCGCTTGATCTCGACCAGGGCTTCAGGGTCGTCGGATTGCTTCGCTAGGGCTTCCATCATGCTGGTGATGCGAGAGCGTTTGCCGTAGACCTCATCGTCTTTGTCGCCGGGCCCTAGTTGGCGAATCATTGCCCATTCGGATTCGGCTAACTCTCGGTATTCTGCCAGGCCATCCGCGCCAAAGACGTCCGCATAGGTCTCTGCCGTTCCATAAAATATCTCCCAATCGCCTTTCATCTCCCACTCGAACAGTCGCCGCGCGAGAGCCCGGGGTTCCGGACGGGCCTCCAGGCAAGCGCGATGATGTAGATCGTGCAGCTCTGACAGGATGTCGCTCATGTAGCCATCTGAATCGTCCATGTCGCCGATGGCGCTTTCCAGTTGCGCGAGCGCGTACTCCGCGAGCTCAATGACCGCCGGCGCGTGACCGTCGCTAAGGAGCGCCGCGATCGACTCGGTTACCTGATGAATGCGCCGGGTATAGTCATACGCGGATCGGTAGTCAACAAAGCCGTTGGTCCGCGTCGCAATTGCGATGGAACGACGATACGCGGCAATATCGAAGCCCATGGGATTGGATTGCGCGGCTTCAAGGAGCAGACGGTCACGCAAGTTTCGGTTTTCCATCGCTTCGCGCGCCAGCATGGTGACCAGAGTATCTTTGTCTTGCCGCTCTAGGTACGTACGTAGATCGTCTTTGCTTGCCGCCCGTTTTCGTTTCCTGCCGGGCTTACCATTGCTTTCCGGATCTGGGTGAAGTGAAGCCAGACCGACGGCAACGAGGTGTTTACAGAACTCACCGTCAAGGCCAATCGGGCAATCACACGAGT
>DIYZ01000167.1:0-5840 GCA_002427845.1 Chloracidobacterium sp. UBA6041 | reverse complement strand
GTCGACGCCCCTTCGTACGTGGCGAGACTGTGTACGCGGCCATCTTTGAAATACGCTTCACCGCGAGCGAACGAACGATCGTTAGCCATTCTCTTGAGTTGAAGAAGATTGATCGCCGCCATAAGTGTTTCGGCTAATGGTTAGCTAGGTTCTTGCCCGATGATCAGTTTACGATTTTGGCTGCCAAATCTTCCGCTCAAAGAGTCAGTTAAGAACCACCAGGAGACCAATGACCTCAGAGTTTCGCTAGTGGTATCATCGAATCGCGAGTACAACGTCTAATGCCAAGAAAGGGGCTGAGTTCACATGCGTGCGAGCGACCTAATCTGCGAAGCTATACTTGTAGCTTCTTAAGCTCAGGTTGAGGTTGCCGCTGAATCGAGCCGAAGCGAAATAACGTGGTTATTCTAAAGCAATACACTGAGCGAGCTAACGAAATCATCGGGGAGCGCACGCCCGACGAGCAAAAATATGATCGTGAAGTCATACGCTGGATGCGGCGGGGCAAGAGCATCACCAAAGCTATTGCGAAGGCGAATGAGAAGTACCCTACAGAGGCGTTACAGGTTGACAATGATAGTTTGGTGGAGGTGCAGGCCCATTACGAGTACCTGGCAGAACACGACGCCATCATGGAGAAATTAGACGCCCTCAAGAATTAGGCGGCCGAAGCCACCTAGCCTACCTTGCACCAATATGTTTCTAGGCTTAAGGTCACGATGAATAATAGGGGGATCGGATTCGTGCAGAGCTAGAACACCCAAACAGATCTGAACAAAGCAGTCCCTGCGTTCGTGATTTGAGTAGTTCAGATAAGGAAACATCTTTCCGAAATGAGACTCATCAGCAAACTCGGACTCCAACCAGTGATATCCTTCTGTTTCGCCCGCGTCCAGTAGCTTAACGATGTGGGGATGGTCGAAGCGTTTTAGTATCTCGCCTTCTCGATCAAATCTGGCGCGCGCCACTGCGTCAAGGGGGTCGGCCAGAACTTTTACTGCGGTCACCGTACCGTTACGAACACACTTGTAAACGCAACCGTCGGCACCTTTGTCAATAAACTCTACCGAGTCATATTTGGCCAACGGAAACTTGGGAGTCGCTTGGTTCACGATAGCGTCACTTCACCACCTCATCCGCACCGTACAAAATATCATAGCGATTGAGTTGACGCGGCGGGCGTGAAGACGACGCTCACAGACCGGTCCTTCGCTCCAGCTCTTCGGGGTACCTGGCCCCTTGCACTTCGATCTTTGAAGCCGCGCTATCAATCTCACGTAGATCGTCGGGCGCAAGTTCGACTGAAACTGCTCCGATGTTCTCGTCCAGGCGATTCAGTTTCGTCGTGCCTGGGATCGGAACAATCCATGGCTTCTGCGCCAGCAGCCAAGCGAGCGCTAACTGGGCGGGTGTAGCATTCTTGCGCTCTCCGATCGACCGAAGCAGATCGACCAGCGCCTGATTCGCTTTCCGAGCCTCGGCCGTAAAGCGAGGAACGATGTTGCGAAAGTCGGAACTGTCGAACGTAGTGTTTTCATCGATTTTTCCCGTGAGGAAGCCTTTACCAAGAGGACTAAATGGAACGAAGCCGATGCCGAGTTTCTCAAGGGTCGGTAACACTTCCTCTTCAGGCTTTCTCCACCACAGCGAGTATTCGCTCTGGAGCGCCGTGACCGGCTGGACTGCGTGTGCGCGACGGATCGTTTCCACTCCTGCTTCAGAAAGTCCGAAGTGCTTGACCTTACCTTGCTGAATCAGGTCCTGCACCGCTCCCGCCACCTCTTCGATTGGCACGGCCGGATCAACGCGATGTTGATAGAACAGATCGATGGTATCGGTCTTGAGTCGCTTGAGCGACGCTTCGGCGACCTCCTTCACGTGCTGCGGCCGGCTATCTACGCCCAACTGCTCGCCGTTGGGACCAAGTTTGAAACCGAATTTGGTGGCTATCACCACTTGACTGCGAAAGGGAGCGAGCGCTTCGCCCACAAGTTCCTCGTTTGTGAACGGGCCGTACACTTCAGCAGTGTCGAAGAACGCTATGCCGCGTTCTACGGCCGTGCGAATCAGTGAGATCATCTCCTGCTTGTCTGCGGCGGGACCGTAGCCATAACTCATTCCCATGCAGCCCAGCCCGAGAGCCGACACTTCCAAGTTGCTATTTCCGAGTTTGCGCTTCTGCATTTTCTCTCCTTCTACTTACCACTAGGCCTGATATTGTTCGTCGCTGACCTTTTCCATCCAGTCGACGGCCTTGCCGTCGAGCCTTTCCACAATGGCGATGTGCGTCATGGCCGTGGTTGAAGTGGCTCCGTGCCAATGCTTCTCACCCGGCGGGCACCAGACCACATCGCCCGGCCGAATTTCCTCTTTCGGGCCACCCTCACTCTGCACCCACCCACATCCGGATGTGACGATCAGGGTCTGCCCGAGCGGATGCGTGTGCCATGCCGTCCGAGCGCCGGGCTCGAACGTAACACTGACGCCCAGAACGCGCGCCGGATCGGGTGCCTGGAACAATGGGTCAATGCGTACCATGCCGGTAAAATACTCGTCCGGTCCTTTGCCGGAGGGCTGTGAGCCACTTCTTTTGAGTTCCATTTCTGAATTCCTCTCTTGATTGTCTTCTTATTTGGTCGTCCTATTTCCTAAACCACTCGAATCTGTAAGCCAGTTCCGGCCCGTCTTCTCCGGTGTACGCGAGTTCGGCGACGAGCTGCGCGAACGGCTCGGTGTATCGCGCGATCCGTAGAGGACCTACATCCAAAGGATCGAAACCCACATCGCGGATCAGCTCAGCGGCGAAAGCTTTGCTGCCCGGGTCGTCGCCGCAGTACACCAGACTCGGTCGACGGCCCTTGCTCTTGGTTTCGTATACTCCAAACAGCACCTCGCTTGGCACAGTGTTGAATGCGGAAACGATCCGAGCGTTCGGCAGTCTCCTGGCAAGTTCCTCCGCGCCCGAGGAGGTGTGCGCCACAACGAGTTCGGTGTTGTCATCATTCATCGGAAGGGAGCAGGATAAAACCACCTTGCCCGACAAATCGCCTGTCTGATTCAGCACGTCCTCTATTCGCGACCAGTGCACTGCAAGCAATAGCGCATCCGCTTCCTGCGCGGCCTCACTCGGTGTGCCCGCCCGCGCGCTCCCATGAGCGTCCCGCGCGAGCTTCTTCAGCTTCTCTTGGCTGCGCGCATAGCTGAATACCACCTCATGCCCGGCACGCGCGAAAATCGTTCCGAGCTTGCCGCCCATCAACCCGGAGCCGAGAATTCCAATCCGCATGGGCATCGTCCCCCTTACTCCAAGCTCGTGCGCCGCTCAGCGGTCTATCAGTTTCATATGCTCTTCGGAAAGCCGAGCCCCTTGCACCTTGTTCTTTGAGAAGGCGCTTTCGATCTCACGGAGATCGTTGGGCGTAAGCTCGATTTCAACTGCTCCGAGATTCTCGTCCAGATGCTTCAGATTCCGCGTGCCCGGGATTGGAACGATCCACGGCTTCTGGGCGAGCAGCCAGGCGAGTGCGATCTGAGCGGGTGTCGCATTCTTTCGTGCCGCGATGCCGCTGAGCAGATCGACCACATGCTTGTTCGCTTTTCGGTTCTCTGGAGTGAAACGCGGAAAAGTGGTACGAAGGTCTGTGCGATCGAAGACCATCGTGGCATCGACTGTCCCTGTTAGGAACCCTTGCCCCTCAGAGGGCTCCACGGCACGAAGCCGATCCCAAGTTCCTCAACTGTCGGCAGCACTTCCGCTTCAGGATCTCTCGTCCAAATCGAGTATTCGTTCTGGACCGCAGTGACCGACTGGACTGCGTGTGCGCAACGGATCGTCCGTGCTCCGGCCTCCGAAAGACCGAAGTGCTTGACCTTCCCCTCCTGAATCAGCTCCTTCACCGCGCCGGCCACATCTTCGATCGGCACGTTCGGGTCGACGCGGTGCTGATAGAACAGATCGATGACATCAGTGTTGAGTCGCTTGAGCGAGGCTTCGGCAACACGCTTAATATGGTCCGGCCGGCTGTTGAGGCCCGGAGCGCCGGCAATGTCGTGATCAAGGTCGAATCCGAACTTGGTGGTAACCACCACTTGGTCACGAAAGGGGGCGACGGCTTCGCCCACGAGCTCTTCATTGGTGAAAGGGCCGTAGGCTTCAGCGGTGTCGAAGAGTGTGACGCCGCGTTCGAAGGCCGACCGGATCAGCGAGATCGCCTCCTGCTTGTTTGCAGCCGGACCGTAGCCCCAGCTCATTACCATGCAGCCGAGCCCGAGCGCCGACACTTCCAGATTGCTGTTTCCAAGTTTGCGTTTCTGCATTGTTGAACTCCTGTCTTCTGTTAAGGCCAGGCGGAATCTTACTCAGCATTGTCATGGCCGTCGCACGTCTTCTTGCTCGACCTATCGCGATATTGCTCGAAACCGGCACCGGAGCGCCGGCGAACAATGCTCGTACATCAGCGCCGAAACGCGCCGCGATTCCGAGTGAAATGATGGGGGCTGTCTGAAATCCGGCCGCGAGGCGGAGGGTCAACGCTGCCGACGGTAGTCGCTGGGGGACAAGCCGGTTTCTCTGCGGAAGAGCTTTGCGAAATGGCTGGGGTTTGCGTAGCCCACATCAAGGGCAACATCCACAACGCTCTTCTTCGTTTCTCGAAGCAGTTGTCGCGCGACATTCATCCGCAAATTAATGTGATAGCGCGCAGGTGAGACGGCCATGGCACGCTTGAACAGGCGATGAAAGTGAAACTTGCTCAACCCCACTTGAACTGCCAGCCGATCAAGGTTGAGATCTTCAGCGACGTGTTCAGCCATCCAGTCGGTTATTTGTCGAACCTTATAACCAGGAAGTGACGGACTATCGCTACGCGACTCTTCAAGGGTTAGTGCGTAGTTTCGAGCAAGATGGATAGCGATTGCCTGAGCGATGCCCTGCACTAAAAGAGCACTTGCCTGTTGGCGCATCAGCTCATCGCGTAATCGTTCCATCAACGATTCCAAAGCAACATCAGTGAAAGCTGAAACGTCCCGCAGTTGAACGTCCTCCGCATCGGCTCCGAATACCTCTTCCAAAGCGCGCTGAAGGAGCGGCAGCTCGATGAACACCGCCATGGCTTCAAACGGCTCCGAGGTCACTGCTTTCCAGCGGCAATCGTAGGGAGCGCCTCCCGACGTGAGAAAGAAAGACCCTTTCTTAATCCGTTGAGTAATCCAGGGCCGTTTGTTTTCCCGCTCCTGAAAATCGACCTCACCTGAGATGGTCCATGCGAGAAACGGTTCGCTGACGGAGGGAAGGTGCAGCGTGTCGACTATAGGCGGCAGGGCGACGATCCAGGCTTTGATGTCTCGCCATGCCTCGCCGGTACTGTGGAACAAACATTTCCCGCCCACATAGCGTTCTAAGCCTTCGGCAGATGTTGTCTCAGGAATCGACACTTAAAAGTCGCCCCTTTGGGAACCGACCGACTGGCAGTCAGCTTGGCGAATGATCAGTTTTGAGGTATCTCAAATTGTGACGCCTGAATAATAACGGACTCCATGAATTTTGTGCTCTTTCGCTTACGATTGCTAGTCGCTCAGCTGCTGGTTTGGATGGACAGCGAAGTCATAAAAGGTGTTGATTAGTAAATCCCCTCACGGGCCGTTTGGAGAACCGCCAAGATTTCTGCCGTTGGCCGCAGAAAAAAGTTGCGAAGAGTGTCGACTGTGGGGAGCCAACATATCAGCACGACAGGGGAGGTTTCGAGCCTCCCCTCCTCTCTTCGGACCCCGATCTTGATCCCGCGAACCGTCCCAAAAAAAACTTCGTCAGGGGGGTTTTTACTCCGGTCGGCCTTGATCTG
>DIYZ01000041.1 GCA_002427845.1 Chloracidobacterium sp. UBA6041 | reverse complement strand
GCTGGCCGAAGCAGACGTTTGAAATTGTCCACGTATCTCTCCATTCGGAAACGTGTTGCTATGAACATTGACGTACCACAGTCCATTCTTCAAATCCGACGCCTGTGGTGGCGTGAGATCGATCTTAAAGTCGCTGACCTGCCCGTCCGGCAATCCAAAAAGTACTCCCGCAGTGCTGCCAATGGCGGCCGGACCGTGGATGTGCGCGGCTGTTTGGGTGCTTGAAAGACCACTGAAGTTGAGGGCCACGCGGGCAGTTTTTTCATCCGGACTCAGAACGAGTGTTGCTGTGCCGCTGGCCGTCGAATTTGTCGGCGGCACTTCCTGAGGACCATTCAGGGTAGCGTAGAAAATCGTGCCGGGCTTTTGTTTAATTTCATAAACCGCGCCACTGAGCAGCGAAACGACAAATACGTTACCGTTCGGGCCGGTCTGAATATCAGTGACAACGCCAAAATCCTGTCCCGCGAGGAGCGTCTGGCTTTCTGACAAATCAAACTTATCGGTATTGTCGGCAACACGATCGTTTAGCAACGGGTCGGTGAAAGAAAAATGTTTGCGATCGGCAGTAAATCTAAACCGGAAAAGATAGCCATTTAGTAAAGTGGTCCGTGAAGCGCCTACCAGCAGGTCACCCTCAAACTGCGGACCCAGGCCTCGTCCCTTGACGAAGCCAATGCTTGAAGGAGCGACTGCATACTTCCAACTAAATTCCGGATCCGTGTACTGCGAACCAGGCAACGAGTAGAGACGCGCGAGAGCCGCCTGAGGCGTATCGGCGATATTGCTGGGCGGCCAGCGAAGTTGTTGCAAGTTACCGGGCCCATAACTCATTTCAATCGACTTGAATTCCGACACACGATTGATCGGGCCCATCGCCTGTATCCAGCCACCGTTGAAGCCGGCTGTGACGCGATTCATTTCGTCAAACGCGTCGTCGCCGTTTTCCTGAGTCCACAGATAGCCGCTCAAGGGATCAAACGCCATCCCGAAACCATTTCGCACACCGTAGGCAAAAACCTTCTTTATGTTTGCGGCAGCCTCTCCCGTCAACGTCGTGGTCACATTGAAGAAGGGATTGTCAGTTGGCGTTGAGCCGTCATCATTGAGCCGGAGAATCACGCCTGTCAGATGAGCGTCGTCAGGCTCCGGACCACCAAACTGATCGTCGGGAACAGGGCCACCTGCGGCCACGTTTTGCAGGAAACCACGCCGGCCATTGTCGCCGAAAATGATGTAGAGCTTGCCATCGGGTCCGAAACGCAACACGCCGCCATCGTGATTACCACGCGACGATTGACCGGCATCTTGTTGCAATGAGCGCAGCTTGATCAGGTTTTTGTCGAAAGTTAGAACCGATCCGTTCCAGATGTATCGGTCCACGCGGTTACCCAGCAGCGCTATTGAATCGATGTTTGTAGTGTCGCCTCCGGTGTTGCTCTCACTCCAGAATAGGTAGACATAACCATTCGCCGCAAAATGCGGATGCAGCGCGATCCCAAGCAGGCCGCGCTCAGAGGCCGAGTTGACTGCCAGGTCGAGCACCGAAACTGTCGTTACGATCCCTGTAAGCGGATCTCTTAGCAGTCGCTGAACCTTGCCGGTCGCTTTCTCGAGTACGAAAAAGTCGTTTGCGCTGAGAAACGCCATGCTGGTCGGTTGATCGAGTCCGGTCGCTATAGTGCTTACGGTGAGATTAGGATCAACCATTGACGGCGAAGCGGGAGCGGCCTGAATCAACGTGCTAATACTCGCGGTGTTATTGCTGGTATCGAAATCTGATTCGCTGGCGCTGGCTGTGGCTGAATTGACAATCTGACCTTGCGCGGTTGGGGCGACAACAATGGTAACGATCGCGGTCGCATTTACACCCAGGTTTCCGATGGCGCACGTTACCGGGCCTGTGCCGCTGCATAAACCCAGGGTCGACGATGACGAATCGAAAGTTACTCCGGATGGCAGGGTATCAGCGAGGCTTACGTTGGTCGCGGCGGCTGGTCCATTGTTGGTAACCGTAACCCGATAACTAAGGTTTACTCCCACCTGCCCTGGGTTTGGTGAAACAGACTTGGTTACAGACAGATCAATGCTGGCAGGACTGATCACCTTCAGCGTCACTTGCTTCGTATGCATGAGGCTGCCGGAAGAGCCGGTAATGCTGATCTGAGAATCGCCTAATGGAGTACCGCCGGTTGTCGCTATGGTTAATGTCGTGCTCTTAGATGACGCGTCCGTAATATTGATTGAAGCAGGGTTGAAGGTGGCGGTTGAACCGAAGGGTAGTCCAGTTGTGCTGAGATTAACCGTTCCGGTGAAACCAGCCGACGGCGTGATGCTCACCGTATACTGAGCGCTTGCGCCTGGGACAACGGCGCGCAATGCCGGCATCACACTAAGATCAAAATCAGGCGTGGCAGAGAATGGAGCAGCCGCGACAAAAGTTTTGTAGATGTAGTCGCCGGACGTGTTGCCGTCGTTATTGGCCTGGTTGCCGGCCGCGTAAAACGTAACTGTTCCTATATCGGTCGCAGGCGCGGTCCAGTTGAAGGTCCAGCTCGCACCGTTTTGCTGACCAGTAAAAGTTCCCGCAGCAGTGTGCTCAATATACTGCCGAGCGCTGTTCGGGCCGGCATTGTTAAGTACCTGAGTGAGGCCGTCGGTGTTCTGGAGATTACCCGCTTTCTCATCAGAGGTGTCGAGAGCAGTCAATTCAAAACCCCAACGCAGTCTGGTTGGATCGGTGTTCGAATGAGTAACTGTTATCTGATACGTTTGGCCGGGGACGTATGTCTGAGGTGCAGTGATTGAAATGTGACCAGTTCCCGCATCGGGAGGAACATGACATTCCGCGCAGGCCTCCGGTACTTCCCCCGGAGCGGCTGTATACCCAGCGGGTGGGCCGGATGAGAAAGCATGCGCTGGGTGAAACGAATTGTTGGTTGTTAACAGGAAACCAAAAATCCCGGCAAGCAACGCCGGCAGTAGTATGAGTCGTGCCTTTGCAAACTTGTATTTTTTGTCAGTGCCAGCCATGGCGATGATTTTATTCCAGAACGAGTCAGACGTTTTCAAAAATAGCCTAGCGAAGCATCGCCAGGCTATTTCAAGTTGGCAAATAGAGCTCTTAGCCAGCTCACGTTACGCCAGGAACCCAAGGCTCGGGCTGGAGAAGCGATCGATCAGCGGAAACACGGCTGTCAGATCCGACGATGATAACCCGTACCATGTAGCAAGCGTTGCCGCATACTGCTCGACTGAAGTAGTGGGTACCCAACGCCCACGTGGAGATACACCTCCATCTGTGTCGTCGGGCCCACCCAACGCGAGTGTGGGATAGGTGCCGTAAAGGGTATGGCCCAGAACGGCACCACCAACGATAAGTTGGTGATTGCCCCAAGCGTGATCGCTTCCTACTGCCGCAGCACCCGTACCCGCGGGTTGCAACGTGCGGCCAAAGTCCGACATTGTGAACAGAGTAACTTTGTCTTGTAATCCGAGCTCGACCGTTGCGGCAAAAAAGGCATCGACGGCTTGGCTAATTTGCGTCAGCAAATTTGTTTGACCGTTGAGCTGGGCTGAATGCGTATCGAAACCGCCGATCTGAGTAAAGAAAATCTGGCGCTTCATGTTGATGCTCGCAAGCGGATCGGTGCAGGCCTTGATTAGCAAAGCTACCTGCTTAAGCTGACGACCAATTGAGGTATTGGGAAAAACTGTCGTCAAGTCTGGGTTAACACTACTCAGCGCATTGTCCGTTTGAATCGAACTTGAGCGAACGTCGCTCGAGGCCTTAATGAGTTTGAAGTCATTGTCCAGAGTGCGCAGCTCATTGAAGGAAGTCTTACGAGAACTGATCTCAGCGCTCGTGGCCCCCGGCGCGTCGTTTAGGATCAGCACATTCGCCAAAGAAGTTCCCGAATCAGCGACCGCAAGCTGCCTTGTATCGACGCCAGTCAGGAAAAGGTTTACTCCGGCAATGGAGACGTTATTCGGAAAGGTTGCTATACCGTTCAGACCTATCGTCTTATCCGCCAGGCGACCTCCCCAGCCTGTTTGGCTCACTGAGTTGGCAATGGCCGTCTGAAACAATCCAACCTGATCAGAGTGTGAAAAGAGCTGGAGTGGCTTTTTGCCGGTGCCGTTCTGATAGGTAGTCTTAGTGAGGGGCTCAACCAGTGGACCGTTGTTGCAGAGCACGGCCAGTTTTCCCGAGTTGAAGAGACTCTGAATCTCGGGCATGTTCGGATGAAAACCATAAGATCCGCCGCTGACAGGTGAAACGGGAAGCAGGTTGGCCTCAGGAATAGCAAGCCCGGCCGCGTTTCGAGCAGTGGAGTAACTCGAGTACTGATCGAGCGAAACGAACATGTTGTTGCCGTCGTTTCCGCCGTTCAGAAAAACGCATACCAGCGCCTTGTAGTCGGTCGCAGCCTGAGGAGTAAGGGCATGTACGATACCAAAACTCTCAATACTTGAAGCCAGCGCCATACCGCCGAGTGCACACGCGCTCGTACGTAGAAAGTCTCTGCGTGATTTTGCCATGATGATTATCTCTGTATGTCGTACTGCGAAGAGGTTGCCGCAAGATAAATGGCAACCTGCGCCCGCTTACGGTTACGAGTCGTGACGATAGCGTCGTTGATAGCGTTCATTGCAGTGATGAGCGAGTTGCGCATCTGGGTTGACATTGTTCCGTGCAGCAGAAGCGCGTTGAGCGAATCGGCAACGTCGCCGGGATTTCCAGCGAGAGCTTCAAGGTTTGTTGTGTCGATGGACGTTCCACGCGGCCGGTCGGGACTTCCCGCGGTCGGGCTCGAATTATTCTGCACGCCGGTATACACGAGCGTGTTTATGTCATTGGCCCGCCGCAATGTGGTGGAGGTCGAGAGGATGCCAAATGCGGGCCCCAGAATCTTCGTACCCGGCACTTCGTAACCCGGCTGGTAATAACTAAAGACTGTCGCCGGTTGGAAGATCGGCTGATCCAGAGTGCCCGTGAAATCGGTAGTAGACCTGCTACCAAGGACTCCGTCGCTGGTTGAAGTCTTGTCAAACGATTTCACATTGAATGCTCGTAAGAAACCGTTGATGTACTGCGCCGGTTCTCGCAACTTGCCATAGTTGGGATCTGTCTTCACATCGCCGCGTGCTTCAGGATCCAGGAGGATTGCCTGCACTACCAACTTCAAATTGCCGCGCACGTTCGAACAACTCTGCGGATAGAGTCCGCTACAGTCGTTGTTGAAAACTTTGGCAACACGCTCGACATAGGCCGGGCTCGGATTGCTGGTCACCAGATGTTGAATGAGCTGTTTGCTGATAAATGGTCCAACGTTTGGATGGTTGAAGATATTGTCGAGTGCGGCTGTGAGATCTGACTGGGCACAGGCGGCGTTCGTGCCACCACAGGCCGGGACAACTTGTCCATTCAATAATGTCTTGGAGCCGACGTCGTGAGTCGTGCCACCACGCGGAACCATCGGATCTCGCCAGTTGGCCGTGCCGGGAGCTATCGTCCCCGGAACGAAGTTCCAGCCCGTGAAGACGCGCGTAAACTCGTTGACCTGAGTTTGAGAATACGAAGCGAGTGGCATGCCTTGAGCATCAAGCTGCGGTGTACCGTCAGGATTGAGCACCGCTGTCCCAATTGAAAACAGCTGCAATACCTCTCTTCCGAAGTTCTCGTTCGGGCTGGTCCTCGTGCTAAGCCGCATATCGAGGTATTCGCCCATCGCAGGACTAAGCGTGATCTCTTCCAGTAGCGTGCGGTAGTTTCCAAATGTGCCACGGTCAAGCGCCTGAAGATAAACTGTCAACCAGCTTGGTCTATTGACCGCGCTGGCGCCAGAAACCACTAGTATCTGGTGCAAGGCGAATGCAACCCGCTGACGTAACTGATCCTGACCATACAAAGCGTTAGAAAAGAACGTCCGCTGGACCGGGTACATCGAGAAATTGTCGCGATTGCAAACGTTCTGGTTGTAGTTTGGATCACCGGGGCTGCTGGTGGGACACGCCGTACCATCTTCAGCCGGGAACGTGAGGTCCGGGTAATTGGAGCCCTTTGCCGGGTTGGTGACAGGAGCGTTGAACTGCTCGTTAAGATACGCCAGGTAACCTACGGCTTTGACATGCGCAATGTCCGCGGCCGTCGGACCCCAGGTAGCCTGCTCGAGGAACCGAACAGTATCGGCATCAATTGCCGGACCTGTGTATGGATCAGGCACCAGCGGTGCATCTGCAGGAGGCGGAGTTGCTGGTGCAGGCGTCGGGATCGCGCCAAAATCGTCGGCTGGTCCACCGCCAAGGTGACCGATGGCGACGCGCACCCTGTTGCTCGATAAGCCGTGGAGGTTTACTCGTAGTAATACATCTCCGGTGTCTCCGAGATCATCAGCAAGTCGAACAATTAGCATGCTGATACCGGGGAAGCCTGGCACCTGTCCTTCGTACTCGACGCGCAGTGGATAAAGTTTTCCTGACGCATCCTGAACGTCCGCGCTAAACGCATTCGCGGCTTCGCCCGCCAGCAACTCGAGATTCATCGCAAAGATGCAGATGCGGGTTCGCGTGTCGGAGCTAAAGTTTACGCTTGAGGTCAGGGGAAACGGCTCGGCCTTTAACGTCACGGATTCAAGCGCGATTGCGCGAGTGGAACTGCTGTCGCTTATTAAGACGGGAGACTTATTAGTCGCCGCAAGAGTTGTGCTGACGCTGGCGCTGACAGTTGTAAGGAGAGCAAGAATGACTATTCTAAGAAGGCTCTCAGGCGAACAACGACGGAGACTGGTTATCATGGGATAGGCTCTCCATTATAGGTTTCTGCCAAAGCGCTAATGCCAACAAAATGGCAAATTGTGAGGCTGATTCCCAATTGGATTGGTGGAGGGGCCACCCGGCCAATAACCCAGGCTTTTAAAACTATACCACCCTTGCCGCCTCCGGGTTAACATTTAGACGGCGCTCGAGCCGGCAAAGCCGAAAGAATATTGGAGCTTGTAATTAATTAAGATTCGGGAGGGCAAGTTGAATGGTTCTTAGGCGGACTTTCATCCTGTTTGACACTGCGCGCTGCCTTCCCTATTATCCAACTTACTTGTCGGGGCGTGGCTCAGCCTGGTAGAGCGCTCGGTTCGGGACCGAGAGGTCGGA
>DIYZ01000161.1:31699-64092 GCA_002427845.1 Chloracidobacterium sp. UBA6041 | reverse complement strand
ATTTCTCATTTGTCATTTGCGGATTCAAGTTGGAAGTGCAACTCGGCGATCCGAAGGTGATTTGGGACAAACGCATTGGTCAGCTGGAGTTACACTGTTGAACTTCAAGTTGAATCCACCATTTTGCCGGGTCAGGAAGGTCGGCTTGCCGCCGCTCTTTTCAGTTGCAAAGTAAACACTGTCCCGCCGCTTTCAAGCTTCTCCCAGGAAATATCCGCGTCGATCAGGCTCGCGCGAGCACGCATGTTTGCAAGCCCACGTCCGCGCGAATTCTGCTGTTCCTGTGGTTCAAAATCTTTGCCATTGTCTTTCAGTTGTAAATAAAACTCACCAGCAGGCGACGCCTTGACTGTCATTTTCACGTGAGTGGCGCCTGCATGTCGCCAAACATTGCTGACGGCCTCCTGCACTATACGGTAAATCTGCATTTGCACGTTGGCCGGTAACCGCGCGTGTTCTTCCAGCGACTCATCGCAAACGAATTCATATTCAAACTGCTTCTCCGGCGGCGCATCCTGGACCGCATGTGAAAGGGCAAACTCCAGCGCGGCCGCGAAACCAACATTCTGGAGCACTGAAGGACTCAAATCTTCGCAGATGCGGCGCACCTCCTGCGAGATCGACTCGATTTCCGTCCGCAGCACACCCGCATCGAGTTGCTTGCCGGCACCCGCGTCGCCGTTTGCCGGCAATTGATCGCTCAAGAGCATCAAATGGCGCAGGTCGGCGAGCGTTTGATCATGCAAGTCGCGCGCAATGCGGCGCCGCTCGCGTTCAGCCTCATTGGCGAGGTTCAGACGCGCGTCGGCGAGTTCGCTGTTTGCCTCGACGAGCGCTGCACTTGTTGCCGCGATGCGGCGTCTTTCCAAGATCGCCCAGAGCAGGGCGAGCAGCGCGAGGGCCAACAAAATCGCCAGTGCAGTTGAAGTCCACGGAAACGGCGCCTTTGCAATACTCAACTCAAACGACATCGGTTCTGAGGCAATCAGGTCCTTAGTGAACGCGCGTGCCGTAACTCGATATCTTCCCGCCGTAAGTCCTTCCATGATGAATTGTGATTCGCGCGACAACTTCTGCTTGATAACCGCGCCCCTGGAATCCGCGAGCGTGAAGGCGTATTGAAACTGCTCGGGAAACGTGCGGCTGCTAATAGCCGCTACATCTAACAGCAAACTGTTTTGCGGATACTCCAAACTGAGCCCGGTTGCCAGTTCGCCAGGCGAGTGTACGCGTTTGCTGATCACGCGCGTCGCATACAAGGTGGGAGTCGCCCGCCCGGGTTGGTAACGCGCCACTCCCCGGCTGGTGCCAATCAGCAATGCGCTGCTGCCGTCCGCCTGCGCCTGGGAACGAACGGCGAAAACATTTTGCGACGGCAGACCCTGCTCAGCATCAAGCTGCGACAGAATTGGGCCAAGTTGATCGTCGAGGCTAATCTTCAAGAGCCCGTTGCCGGTAGTTCCGCACCACACTTCATTTTGTTTTCCCGTCGCGTCTCGGGCGAGGTAACGGGCTTCAAACCCGGGCGCCGCCAGAATGCATTCGCTGTTTGCTTTGCATAAATAAACGCCACGATTCGTTGCCAACCATAACGAGTTGTCAGGGGTGCTGAGGATTGAGCGCACCGTGCTGCCTTTTAGTTTGGCAAAAGCAGGCTCCGGTTTTACCTCCGTGCCATCGAAGATAAAAACGCCGTCGCTCGCCGAACCCACGATCAACCGCCGGTCGCCATCAGCAAACAGACTGACGACATCGCGTGGGATTGTAGAATCGCTGGGCCAAAGATTACGCACCCGGTTGTCTTCGAGTTGCTCGACGCCGCGGCCGTAACTGGCGACGTAAACGCCGCCGCGAAACTGCGCAATTGCCCGGATGCTGCCGACGGCATCGGCACTCCCGAAACTAGCCTCAACTCTGTTGAACGTTTGCGACTGCAAATTCGCATCCGCGGAAAGTTTTGATCCGACATAAAAGCCACTCGCTGAACCTACCAGCAGTCTGCCAGTGTTGTCTTCCTCAATCGCGTAAATGATGTTGCGCTCCAGGCCGCTGACAGGATTCCAAAGCGACGCGGACGCGTCATAGACAAATAGACCACGGTTGGTCCCGGCCAGGAGCTGGCCTTTCGACGTTTGATAGAGAGTGCGAACGAAATTACTTTCCGGATTATTTCCGACTGCCTCGGCCCTGGCAGCGTTGGGATCGTAGCGGCATACACCGCGATCAGTGCCAAACCAAATGACGTCTTCGCGATCGCGGAAGATCGCGTAGACGTGATCCGAGCGCAGTCCTCCGGCGGTGCCATCAAACGTGAACCGCTGCACTTTTTTCTGTTCCGGGAAAAGAAATACACCGCGACCGTCTGTAGCAACCCAAATGTCCCGGCCGATGTTCTGAACGCCAGTCACCGTCCCGGTTGGAATTTCGTTACGCGCCAGGCGGGAGAATTCTGCGCCTGTCAGCAGCCCCGGCTCGTCTTTCTTTACGCGCGTCCCAACCCAAATCTTCCCACTGGCGTCGGTCTGTAACGCGCGCACGAAGAAAGCGCTGGCCCGGGTTTCCATCTCGCGAGCCAGTCCGTCTTCTATAGCCAGCACGCCGCGACTCAGGGAACCGGCGAACACTCTTTTGTTGACGATGGCGAGGCTCGTAAACACCAATGGTCCGGGATGTTCTCGGTCGGCGCTTTGCAGTGGCTGAGTCAGCAGCGGTGTAGTTTGTCGCGAGCCGTCCGGTTGCACGCGGCACTCGAAAATATTTCCCTGTTCGGTGGCCATCACGACACGGCCGCGTTCGGGAGTGATGATGGCAGTAATCGCGTTGCCGGCGATCTCAGATATCGCCTCAAACTCGCCAGCAACAAGGCGCGCCGCGCCGGCTTCAGTGCCAATCCAGAGCGCGCCCTCCTGATCGCTCTGCAATGCCAGAACATGCGCGGTAGAAAGGCCATTGATTGTCACCGTTTGAGTTCTGCGCCCGTCGAACTTTGCCAAACCTGCTTCCGTTCCAAACCACATGACGCCATCAGGCCCCTGCGCAATCGCATGCACGCGATCCGAGGGTAGACCATGAAAAAGCGTGACCGCGCCCCATTGATTTAAGCCGGTTACGGGTGTCGGCGAAGGGGAAGGCGATGGAGACGGCGAAGGAGGTGACGATTGTGTCGGTTGAGGCTCGGCGGTTTGTGAGGAGGCAGGAGCAGGAGGCAGAAGCAGGACGAGAAAGAAAGCAGAAAGCAAAAGCCAGAAAGTGGAAAAAGAAACGCGCAAGCCAAAATCCGTGCTCAAGAAATCCTTTCTTGTTGCCCGAGCGTTTGCGGCTTTGCCGCCGCGCAGTGCGGAAAGGCTGTGCCTTTCCGTGAACTTCCTCGTTGAATTACTGCGTCGAGGCTGAGCCTCGACGCAAGGAGGCACAGCCTCCTGCTGATTATCAAAACGACGAAGGTGAGGCGGAGCCTCACCGCACTGCGCGACGGCAGAGCCGCAACAGCACTCCCACTCATCGGTCCGTCTGCTCACTTCTTGTTCTTTTTCTGTTCCTCGAGGAAGCGTTTTTGATCGCGTTCGATCCAGGCCTCCTGCTCCTGCGCCGCCTTTTCCAATTCGTCGTTATTCAGCAGGCCGCGGCGCAGCGCTTCGAAGAAGGCGCGCGTGCGCACGTTGTAGGCGAGCTTTTCGTAAGCCTCGTGCTCAGTGCCTTCAGCCATCGACACGAAAAGCTTTTCGTAGAGTGTCGCCAAACGGCTTTCAACTCCACGCAGCGAGAGGCTGCATTTGCGCGCGATGGCCCAGTTTGAAAGACCGAGGGCGAGGTAATAAAGCGCTTCGGATTCAAACTCCGTCAGCAGTGGCCGCTTGAAAGAATCTTTGAATGCCGGGTCGATCATGTCGGCACCGTCTTCGAGCACGGCCGCGACGAAGCGCAGGAAACGCGACTCCGGATTGTTCTTGTGAATGAAGCCGTAGGCCGGCGGCGGATCTACTGACTTCACGATCTTGCGTATCTCGTTGATGTAGATTTCGTGGGGAAACTGCGTCCAGAAAATGATGCGCGCCGCCGGGAACTCGCGCCAGATCGCACGCGCGGCTTTGACACCCGAAAGTTTCGGCATCTGAATGTCGAGTATGGAAACCTCCGGCTTGTGCTCAAGCGCAAGCTTCACAGTTTCTTCGCCGTCAGCGGCTTCGACGATGGGCGCGTGCGACGGAAACTCTTTTTCCAGTATCTCGCGCAGGTAGTGACGCTGGGCCACATTGTCTTCGGCGATCAGAATGGACATCGACAAGATGATAGCTTGAAAGCCCCGTGGGCAAAATGTGGTTCGCCACAGTTGCGCCAGCGGCTGTGCCGGGCTTGTGGCCTTGAGCCCCGCAGGGGCCGAATGTTTAGCGCCAAGTTCCTTCCAAAATTGAATAAGCTCCTTTTAGGAGCGGAATGTGAAACGGATGATATTTCGCTCCTAAGGAGCTTAGTGTGATAGGAGAACCGGGTACTATAAATATCTCGCTCCTAGCGGAGCGAAAGCATCAAAGCCTTCCTGCGGCGCGGCAGAGCCGCGCACGCTTGGCGCACAGCTCCAGAATCGATTATCCAACGATCATTGTTCGTGCTTCGCACTCAATGCGGGCGAGACGCCCGCGCTCCCCGCATGGTCTCGACAGTCGATCTGCGAAGTCTTCTTTCTGATTCCTCCAGCTTTGTGGTAAATCTACGGCATGAATCCACATCAGTTGCTTCGACTGCTTCTTTGTTTGTTTTTGATCTGTTGCTTGAGCATCGTGGCTGTTTCGACCAGGCCGGCGCGAGTGAATTCACTGCCGCAAACCCCTGCCACTTCGCAACCGCCGCGCGACGAAAAGCTCTGGAAGAAAGCCCTCGAGATTCATCGCAAAGCGATCGTCATCGACACGCATAACGACGTGACGACGCCGATGACAAACGACGATTACGATTTGAGCGGAACGCCGCCCGTGCCCTATCGCACCAGCCTCGAGCGCATGAAGGAAGGTGGACTGACTGCCGAATTCTTTTCGCTTTACGTGAGGCCCTGGTATGTCACGCACGGCGGAGCCGCCCGGCGCACGCTGGACATGATCGATTCGGTTTATCGCGCCATTGAACGACACCCAAACGATTTGATGTTAGCCACGTCCGCGGCTGATATTCGCCGCGCCAAGAAGCAGAAGAAAATTGCGGCGCTGATGGGCATCGAAGGCGGCCACGCGATTGAGAATTCGCTCGCGGCGCTGCGCGAGTTTCATCGTCTCGGCGTTCGCTACATCACGCTCACCTGGAACAACACCAACGACTGGGCTGACGCTGCACGCGGCGAGCCAAAGCACCACGGCCTCTCGCCTTTCGGGGAAGAGGTTGTTCGCGAAATGAATCGGCTGGGCATGCTCGTCGATGTGTCGCACGTTTCCGATGAAACGATGAGCGACGCGCTCGACGTTTCCAAAGCTCCGATTATTGCCTCGCATTCATCGGCAAGAGCGCTTAGTAATGTGCCGCGAAACATTCCTGACGATCTGCTGCGCCGCATCGCGAAAAATGGCGGCGTCATCCAAGTCAATTTCTATAGTGTCTTCGTTGACGCCGCGACCGTGGGCCCGCAAAGCGAAGCGCGTGACAAACGCCTGAAAGCTCAACAAGACGCCATCAACGAGAAGTACAAAGACGATCCGGAGCGGCTGGCCGAGGAAGGCGATAAACTGGATGCGGCAAATCCATTGCCGCCTCTGCCTATTTCCAAGCTGATCGATCACATCGATTACATCGTGAAGGTCGCGGGTATAGACCACGTTGGTCTGGGCGCCGACTTTGACGGCACGATGGACTTCCCTGAGGGGGCGCAAGACGTTTCAATGCTGCCGAACATCACTTATGAACTTTTGAAGCGAGGCTATAGCGAGAAGGATATTCGCAAGATTCTCGGTGAGAATTTCCTGCGCGTGTTTGCCGAAGCTGAAAGAGTAGCGCGCAACTCAAGCAAAACGATCAGCGGCGATGGCAGCCTGCGCCGGATCGGGAAATAGGTATCCGCAGATCACACAGATTACGCAGAACAAAGAGAGCCAGGTCGCGTTTAAATGGTACCCAAGAGGACCGACTCAGGAGTGAATCCTGACAGCCAGGCGTTGGGACCGTGAGTCGGCCTGGAGTAGATTGAATCTGTGTAATCTGCGAAATCAGCGGATAGAAATATGAAAAACGCCGGAATTTACATTCACATTCCTTTTTGCCGCTCTCGCTGTTCCTATTGCGACTTTGCCACGGGAATGTATAGCGCCCCTGCAGCAGAACGTTACGTTGCCAGCCTGGCAAAAGAAATTTCTTCCTGGCGCGTCGATGAAGATTTAGACGCGCAGATTGAAAACGTCGACACAATTTACTTTGGCGGGGGCACGCCATCGCTACTCACGCCGGCGCAGTTAAAGACACTTCTGGATGCGGTAAAGACGCGTTTTCGTGTTTCGGCGGCGACAGAAGTAACGATGGAGATCAATCCGGGAACGGTCACTCCGGAAACGCTCGCAGAATTTCGGAGGCTGGGCATCAATCGCGCGAGTTTTGGCGCGCAAACGTTTGACGATGGCGAGCTCGCGCGCCTCGGCCGTTCGCACAATTCCGATGACACGCGCCGAACGTTTCGTTATTTGCGCGATGCGGGATTCGATAACGTTAGTTTTGATCTCATTGCGGGACTGCCCGGCCAGACCGTCGCCGGTTGGCAACAGAATCTTGACGAAGCTTTCTCGCTGATGCCTGAACATTTGTCTTTCTATCTTCTTGAGGTCCATGAAGGAACGCCGCTCTGGAATCACATAAAGAGCGGTATTCAACCAGTGCCCGATGAAGATCTCGCCGCGGAAATGTATGAAGTGATGCTCGACAGGGCTACTGATGCGGGCTACGAACATTACGAGATATCGAATCTGTCTTTGCCTGGGTACGAATCAAGACATAACACGAAATATTGGACGGGGGCGCCTTACTACGGCTTCGGGTGTTCAGCACACTCATACGATGGCTTGGACCAACGCTGGGCCAATGAACGTGACTTAACGCGCTACATGGAAATAGTTGAACAGAACGACTCGCCAGTTGTTACTACAATCAAACTAACCGCGGAAGATCGGAGAGCGGAAGCCGTGTTTCTCGGGTTGAGAATGATGCGGGGTTTTAGCCTTAACAACTATCAGCGCGAGTTTGGCGCGGACCTGCGCGAAAATCACGAAAAAGATCTAAGCCGTTTTATCGAAGCGGGTTTGATCGAATGCGGCGGTGACCTGCTGAAGCTCACGCGAGCGGGCGCCCTGCTTTCGAATGAAGTGTTCGCGGCGTTTGTTTGACCAGTCACTGGGCTGTATTAGATGGCGGACTTGTCCGCCATAACGAAAGGGCGGGACACGTCCGGCCTCTAATATTTCTGATGACACGTCCTCTCATTATTGCTATCGATGGACCATCCGGCGCCGGCAAGTCAACACTCGGCCGAATGGTAGCTCGGGCCCTCAACCTGCTCTACATCGACACCGGCTCGATGTATCGGGCGGTGGCGCGGGCGGTAATGGAGTCGAGCATTAGCCAGAACGACGATGTCGCGGTGGGATCGTTGGCATCCCGCGTGGACATCGACTTGCAAGGCGATCCGGATGCCTTGAGAGTAACGCTCGGCGGTCGGGATGTGACCGAGGAGATTCGCACTGAAGAGGTGACCGACCTCTCCTCAATCATCTCGACTATTCCCGCAGTGCGACGAGCGATGGTGAAGCGGCAGCGCGAAATGGGCCAGCGCGGCGCTGTGCTCAACGGCCGTGACATTGGCACAGTGGTTTTTCCTGACGCGGACGTGAAGTTTTTTCTGACTGCCGTACCGGAGGAGCGCGCGCAACGCCGGTTTGCGGAAGAACGCGAGCAGGATCCGCAAGCCAACCTTGCCGAGACTTTGGCTGATATGACCAAACGCGACCGCCGTGATACCACGCGCGCCGACTCGCCGCTCAAAACCGCTGACGATGCGATCATTGTTGACTCAACCGGATTATCCATCGATGAAGTCTTTCAACAGATGATGGCAGCAATTGAAAAGAAGAGCGGGGGCAGCCCCCTTCCTGACCACCGACAAATGACAAATGAGAAATGAGGTATGGAAAATGGATCGAACCAAAAGATTTTCCATTTCTCATTTGTCATTTCTCAATTGCCATTGTTGGTCAGGAGAAGGCAAGCCACAAAGACGCAGAGACAATTATCATGAAGCTGTTTAGATTCTCATTCAAGTTTGAGCCGATCTGGATGCTGGTGTTCTCGCTCGGGCCGGGAGTTTTAGTGCTTGTAATTGTCTTGTTCCTCGTCTTGATCCTGAAGTTTGTGCACTGACAAATTCGCAATTCGAAATTCGCAATCCGAAATTCACTATGTTCACTGGAATCATCGAAGAACTCGGGCGAGTAAGAAGCGTGGAAGCGTTTGGCGAAAACGCTCGTATTGTGATCGAGGCACGTACGGTTACTGAAGACACGAAACAAGGAGACTCGATCGCAGTTAACGGCGTTTGTCTCACCGCATTGGACATTGCACCAGATTCCTTTGCGGCAGATGTCTCGCGCGAGACATTAGATAGATCTACGCTCGGTCGATTAAGTCCGGGCGCACCGGTCAACCTCGAGCGGTCCGTTACGCCGATGACCCGGCTTGGCGGCCATCTGGTTCAGGGCCACGTTGATGCTCGCGGAAAGTTTCTGGGCGCTACAGACCTCGGCGGCTCCTGGACCGTGCGCATTGCCTATCCGCCCGAGATGGCGCGTTATCTTGTCTTCAAAGGCTCTGTCGCCGTGGAAGGCATAAGTCTCACCATAGCCGCTTTGACAGACGATCACTTCGAAATAGCCGTCATTCCCAAGACGTGGGAGGTGACAAACTTTTCACACCTGCAGCCCGGCGATGACGTAAATCTCGAGGTTGATATTATTGCGAAGTACGTCGAGAGGATTATGAGCCTTTCCCGAATTCCTACGCTCGGAAAATAAAGCAAAACGGTGAGGCGACAAGCGTTAGGCGTCTTGCAGGATCGGACCTGCGTGTAGGCCCTTAGCGCGCAGAGAACGCGCGCACAGGTGCGCCCCTGCACGTTCCCATGCAAAATGTAGGGCTTTCGGTTAACATTTCCCCTTAAGCTTTGCCAATTTAAGATCTGAGATCTCAGAACCTAATGTCCTTTACCTCTATTGCAGACGCCATCGCCGAAATACGCGAAGGGCGCATGATCATTATCGTCGACGACGAAGATCGCGAGAATGAAGGCGACCTCGTGTGCGCGGCGGAGAAGGCGACGCCCGAGATCGTGAATTTCATGGCCCGCTACGCGCGCGGGCTGATTTGCCTGCCCTTGACTGAAGAGCGCTGCGATGAGTTGCACCTGACCACGCAGGTGGCCGACAACACTTCTTTTCTTGGCACCGCCTTTACTGTTTCCATTGACGCTCGCAAAGGGGTCACTACCGGCATCTCCGCGGCAGATCGCGCCACGACAATTCAGGCGGCGGTCGATCCGCAAACCCGGCCGCAAGACCTGGCGCGCCCCGGCCACGTGTTTCCACTGCGCGCGAAAAAGGGCGGCGTGCTCGTGCGCCCCGGACAGACTGAAGCGAGTGTAGACATAGCGCGCATCGCAGGTTTGTACCCGGCCGGCGTCATTTGCGAAATCATGAATGAAGATGGAACGATGGCCCGTCTGCCGCAGCTCAAGGAATTTGCCCGGGACCACAACCTGAAAATGATCATCGTTGCGGACCTCGTCAGATATCGCATCAGCAAAGAGACTTTGGTGCGGCGCGCAGTCGAAACTGATTTGCCGACGGTGTATGGTCGCTTTCGCGCGGTGGCCTATGAAAACATCATCAACGGCGACGTCCACCTGGCGATGGTGATGGGCAACGTCGAGACCGACGAGCCGGTGCTGGTGCGCGTGCACACGGAAAATGTTACCTGCGATATGTTTGGCTCATTGATAGACGACACCGGGTTTCAACTCCATACCGCACTGGAGAAGATCGCGGCGGCGGGCCAGGGCGTCGTTCTTTATCTGCGCCAGCGCGAGCATAGTCTTGATCTCGTGAATCAGTTGCGCACTTACGCGGTAATGCAGGAACAAAACGTTAGCAAGCGTGAAGCGAGTCTGGAAACAGGTTACGGAGTGGACCGCGACTACGGAGTCGGAGCGCAAATCCTTCATGACCTGGGCCTGCGTCGTATACTATTATTAACGAACCATCCCCCAAAAGTGGCAGCCCTCGAAGGTTTCGCGCTTGAGGTTGTTGGCAATGTCCCCTTGGGGCAGCCCGCGCATCTCAAAGATTCGCCGGTGGAACAAAAACAACCTCTGCCGGAAAAGAGAGAGCAACGCACCTGAGGTAAGTTGCCATCTGGCGTTCAATCGTGGATCGCGAGCTTTGGATCCAAGAAACTCTCTCTCATGTTGTTCCTTTAGCTTTTTAGGGTTCCCTCTCCCATTGTGAAGTACAGTAGGACAGACATTCCTGTCTGTCGCTTTTTTCGAGACTGGTGACAGGCAGGAATGCCTGTCCTAGAAAAACTACTTTCAGGCCACAATGGCGACCGGTTGTTATGAGTTTAGACGATCGCGATAACGATTCAGGGAGAGATTCGTCTTCTTCGTCGACTCCTTCATCCACTCCTTCTTCCGGTGGAGAGAAAGAGATCCGCGAGGCCCTCCAGTCGCAGACGGATGAACCACTTCCGCCTGTCGCGGAAGCAATTGCTGAACGCGATGCCCAAAGTCCTCATCCGGTAACTCCGCAGGGCCGGCGTCGTCGTTTTCTCAACCAACGCAATATTTTTATTGCGACGATTGCGGCGGCGGTTGGTGTCGTGGCGTTGATTCTGCTCATTCTTATTGTTTACCGACTTGGCTATGTAGACCGCTACGTTGCCGGTCAAATCAAAGATACATTTTCGAAGTATGGCATCCGCGCGGAGATTAAGGATTTTCATACCACCTTCCCGCCGCAAACCGTGGAGATGTTGGACCTGGAACTCTACGACGCCAAGACAGGAGAGAAGCTCGGTAAGATCGATCGCATGCTCGCAACGATACGCGTTGAAGACCTCTATGCTCTAAGTTTGAACCGCAATATCAATCTAAAGGATCTGAAGATTGAAGGACTTGAAGCATGGGTAACATTTGACGAACAGGGCGGCTCGAATTTTCGCAACATTCACATTCCCCCACCGGAAACGAACCGTCGCATCCTATTTGCTTATACCGCTGCTAATATCGAGATCAAGAGCGGCATCATTCATTACGGAGATGCGCGGCACGAAATCTCCGGTGAAGCGCGAAACCTCGCAACAACAGTTCTGCCGGAAGACCCCAACGCACCGGTCGAGAGCCGGATGCATCCAGTAACTTTCGCGTTCTCGAATTCCACGTTCACCTATGATGGTCGGCCGATTAATGACATCGACCTTCAGGCGCGTGTTCGAGTGAATGAAACACGAGCCGAGATTCAAGAACTTGTTTTGAAATCTCCCGTCGCGGAAGCGCATCTCCAGGGAACAATGGACGACTGGCGCGCGCTGCGATACCAGATGAACATCACGTCTACGGTTGACCTCACGCAGCTTTCCGACGTGCTTCAATCCGGCACTACCTTGCGCGGGAGCGGCAACTTCGCGGGAGTGGTTTCCGGCGAGGGCGACAATTACAAAGTTGAAGGCAGTATTAAATCTGACGCGCTGGCGGCTGACGGCCTGCGCCTGCAAGGTTTGAATGTTACCGCCGGCGGAACCGGGCAGGGAAAGAGCTATAACCTCAACGGAAAGGCGGTCGCCGCACTTCTGAGCGCCGGCGATTTTCAACTCAATAGCGTGCAACTGGTCGGTGGCGTGATGGGCACGGGATCGGATTTCCGCTGGGTCGGCGAGTTGCGCGCGACCGCCGAAAGAAGTTACGGAACGACGATCACGGGGTTGATACTTCAGGATGCGCGGGCGGAGATGCACAACGGCGTGCTTACCGCGTCGTCGAGCCAGTTTAGTGCCGGAAGTTTGTCGTCTTCAGGCGCGCGAGCAAACGGATTGACCGCGTCGGATTTGCGTCTGCGCAGCGAGAACAAAGTCACGACCGCAACAGCCGCGAAAGTGAAAGCCGGGACGATCCTGGCATCCGGCGCCAAGGTAAATGGGGTCACTGCAAATAACGTTGACATCGTCAGTCGTGACGGTGTCACGAGTGTTGTCGTTAAAGAAGTACAGGTTGGTGGAACCAACGCTGCCGGCGCCGAGATTGGCAGCATTAACATTGCGGGCGCGCGTCTCTCGATTCGCGCCGGTCGCATCGAAGGTTCGACCGCTGACATCAACGCCGGCACAGTCAAGCTCGCTGACGGCCAGATGGAAAACGTGAAGCTCGCTAAGCCCGTCTTCGTCGTCGAGCCTTCGGGCCGTTATCGCGCGAGCGCGGATCTGAGTATTGGCGGCGGCGTGATGGGTCAAATGAACATGGGCCAGGCCAGCGCCAAATTGGTTGCGACTAACAGCGAAATTCAGCTGAACAACTTCGAGGGCAACATCTTTGGGGGGCGCGCTAACGGAAACGCGCGGATAGCCGTCTCGAGGGGCGGCACGTCGCGTATCAATGGCGCCTTCAGCGACCTGGAAGTTTCCGGTCCATTGACAGCCCTGGCGGGCGCGGCCGTGCCACTTTCCGGAAAAGCTAATGGCACGATCGACATCGCCTTTCCGGGAACTGATTTCAAACAGGCTTCGGGAACAATAACCAGCAACTTCACTGCCGATGCGTCTGGTGCGGACAACGGTCGCGTGCCGCTTTCCGGTGTAGTGGCGTTACGCGCTAACCGCGGTTTGTTTCAGATAGACCAGGTTGATCTGCACACGCTCGCTACGAAGCTCAAAGCCACCGGACAGTTCTCCTTTTCCGGCGATTCCAATCTTCAGGTTGATCTGAATTCATCCGACGCCACCGAGCTGCAAACGGTTTTGATTTCATCCGGACTGCTTCCCGAAGTTGAAGAACAAATGCACAGTTATGGCATTGAGCTGGGCGGCCAGTTGGCGTTCAACGGAACATTAAAAGGAAAACTGAGTGACCCCGATATCAATGGCCGGGTGGCGCTTGGTTCGCTACTGGTTAACGGAAACGATCTTGGTTCGTTGTCAGCCACTGTGACGATGACGGCCGCCGAGCTCCGCATTGCGGATGGACGTTTGACCGAGAAAGATGGCGGCGGCATGCAGTTTACGCTCGACGGTCCGCGCACCGGCGAAAACAACACCGAGTTTAATGCCACGCTGGATCGCATCAACGCCGGCAACTTAATTGCGGCGCTGCCGCTTAGCAAATCAACGCGCGCTCAGTTTGCGGATACACAGGCCGATGCCTCCGGCCAGATAAAAATTACCGGTATACCAAAGGCAATGGTTGGCAGCGCCGATCTGCGTTTTGGTCCCGGCCGCTTAGCCGGTGAACCACTGGAGGGCATGGTCGCGCGCGCGACTTTCAACGGTTCGAAAGTGAGTATTGAAAACATCGACGCGCGGCTTACTGCCGGTCACATAGTTGCCGGCGGCACCTATGACACGATCAGCAAAGCATTTGACCTTCAGGGACGCGCTGAAGGAGTGCAGCTTAGTCGTTTGTTTGCGCTTACCAATCGCCCCGGACTTTCAACCGTGACCGGCACCGCGGACTTTAACGCCCACGTGGTGGGAAACTTATCGGAGTCCGATTTCTCTGCTTACCAAATTACTTTTGATGGACAGGGAAAAGACGTAACGATTAACGGCCGTCCCGCCGGCACACTGGCATTGGTCGGAAGAACTGAGAACAAGCAACTCAATATAACGCTTACGACTGGCCTGTTTGGTCCATCGCAAGCGATTGCGGCACAAATAAATTTTGGCAGCGACAAGCTGGCCGCCAATGTCGAGACCACTTTGAACAACGCTGACCTGACAACCTTGCTAAAGATGGTGTTGCCGCAAACCACCGTGAAGATCTCGGGACTGGCAACCGGCGCGCTCAAGGCTAGCGGCAATCTTCTCGACGAAGACGGCTACTTTTCCGCCGGCGGTTTGGAGGGAACGGCAAACTTGACCGCTCTCAGTTTCAGAGTTGAAGACGTTCAGCTCAACGCTACGTCACCTTTGATCGTGCGTTTCTCGCCGAAGGAAATAGCTTTTGAGAAAACGCAGTTCACCGGTCCCGGCACGAATGTCACTCTGGGTGGGACCCTCGCAGTCGGTCCTGAAGGCAGGCAAAGCATGACTGTAGACGGGCAGCTCAATCTCCGGGTCCTGAATGGCTTGTCTCCCGACGTTTTCACGTCCGGTACGGCGGACGTGGCCGTGCGCGTAACCGGAACCTACGAGCTTCCGCGACTCAACGGCACGGCGTCGGTTGCGGGAGGCTCAGTGTCATTGTTGTTGGAAAATGAACGTTGGACCATTTCGAATCTCAAGTCGCTGGTGAGATTCAGTTCTAACCAGGCGCAAATTGATTCGCTAACAGGCACGATGGGTGGTGGCCGCGTTTCGGTTACCGGGGGTGCGCTGCTCGAAGGCTTTACGCTCTCTCGTTTCCTTTTGAATATTCACGGCAATGATGTGACGGTGCCGTTTCCGGAGAACTTCCGTACCACAGCCGATCTCGATCTCGAGATCAAAGGGTCGGCGCGCGAGCAACTAGTCGGCGGTGTCGTTAATGTCAGGCGAACTGAATACACCGAGGACATCGAGCTTGCCGACCTCATTAATTTCCGGCGTCAGGAATCGATCGAAGAAGGCCCGGAGATCGAGCTGACGCGCGCGGCTTTGTTTAGCGACTTACGCGTAGAAGGCCGCAACGCGCTCGTCGTAAGAAACAATCTGGCGGATCTCGTCGGCTCGGTTTCTTTGCAGATTAACGGTCCCGTGAAGGACCCGGTAATCTCCGGAAGAATTACGGCCACCAGCGGCACGCTGAATTTCCGTAATGATCGTTATGAGATAACGCGCGCCTTGATGGATTTACCGCCGCAGCGCGATGCTGATCCCATAATCAACATTCAGGGCGAGTCGCAGATTCGGGGTTATCGGGTGACGGTTGGACTCAATGGGCCACTCTCGCAACCTCAAGCCATTGTCAGCTCTGAACCAGCGTTGCCGCAGGCTGATGTGGTTTCCCTGATCACCACCGGCCAGCTCGCAAGCGGTGATACAAGCACCTCGATACTTTCTCAATCGGGCCTGGGAACCGCGACGAGCCTGTTAACCGACGCGCTTATCAATGCTCCCGCGCAACGCGCTACGAACCGGCTCTTCGGGCTAACCCGTTTTGAGATCAATCCGGTAATCAGCGGCCGCGGTTCGACGCCGGCGGCGCGCTTAACAGTCGGGAAGAGAATCAACAAAGACCTGACGGTTACCTACTCGACCAACGTTACGTCAGACCCCAATCAAATATTGGCGCTCGAGTACCGAGTTTCCGACCGGCTGTTTTTCATTGCGCAGTATGAACAGGCATCCACGCGGAGGTTAACCGCGCGGAACGACAATTTTAGTTTTGAGATTAGGTTCAGAAAACGGTTTTGAGTGATGGGCCAGGCAGAAGCAGGGAGTCACAATCACTGGCAATCAGAAGAGCGCAGGCATAAGACGCCCTGCGCTTACTTAAGCCAACGAACTTTGCGTTTCTTTGCGGATGCTTTGCGGTTCGCTGCCGGCAGACGCGCGACCAAACTGCGAAGATCATGGCCAGGGAGCGCCACTGTTGCAGCCCAACGCTTTCTCTCAGGCGCGTTTCTTATGGTCGCTGTTCTCGTTGCCGGTGTGACAGCGCAGGCAAGTTCGACTCCCGACGATTATGAAGGGCGGCTAATCAGCTCAATTGAAATTACCTTTGAGGGGTCGCCCGCCGACCCGGCGGCCGAGGCCGAGTTCTTCTCGATACTTCGCGTTGCACCAAACACCGAATACTCTGCCGTCGGTATACGCGACTCGCTTCAGGCCTTGTTCGAATCGGGAAGAGTGGCAAACGCACGCATCGAAGTGTTTGAGACTACGCCCGGCAAGAAGGGGCCTGTTCGCTTGCGATTCGTCATTCAGCGGCAGGTCCAAATTGGCGACGTCAAGTTTGAACTAACGCCTCCCGCGGGCACGCCGATTACAGAGGACGAGTTGCGCGCGCGCGTTAATCTGACTCAACCGGGCACCAGGCTTTCCAAGCAGATAATTCTGCACAATTCCGACGAGCTTCAGGTCTTCCTGCGCGACCGTGGCTACTTCAATGCCTTGGTTGAGCCGTCTGAACAACTGGATCCGAGCGGAACGCGCGCTACGGTCACTTATCGCATCGTTCCCGGCGAACAGTCGCATGTCGAGTCGTTCAATATCAATATCACCGGATTTGACGCAACGGCGGTTAAGCCGTCATTGCAACTGCAACCGGGTGCGTCCTTCACCCGCGAAGCACTCGGACAGGACATCAAGCTAATTCGTCAGTCCTTAATCGACCTGGGATACCTTGCTCCTTTGCTTGCAGACGCGCGAGTCGAGCGCGATGCGGAGCGAAATCAGATAACGATAAACTTAACCGGTGCGGTTGGTCCAAAGGTCACTGTCGTCGTCAAAGATTATCCGATGAATGAAAAGACGGCGCGCGAGCTTTTGCCCGTGAAGCGCGAAGGCAACATCGACCAATCAGCGATTATTGAAGGGGCCCGGCGGCTGCGTAATAAGCTTCAGGAGCAGGGCTATTTCTTTACTGAGGTCACACCCGTGTGCACCGTGACGCCGCCGGCGCCGGAGCTCGGAACGAACGGCACCGCGGCGACGTGTGAAACTTTGAATCCGGAGACACTCAGTGGCCGCACGGTAGAGATACGGTATGACATTGAACGGGGACGCCGCTTCAAGCTCACTGACATTCGCATCACCGGCACTAACAAGCTGACGTTCGCCGATGTTGCCGCCGATCTGCGAACCCAGAAAGCGAGCGCCCTTGGACTCATTCCCCTGGTTGGATATGGTCGCGGCTACACCAGCCTGACGCTCCTGGAGCAGGACAGGCGCACCATCGAAGCCTACATGCGCGATATTGGTTATCGTCGCGCGCACGTCGATGTGCTGCAGGGCGTTTCGCTCAATGGCGAAAGTCTGATCGTCACTTTCCAGGTTACTGAAGGTCCGTTGACGCGCGTCGCCGGTGCGGAAGTTCGCGGCAATAAGATTTATACCGATCAACGGTTGCGCGATGAGTTGAAAACAGTCATCGACGCTCCTTACTCGCGTTCACAGGCGCGTGCGGATGGCGAGCGCATGCTGGCGCTTTACGCGCGCGAAGGCTATGTAAATGCGCAAATGGACTTTTCCATCGTTGAGCTGCCGAAAAAAGGCGAAGAGGAACAGGTAAGACTAATTTATTCGATCACGAATGAAGGCGATAAGGTTTACATCAATCGCATCATTGTAAACGGCGTAACCGGCAGCGCTAAGACGCAACGCACAAAACGCGATGCGATCGTCCGTGCGATTTCTATTGCCGAGGGCGACGTGCTGCGTTCGGATCGAATTGCCGACAGCGAAAGAGAACTCTATCTTACTGATGCTTACCGGCAAGTGATCATTCGCACCGACCCTGCCGGTGAAACAGCCTCTGGTTTCAAGCGGCGCGACGTGATTATCGACGTCGAGGAAAAGAAGCCACGGGTAATGGACTATGGCGGCGGCTTTTCCACCGACACCGGCGCGCTGGGTCTGTTGGAAATCAGCAATGTTAATTTGATGAATAAGCTGCGGCAGGGAGCTATGCGTCTCCGCGCCAGCCGGCAGCAGCAGCGGCTGCGATTTGAATATCTTGATCCGCGATTTGCCCGGTACGGAGAAAAGCAGTTTGCGCCGCTGGCCTTGTCGGTGGAATACCAGCGCGATTCCACGGTAACTCGATTTTTCCGCTCGGCAATCGATCGGGGAACGCTGGGTATCGTGCAGCGACTCGATAACAAAGGAAATCCGCTCGATGAGTTTGGGCTCAAAGTAAAGGAGCCGACCATCAATCGCTTTACCGCGACGATTGAAACGCAACGAATAATCAACCCCAAAACGCATTCGATCTTTTTTGCGCGTTATAGTTACGAAGACGTGCGGCTCTTCAATCTTCAGAGCCTGCTGGTGAAACCGATCCTGCAACCCGATCGCGCCGTGCGCCTTTCCCGGTTTGGAGCTTCTTACGTCCGCGACACTCGCGAACGATGCGAGCGGGGCTTCCTGGGCCAGGTTCGCAGCAAAGACGAGGCGGAAGTCGGCGCGCCCGGAGAGATCTGCCGCTACAATCAGTTGGATGCGACGCGCGGTGACTTCTTCAATGTCGATTACGCTGTCGCCTTGCGCCAGTTGGGCGGCAACGTTTCCTTCAATAGGTTGCAGGCCACTTATCGTCGTTATTACAAAGTGAATGGTTTGCGGGGGACAGTATTTGCCGGAAACACAACGCTTGGTTTGGCAAATCTCTTCAACCCGCGTGACCGCGGCGGCATAGCCGGCACGATAGATGAAATAGATCGTACCCTGCCGATCAGTGAAAGATTTTTCGCCGGCGGTTCTACTACACTCCGCGGCTTCAACTTCGAGGAAGCCGGTCCGCGCCAGGTGATAATTCCTCAAGGTCCATTTCTCGATCAAAATAAGAAAGTGGTGGGGTTGAATCCGTTTACAGTTCCGGTCGGCGGCAATGCGCTTGCAGTACTCAATCTTGAGGCTCGCATACCGGTAACGAAGGCCCTTCAGGCAGTTCCTTTTTACGACGGCGGCAACGTGTTTCGGCGCGTAGGAGATCTATTTGGCAAGAAAGACAATACGCCCGTGCCGCCTGGTGATGTGCTGGCGGCAATAAACGCCGCAAATTTGCGCGCACACTGGACTAACACCGTGGGTCTTGGTTTCAGAATTCAAACGCCATTCGGTGGCGCGCTGGCGATAGATTATGGCTTCCTGCTCAATCCGCCCGAGTTTCTAATTCCGCAGCGTGGCCCGACCGGAGACTTCGACGGTACACCGGCGATCTACCGTCTCAAACGAACACAGCTTCATTTCCGCTTTACGCAGACGTTCTAAAACAGTGAGCAGTGAGCAGTGGGCAGTGGGCAGTGAGCAGCAAGTAGGAGCAAGAAGGAAGTAAGAAGATGATAATTAAGCCATTAAGATCAATGAACAACTGGACCGGGTCAGTCCTGCCGTCTGCCGTCTGCCGATTGCTTTTTGTCTTATTACTGCTCACTGCTCACTGCTCACTGCTCACTGGCGGCGCGCGCGCGCAGCAGGTGGTCGACAAGATGGTCGCAACCGTGAATGCCGGCGTCCTGCAGGAGTGTCGTGAGGTATGTTTGATTACTTATTCCGATCTTCTCTGGCAACTGGCACTGCAACCAAACACGCCCCTCGATAACCCGAAATCGGAGGACCTGAATCGCGCCTTGAGTTTAATCATTGACCAGCGACTCATTTTGCAGGAGGCAGAGAAACTTCCGACGCTGGCGCCGACTGACAAAGAGATTAGCGATGAACGGGATGAGCTGGTCAAAGAGTTTCCCTCGCAGGCAGAGTTTCAACAGCGGCTGCTGAAAGTGGGTCTGACCAGCGATAAGCTTGCCGAAATTTTGGATCAGCGGGAGAGGATTGAGAAGTATCTCGACTTCCGTTTTCGCAACTTTGTTGTGATTACCCAAAAAGAGATTGCTGACTACTACAAAGACGTTTATGTGCCGCGCCTGAGAAGCCGCGCCCCCGGTCGGATCGTACCGACTCTTGAAGAAGCGCATGGCGATATTGAAAAGATATTAACCGAGGCGAAGATTGAATCCGACACGGATGCATTTCTTGATTCCACTCGCGAGCGAGCGGAGATTGTAATGCTGAATCCGGTCTAGTCACCACGGTCCAAAAGTCCCAAGTCCAAGGTCTCTGTCACGAGAGCGAATCTGGCAGGTTTGATAAGTCATCCCCATTTTCAAGGCAATCTCATCTTGCTATACCGGGCTTTGGATTTTGGAGTTGGAACATGGGACTTCGATCTCCTCGTGTATAAGAATCTTGTGTTTTCCCTCGCAATGTAATATTAAGGTGCTGCAAGTGAAGTTTGGCGCATAACTTTCCGGGACAGAGATTTCTCGTGTCTCCATCCTCAATTCACAATCTTCCGCCTTACGCGGTCCCAAATCCTCAGGAGGCATCATGGGACTATTCAACTCAACTGTTCTTGACGTCATCATCGGTTTGGTCTTTGTCTATTTGTTACTCTCGATTCTCTGCACGGCGGCAAACGAATGGGTGGCCGCCATAACCAAGAGACGCGGAAAAATGCTCGAGAAAGGAATTCACCAACTTCTCGAGAAGCAGCCTACCAAACCCAATGCCAGCCCCGACGCTTTTTGGACTGCTTTTTACGAGCATCCCCTTTTAACCAGCATTAAGCATGATAAGAACCACCCAACTTACATATCGCCGCGCACCTTTGCGGCGATAGTTACCGACCTACTGACTGCAGCAAAACCTGGAGTCGTGAAGTACGAAGATCTTGAAACGGGCGCGAAGGACTTACCGGAAGGAAACGTAAAGAAGAGCGTACTGGCCCTGGTGCAACGCTCAAACGAACAGCTCGAGACCGCGCAAAACGCAATCGAGGGTTGGTTCAATGATGCCATGGATCGGGTTACCGGATGGTACAAACGCAGAACTCAAATTTGGACTCTGGTAATTGCGCTAGCTCTGACATTGTTTGCAAATGCCGATACCATCCACATCGGGCGTCAACTGTGGACTGATCCCGTGCTCCGCGCCGCCGTAGTGGAAGAAGCAAAGGTCAGGGCGCAGAAACCGCGGCCCACTGTCTCTGTAGAGTATAAGGATGAAGACGACCCCACCAACCCCACCGTAACCAGAAATGAAGGCAATCAGTTGTCAGACAGAGAACGCGACCTCCTGGGACAGATGCTTGGCTGGCACGGTTCATTTCGAGAGAACCTCGGGTGGAGCACGTTGCTGGGGTGGCTCCTCACTGTGCTGGCGCTGTCAATGGGCGCGCCCTTCTGGTTTGATCTGCTGAACAAGTTTATGAACGTTCGTTTTGCAGGTAAATCACCAGATGAAGCTTCAAAGAAACCAGAAAAACAGGACGCAAAGGGCCCGCGGGCGTAGTCCCAAAGGAGAGCAAAAATGCAGCCGCTAAAAAGATTCCAAGTATCTCTGTTTGTCGCCACGTTGCTCCTATCGCCATTGGTGTGTCGTGCCGACATCACAGTGGCGCTCACCAAAGGCTTCGTGAAGAAGTACAAGGACCAGGCGACCATCCCCACGACCTTTCGAGTAGACAAACACCACAACACTCCTAATCCCATCGGCAGCGGCTCTGAGGATGGGGACGTTCACATCGCAGGCCGCGACAGCGTCGTGAAGTTGCCGATGGTGGCGGAGATCATCAATGGCAAGCGAGAGAACGACACTTTTAAATTCCTGATGCAGACTACCGCCGGGCAGGCTGTTCCCATTGTCGGCGTCTGGCGGCTGTGGTTTGAACATCCCGGTAGTGACGATCAGATTCAGGGCCAGACAGTTCCAGTGCCCACAAACACAAATCCCGACCATATCTTTGAATTTCATCCAGTAGCGCAGTTTGGTAACTTTAATTGTCTCGATTCATTTCTTCCGATTGCCGATCAGTCAAACGAGTTCCGCGGTTACTCTGCCGATAAAGCCTTCGGTGCTTATGAGCAACGTCCCGGCACGATTACTGAGACCAACACGGCGATCATGATCACCAGCAACAAGGCTGGCTACAACTATGCGGAATTCGAGATGAGGTTAACTGGCAACCCGAAAGACGTGGGCGACGGCTACATTGTCCTCGCAAATGTTTACAACGCCGGCGCCCCGGCCAATGCCGATCCCTTAACGGAAGAACCGCGACGCATGATTTTTGTGAAGGGCAGCCTACCCGCCGACAAGGTCGCCACAATGAAAAAGGGCGACAAGCTGCATGTCTTGGGTATTCCACGCGTGAACCTGAATGAGGTTTATGCAGTCGCCAGCGGCCTTCAGGGCCACGAGGAGTATTCCGAAGGAGGCCTGCCTTACGAGATGATCATTGTGGCGTTGTTAAAGTGATTGATTCGATTACGCAGGTTGCCGCAGGTAAGCTCGTAGTTGCGGTGGTGTAACTTTGCGCATGAGCGCACTCTTCGCTTTCCATTCCATTGCGCGGCTCAGCTCGACGAGGAAGCTCCTTTCACGCGGTGCTTGAATCACGTGAGTTCCAGTTCCAGTTCGTCCTTGACTGGAGAGGGATTGGTTCACGCCGGGCGGCGCAGATAGGTGCGAAGCTGCGGCGGTGTAGCTTTCCGCAGCAACGCGCTCTTGGCCTTCCATTCCATCGGGCGGCTTAGCTCAACAAGGAAGCGCGTTTCACCTGACTCCAACACAGCAACAGGTTCGCCGTTGCGATAGAGGACGCGATTTAACGTGTGTGCGGTGATGCGCCCACCGGGCGTGATGATGCCGACGAGATTAAGCGGATCGGCCGCGCTCACGGAGATCAGACTCTCCTGAATTTCTGCTGCTGCCCCGGTCTGGAATTCGCCTTCACCAATCGGCGGGGGGGGCCCCCCCCCAAACATTTCCTCGGTCGTAGTGCGAGTGCGGCGAATTGCGCGCAACATACCGACAGCTTCCGGAAGCGCAAATTGCTCGCCGGAAATTCCGGCCACAAAACGTCCCCCGCGAATTTCGCCGCGCGCTTCCAGACGATGGTAAATCCTTAGCAGCACGCGCCAGGGCAGCGCGATGCCTTCGCGTTCGAGCAGCCGTTTGAATACAACGCCGTAACGTTTGAGCAGTATGCGCGCAATCTTCTCGGCAGCTTCGGGATCGTTAGCTGCGCCCTCCCTAACCGCCCCACCCCGGCCGGGCTGCCCGGCCGGGGACCCCGGTGTCGGGTTACTGCCCCGTGCGGCTCTGCCGCCTTCCAGTGCGGAAAGGCTCTGCCTTTCCGGCACCGCCTCCTGATTACGTTCGAGGCTATGCTTCGCCGTTGCAGACAAGATGTCTGCGCTCCCGGCACTCCGTTGCAGCAACGACCAGCGACCGGCACTGGACATTTCATAGACAGCTTGACGGTGTTTCCGTTTGGCCGCTGCTTGTGTCTTGCGGCTTGCCGGCGTCAGGAGCGCGCGCAGGCCCGCAAAGCTATCGGAAACTACCAGGCCATTCGCTACCAGTTCGGCCAACGATTCCTCGACCTGGCTGCGCAGGAGTTTTGTACCTTCGACGATGTCCGTAAAAAAGGAAGCGCCGCGGGTCGCCATAAAATCATAGACAGCGCGTGTGGTAGTTGAGAATTCCACTTCGCTTAGTGAAGGCGCAGGAAACACTGAGTTCCAGATAGCGAAATTCTTGCGTTGCATCAGCGCTATTGGAGTGTTGCGCACTGGAGCCGCGCCGCGCGACCTCTCAACTCCGTTTTCAGAAGCGGCCGCGCGCGCCGCGGGCGACGGGACCGCTGGCGGAGTCAGTCTGGCCCATACGACTTCTCCCGAAAGACATAACGCGTCAAGCCATGCAGGATCGTATTCCGCCAGCCGCCCTGGCAGCAGCTCTCCTTCCCAGGCTGCGGCAGGCGCTTCAAAACCTTCCAACTGTTCGATGATGGCGCGCACACTTTCCGGTCCTTCCATCTGGTGATCGGGTGCGACTTTTTGCCAGGCGAGCAGGTAACGCATGAAATCGGCGGTCGCTACCGGCTCGATTTCCTGTCGCAGGCGATTAAGTGTGTAACTGTGAATACGCGCCAGCAGGCGACGTGCCGACCATTCAGTTTCTGTTGCGCCTGGCGTGAACTGCCCGCGAATCACAAAGCCTTCTGCTTCGAGCTTAAGTAACCCCCGTTCAATTTCGTTTTTAGTCAAGCCAGATGATTTGGCGAGGCTCTCAACTGTTACAGGTCCCAGCCCTTCCAGGCGGCCGCGCAGTACTTCCACCAGCGCGTCTTCGAAATTCCAGGCGACTTGCGCAAAACTTTCCGGCGCTGCGATTGGCGGCTCGAGTGACGCGGACGGGTAGATAGCTTGTAATTGAGGAAGCCGTTCAGCGGCGACCCAAAGACTCAACTTGTTCACTGGGACCGCGGGCGCCCCGCCCGCACTCGTGGCAATGCCGCCTTCTGGGGGAGGAACCTGCGCTGGCGTTGCGGGCGTCTCGCCCGCTCTCGTGGATAGTTCGCCTTCAATTGCCGGATGAATTTTCCCCGCCGTTGCGGGCGCGGCGCCCGCAGTCCCATGATTAAGTCGAAGCACAGCGGCGCGCCGATCGTTTCTGAGTTCAGCGAAGAACTCCTGCCAGTCGGCGCCTTCCAGCTCAGTGATAAAGCCCAACTCGACCAGCGCATCGTGCAATTCATCCGCATTCTCAACGCGAGGCCAGGCTTCATCGCGCACGCGATCGATCGCGCCCTGGTCCAGCTTGCCCATGTCCTGCGCGGTTTCCGGATCCAGCCAGCGACGCTGAAACACGGCGCGCGTGCGTCGTTCCTCGAGCGGCGCATCGTCGAGATAGGCATACGGGCGCGCGTTGAGTATCTCTTGCGCCAACGGCGAAGCTTCGATCACGTCGCGAGCGAAAAGATGTTTCTCGTTGCGTTCAATCGATGTCAGCAGCCTTTCCAGGCTGTCAACATCCATCGCTTCTTCCAAACAATCTTTCACCGTCTGATCCACCAGCGGATGACTGGGAATCTCGCGTTCACCACCACCCAGGTTCTCAGCACAGGCCAGTTGGTCAGGGAATATTGCGGTCAGCAAATCTTCCGCATCCATGCGCTGCAATTGCGCGGGAATTTTCTTGCCGCCGCGCCTACGCAAAACCGCCAGCGCCCGCGTCACGTTCCAACGCCAGCGAATGTTCCACATGGGCGCGTCCAGGAGCGCCTGACACAAGAGCTGCCGAACGCTCCTGGAGTTGAGATAGTGAAATACGTCCTCGAGCGGAAAGCTGTGTGTGGGACCAAGCGAAAGAACGATCGCGTCCTCGGTGGCGGCGGCCTGCAATTCAAAATTAAACTTGCGGCAAAAACGTTTCCGCAACGCCAGTCCCCAGGCGCGATTCAGCCTGCTGCCAAAGGGCGAATGCACGATCAGTTGCATGCTGCCGCTGTCGTCAAAGAAACGTTCGAGCACGATATTGTCCTGCGAAGGCATGACGCCCAGTACAACTTTCGCCCCCGCGAGATATTCGACAATCTGTTCGGCCGCCGCGCGCGAGATGCCGACGTCGTCGGTCAAATATTTAATCGCCGGTTCGAGATTGATCGAGGCAGGCAGATCTGCATCATCACTCGTCATTGCTGAATGACCATTGTCACGGCCGACCGTCGGGTCTTCCATAACCACCTCGGTACCGCGGGGAGTACTGGCATCGATTCGGTTCGCTACTTCTTCGCGCAGACGAGATACGGAAACCGAGAGTTCATGCGTACGCGCCGGGGCTTCGCCGAGCCAGAAGGGAATCGAAGGCGGTTGGCCGTGCGCATCTTCGACACGCACCTTGCCCTGTTCCACGCGCAACACGCGCCAGGAAGTATTTCCCAGTTGAAAAATATCGCCCTGCAAACTCTCGATGGCGAAGTCTTCATTCACACTGCCGATCACCAGATCGCTGGGTTCAAGTACAACTGCATAATCCGCGGTGTCAGGTATCGCGCCCCCCGAAGTGATTGCAGAGAGCCGCGCATTGCGTCGCCCGCGTATTCGCTGATTCACGGCGTCGTGATGCAGGTAAGCGGAGCGCCGCCCGCGCTTCGTCGAAAACCCTTCGGCGAGCATGCGAATGACTGAATCAAACTGTTCTCGTTCGAGTTTGCGATAGGGATAGGCACGGCGGACCATCTGGAAAAGCGCGTCTTCAGTCCATTCCTCAGGCGCCGAAGCCGCTACGATCTGTTGCGCAAGAATATCGAGTGGCTGTTCGGGCAGTTCCAAACGATCGAGCTCGCCGCGGCGCACGGAATCGATTATCGCGGCGCACTCCACCAGCTCATCGCGCGACAACGGAAAGATTCTGCCCTTGGGAAAACCCGCCACGGTGTGATTTGAACGCCCGACGCGTTGCAGAAAACTGGATATCGAACGCGTCGAACCAAGCTGGCAAACTAAATTGACATCGCCGATGTCGATACCCAGTTCCAGCGAAGCCGTGGCGACCAGCGCGCTTAGTTCACCGGCTTGCAAACGCTGTTCGGCGGCCAGACGCTGTTCGCGCGCCAGACTGCCGTGATGCGCCGCGATATTTTCATCACCGATTCGTTCGCCCAGGTGGCGAGCGACGCGCTCGGCCAGGCGTCTCGTGTTTACGAACACCAGCGTAGTTTTATGTTGGCGGATCAACTGGGCCAGGCGATCGTAAACTTCATCCCAGACGTCACCAGACATCACGGCTTGCAATGGCGACTCCGGGAGTTCAATCGCCAGATCCAGGCGGCGAGTGTGTCCACTGTCGATGATGGCGCAATCGGGAGTGCCGGCGGCGTCAATGTTGGCCGTGCCGACCAGGAAACGCGCGACTTCCTCGATAGGACGCTGGGTGGCAGATAAGCCAATTCGGATCAGTTTCGAGTTACGAGTTTCGAGTTTCGAGTTGTCAGTTTCATGTGGGGTTACAAGTTGCTCCAGCCGTTCCATTGAAAGCGCCAGATGTGAACCGCGCTTATCGCCAACCACAGCGTGAATTTCATCGAGAATGAGCGTGCGCGCCGTCTGCAGCATGCGGCGGCCACCTTCGCTGGTCAGGAGAATGTAGAGCGATTCCGGCGTCGTCACGACAATATGTGGCGGCCGCTTAGTCATCGCCGTGCGCTCGGCTGCCGGAGTGTCGCCGGTACGAACAAGCGTGCGGATATTGACCTCCGGCAAACCCAAATTGCGCAGTTCCTGCTGAATGCCCTCCAGCGGAATTTGCAGATTGCGTTGGATGTCGTTGCTCAGCGCTTTGAGTGGGGAAACGTAAACCACGTGAGTCGTGTCATCGAGTTTTCCGTCAACGCCGAGACGCACCAGGTCATCAATGGCGGCAAGAAAAGCGGCCAGAGTTTTACCGGAACCGGTGGGGGCAGCAATCAGAGCATTCCTGCGCTCTTTGATCGCCGGCCATGCCTGTTCTTGTGGCGGGGTCGCTGCGGGAAAGCTTTTCGCAAACCAGCGCGCCACTGCTGGGTGAAATATTTCGAGATTCATGGGAAGGAAATTATAACGCAGAGACCGCGGCGTTGCACAAGTGAAACACCGGCCTAGCCGTGCAATTCCGTTGGTTTATCCACAGATTTCGCAGATGACGCAGATTACCGGATTCAACTAGGACAGCCTGCAACAGTTTTTTAGTCTAACTGTTTCTGTTTAATCTGCGTCATCTGCGAAATCTGTGGATAGAGTCGCACAACTCACTCGAATTGTTTTTTGAAACCTTCAAACTGCTCGCGAAGTTTTTCCACTTTCGTCTTGAGTGTTTCCACTTCGCCTTCCAACTTTGAAACTCTCTCGGCTTGGCTGGAACGCGTGGCCGTTTCTGGCGAGCGCTCTGTTTGCGGAAGAGCCTCAGCGACAACTTCTCCGGAAAGAAGATGCGCAAAGCGCGCTTCCTTCTGACCGGGCTGACGCGGCAACCGCGTGACCAGCAGGTCCGGCTCTCTGGAGATTAAGGAATTGAGAGTCGTCTCAACTTCTTCCAACCCGAAAAACTCATAAAGGCGCGCCGCGCCGCCGCGAAGTTCGCCAAGCGTTTGGCTGCCTCGCAACATAAGCACACACATTAACGCCAACTGCTGCGTGTTGAGGTGCAGCACTTCCGTCATTACGTGTTTGTATTTCGGCACCCGGCTGGTGCTGCCATAAAACACGTAAGCAAGGTTCTTCTCGCGCAAACTTTCCAAAGCTTGCGCCACGGAGTCTTCAGTCAGGGCCGTGACCGGGTTGCGGTTGTTCTTCTGATTGCAAGCCAGCGTGAGTGCGTTTAGCGTCAGTGGGTAGTATTCGGGCGTAGTCACCTGCTTCTCCACAAGCGACCCGAGCACTCTCACTTCCATATCATTCAGTATTGTTGGCATTGTTTCTTAGGTTGACTCGGGGCTGGACTCTACAATCAGACCGCAAACTAACAGTTTGCGTTACAGCCGACGATTCTCAATGCCGCCGAAATACGCAGACTAACAGTTTGCGTTACAGGTCCTTTGCGCAGCGGAAGCCTGAGATCATCCAGCGCTCGTGCGCATGAAAGAAGTTTCTGTAGGTCGAACGAATATGGTTTTGTGGCGTGGCGAAGGATCCGCCGCGCAAAACCTTCTGATTGACGAACCATTTATCGTTGTATTCATCAAACTCAGATTTGAATCCCGGATAGGGAACGTAATCCGACGTTGTCCACTCCCAGACGTCGCCAATCATCTGCTGACAACCATAACTGTTTTGCCCGGCGGGAAGAGCTCCGATGGGCGCAACCGTCCACAGGCCGTTCTCAAACAGATTTGTTTTCGATGAATCGACCGCGTCATCGCCCCAGGGAAAATCGTTTCGCACGCCGCTGTTGGGATTGAATGTCGCGGCTTTTTCCCATTCAGCCTCGGTAGGCAGGCGCTTGCCCGCCCATTTCGCAAACGCAGAAGCTTCGTAGAAGCTGACGTGGTAGACCGGCTCGTTCGCTTTGCTTTCGACCGGATGCAAACCGGAGAAATCGCGAATCATCCATTCGCTGTCGTGCAGCTCCCAGTAAAGCGGCGCGCGCCACTGCTCCCGGTTAACAACTTCCCAGCCTTCGGAAAACCACCAGCGAAAGTCTTGATAACCACCGTCGCGAATGAACTCGAGAAAGTCCCTGTTGCTCACTAGCGCGCGATCGAGCGCGTAATCCTGCAAAAAAACCTGGTGCGCAGGCTTTTCGTTATCAAAAGCGAAGTCGTAAATCTTTGAGTGCGGCGGCTTGACGCCGCTTTCTATAGCGCGGCGACTCGCGCCCTCCCTTACCGTCCCATCCCAGCCGGGCTGCCCGGCTGGGGACCCCGGGGTCGGGCTACCGCCCTCGGCGCCGTAACCCAGCCAGAAAAGTCCGCCTTCGATGTCCGCCATTCCTTCGACTTTTACTAACGGTGCCGGCGCGGGTTCCATCGGAGCGTCATACTGATCGCAAAGCAAATGTTTGATGTCGTAAACCAGCAATTCCTGATGCTGCATCTCGTGTTCGAGGCCCAGCCGTACCAACGACCTGACGGTGTCCGCGTTGGATTGTTGGGCGAGTGAATCCAAAAGCCCCAGCATCTGTTCGTCGACGTGATCGCGATAGGCGACCGTCTCCCTAACAGTAGGGCGGGATTTTGTGCCGCGCTTGGGGCGCTCGATACGCGCCCCAAACCCTTCGTAATAGGAGTTGAAGTAGAAAAGGAAGTCTGGTGAATAGATCTGGTATCCGGGTTTGAATTTTTGCAGCAATGTCTCAAAGAACCAGGAGGTGTGACCGATGTGCCAGCGCGGCGGACTCATGAATTCCGCCGTTTGGATCACGTAGTCTTCCGTTTCCAGCGGCGCCACAATCTGCATCGTGCGCGCGCGGACCTTCCGGTAAAGATCTGTTATCGAGCGCGTTCTTGATTCATCGCCTTGTTGAGTTGTGGAGACCATCACTAGTTTTCCAAACAAGAAATTTGCAAAGAAGGAACGAGCTGAAGACCTCGGAGAGTGACCGATACTAAAGAATACCCGCGACGCAAGGCTCAACTCAAACGGCAGTCATTCAATGAGCCGCGAAGCAGGCGGAAGAAAGTAGCCCCGGGCGTAAGCCTGGGGTATGCGGAATGAAGTAATTCCGAGCCCCGAAGGGGCGATAGAAATGGCGCGTGCAAATCTATTAAATCCTCTGTCGCCCGCCGAAGCGGGCTCAGGAGTCTTTAGAGTGACTGGTGCCCGGGTTTACGCCCGGGGCTACTTTCTGCCGCCATCTTCGATGGCTGGTTGAGTAGTTCCTCTTGAATCAGCTTGCGATGCCCCGCGGAAAACAGACTCGCGATAATCAACACAACTCGGCCGTGCCAACAATTCATCGCACAACTATCGAATGCTCTGCGGGTTCACCCACTCGCCCTATTATCTCGGCCTGCGGATAATTTTCCCGCAGTCGCGCCAGAAGGTTTGCCGCCCGAGCGTTCGGAGCCGAGATTAACATCCCACCCGCCGTTTGTGGATCGAACAACAACTTGACCAGGTTTTTGTCCAGCGCCTCATCAATTTCAATGTCTTTTCCTACATATTCGCGGTTCGTCTTATCGGCGCTCGTCAGCATTCCTGCCGCCGCCAATTCCAGCGCGCCGTCGAGCACAGGCACGGCGCTGGGTTCGATCAATATCGTAACTTTGCTCGCCTTGGCCAGCTCCCAGGCGTGGCCAAGCAGAGCAAAACCTGTCACATCCGTCGCGCCCTTTACATCAAACTCTCGCATTGCTTCTGCCGCGTACTTTCCCGGAGTCAACATCGTTGCCACCGAGTTGGCAGCGATCTCGCCGGAGGTTTTTTCAAATTTTATTCCCGTCGAAATCACGCCCGTGCCTATTGGTTTCGTCAGAATAACTACGTCGCCGGGCCGCGCGCCGGCATTGGTTGCGATTTTGGCCGGATCAATTACGCCTGTTACTGCGTAGCCAAACATGATCTGCTCGTTGTCGACACTGTGCCCGCCAATCAGTGTCACGCCATACTTGTTCAACGTCTCCATGCCACCGCGCATGATCTCGCCGAGTATCGCCGGGTCCACTCCCTTCTTTGGGAAACAGGTAATTGCCAATGCGGTTCGAGGCGTGCCCGCCATCGCCCAAACATCGTTAATGGAATTCAGCGCGGCGATCTGACCGTAGATAAATGGATCGTCCACGATCGGCGTGAAAAAATCCACGGTCTGCACGATCGCCAGGTCATCGCTCAGACGATACACTCCGGCGTCGTCGGCTGTGTCGAAGCCAACCATGACATTCTCGTCTTTGGGCTGTGGTGGTAGCCCGCTCAACACCTGAGCGAGTAAGCTCGGTGGCAGCTTAGCCGCTCAACCAGAGCACGAAACCATTTCGGTCAGACGCATGGGTTCTCCTTGTGGCAAATTGAAATCAAGAATCGATGCCAAGTTTATACCATCGACGGCCGGAGTTCGCATCGTGAGGGAAATGAAGGAAAGTTGAGCCACAGATTTACGGGGATGAACGCGGATTGAAACTGCAACAGGATAACTGGTTTGGTCGACTCTTTTCTGATCAGTGTAATCGGCGTTAATCTGCGGCTCATTTTCCGGTCATACAAATGGAGACTTTGGTCAACTTGGGAACGAAAAAGAAGATTCGAGTCGGGCCCGCGGGCTGGTCTTACAAAGACTGGGAAGGCGTTGTGTATCCGGAAAAATCCGGCGGCAAGTTTGATCCGCTCGAATACCTGGCGAGATTCTTCGATACCATCGAAATCAACAGCAGTTTCTACCGGCCGTTCACTGCGTCGACGGCCAAGTCGTGGGCCAGACGAGTCGCCGCCGCGGCGGATTTCGTATTTACGGCAAAGCTCCACCGTGTTTTTACACATGAACGCGGCAAAGCCATCGCGGAAGACGAGCAGGCAGTCCGCGAGGGAATGGACGCGCTGGCGAGGGAAGGAAAGCTTGGCGCAGTGCTGATTCAGTTTCCCTGGTCGTTCAAAAATACCGACGACGACCGCCTTTATCTAACGAAATTGCTGGGAAGGTTTAAGGATTATCCACTCGTTTTGGAAATCAGGCACTCCTCATGGAACAACCCTCAGATTTACGAATGGTTGGAGGAATTGGGGGTGGGGATTTGCAATATCGATCAGCCGTTGTTTTCAAAATCGATCAAGCCCTCGGATTTGGTGACCTCCCAAATCGGATACGTGCGGCTCCACGGCCGAAATTATCAGGATTGGTTCAGGGAAAAAGCCCCACGCGACGACCGCTACAACTATCTTTACTCACTCGATGAGCTCGAGCCGTGGATTACGAGAATTAAAGAGGTGGCCGCGAAAACGAATGAGTCGTATGTGATCACGAACAACCACTTTCGCGGCCAGGCGGTGGTAAACGCGCTGGAGATCAAGGCTACATTGACCGAGCAACGGGTAGTTGGTCCGGCGCCGCTATTTCAGAAGTATCCGGCACTGATGGATTCAGCGGTGCCAGAGCGTGAAATTTCCGAAGCTGAACCCAGGCTCTTTAGTTGAGCATGTTCTTATTGGTACACAATTAGCGGGGGCAAGTGCGGGGTCCCCAGCGGGTCAGACCCGCTGGAGTCTGTCGGAAAAATC